>CAYOMP010000107.1:0-7483 GCA_964405075.1 uncultured Lachnospiraceae bacterium
CCTTACAAGAGCAAAATTTGATGAATTAACACATGACTTAGTAGAAAGAACAGCTACACCTGTTCAGAATGCGTTAAAAGATGCTGGCTTAACAGCTTCAGAACTTTCAAAGGTATTATTAGTTGGTGGTTCTACAAGAATTCCGGCAGTACAGGATAAAGTAAAACAGTTAACAGGACATGAACCTTCAAAAACATTAAATCCAGATGAATGTGTTGCTATCGGTGCATCTATTCAGGGTGGTAAATTAGCAGGAGATGCAGGTGCAGGTGAAATACTTCTTCTTGACGTAACTCCATTATCATTATCTATTGAAACTATGGGTGGAATTGCAACAAGATTAATCGAAAGAAATACTACTATTCCAACAAAGAAGAGTCAGGTATTCTCTACAGCAGCTGATAATCAGACAGCAGTAGATATCAATGTTGTACAAGGTGAAAGACAGTTTGCTAAAGATAACAAGTCTCTTGGACAGTTCAGATTAGATGGTATCCCACCAGCAAGAAGAGGTGTTCCACAGATTGAAGTTACATTTGATATTGATGCAAACGGTATTGTTAACGTATCAGCTAAGGATTTAGGAACTGGTAAAGAACAGCATATTACAATTACAGCTGGTTCAAATATGTCAGATGATGATATCGAAAAGGCTGTAAAAGAAGCTGCTGAATATGAAGCTCAGGATAAGAAACGTAAAGAAGCTATTGATACAAGAAACGATGCTGATGCTATGGTATTCCAGACTGAAAAAGCTATGGAAGAAGTTGGAGATAAAATCGATAGTAATGATAAAGTAGCAGTAGAAGCTGATCTTAATGCATTAAAAGAATTACTTGCAAATTCTAATCCAGAAGATATGTCTGATGCTCAGGTTGATGAAATCAAAGCAGCAAAAGAAAAATTAATGGAAAGTGCCCAGAAATTATTTGCTAAAGTATATGAACAGGCTCAGGCAGCAGGTGCAGGTCCAGATATGGGTGGAGCACAGGGTACAACTGATTACCAGGCAGATGATGTAGTAGATGGAGATTACAAAGAAGTCTAATTGTAGTAGAGTCTATTAAAGAATAATTATAGATGGAAATTAGGGACATATTATTTACAATGTGTCCCTATGCCATTATCAAGAGTGAGAGCTCTCTAAGTTTACATGGAGGTTAATATGGCAGATAAAAGAGATTGTTATGAGGTCCTTGGTGTTGATAAAGGTGCTGATGACGCTACCATAAAAAGAGCATATAGACAATTAGCTAAAAAATATCATCCAGATATGAATCCTGGAGATGCGGAGGCTGAAAAGAAATTTAAAGAAGCATCAGAAGCTTATGCAATTTTAAGTGATCCGGAAAAGCGTCGTCAGTATGATCAATTTGGTCATGCAGCATTCGAAGGCGGAGCCGGCGGTGGAGCTGGCGGCTTTGGCGGCTTTGATTTTAGTGGCGATATGGGAGATATATTCGGAGATATTTTTGGCGATATTTTCGGTGGTGGTTCCAGAAGCAGAAGACCTAATAATGGACCAAGACAGGGAGCTAATCTTAGAACTAGCGTAAGAGTCAAATTCGAAGAAGCAGTATTTGGTTGTGAAAAAGAGATAGAATTGACAATAAAAGATGAATGTAAGAGTTGTCATGGTTCAGGTGCTAAGGCGGGAACACAACCACAGACATGTACAAAATGTGGCGGTAAAGGTCAGATTGTTTATACATCTCAGTCTTTATTTGGACAGGTAAGAAATGTAACAACATGTCCGGATTGTAATGGTACAGGAAAGGTTGTTAAGGAAAAATGTCCAGATTGTAGTGGTAGTGGATATATTGCCAGCAGAAAGAAAATATCTGTTACAATTCCGGCTGGTATTGACAATGGTCAGAGCATTAGAATTCGAGAAAAAGGTGAACCAGGCATTAATGGTGGTCCACGAGGCGACTTACTTGTAGAAGTAATAGTTGAAAATCATCCAATATTCAGACGTGATGGATATAATATCTTCTCTAGCGCACCAATTACATTTGCACAGGCTGCTATTGGTGGTGAAGTGCTAATCAATACCGTTGATGGAGATGTTATTTATGAAATTAAGCCAGGTACACAGACTGATACCAAGGTAAGATTAAAAGGAAAAGGTGTACCATCATTAAGAAATAAGCAAATGAGAGGAGATCATTATGTAACACTTATTGTTCAGGTTCCTACGAATTTGAACTCTGAGCAGAAGGATCTTCTGAGAAAATTTGATGAAGCTACTGGTAATTCATTGAATTTGAATTTGGACGGAGCTGAAAAACATAAGAAAAAAGGTTTCTTTGAAAAAATGAAAGATGCTTTTGAAGATTAGCATTAAATGATAAAATGTTAAATAAAGGCGTTAAATAGTTAGACTATTTAACGCTTTTTCATATGTTTAATTATAATAAATTGTAATTAATTACTAAAAATCTCTTTAAAAAAGTAAGAAAATTGTTTATAATAGATATGTTAGGCAAAAATTATGGGACGCTTAAAGGGGAACAAAATCAATGAAGCATTTAAATAAAAATGAGAATTTTAGAAATAGATTATTTCTATATATTTTGACAGCCGTTTTTGTACCGGTAATTATTTTAGGAATATACTCTTATAATACATATAGATCTGAGGTTACAAAGAAATTAAATACGTCAGCATTAGCTACAGCAGGTCAGGTGAAAAGCCGAGTAGACGGTGTTTTACTGAATATTAGGAAAAATTATATAGAAAGCATTAACTGTGATGAGATAGATTGGTTATTAAACAGCCCGATTAGTTATTCAGAGTATTCACAGTTAGTCGGAGCAATAGATGTTCTTGATGGTTCAACTTATTTATCGGAATATATATCAGGATATTCTTTTGTAAATTTTAAAACAGGATGGGTATTGAGCAATAGAGGGTTGTATCCATTTCAGGAGCTAAATAATAAAGAAGATGTAAGAGTATTATATCAGTATGAAAAAGATACATTGGTGAGAGATTTTTGGTTTAACAGACAAAGTAGGGGCAGTTCAAAAGCTTTGCCGAGAGAGACGGTTGATTTGAACAACCTTTCATTTATAATGAAACTTCCTACCAATACAAAACTTCCCTGTGCTGTTATGGTTGTAAATGTAAATCAACAGAGAATAGAAGAACTTCTTAGTGAAGACTTAGGCAGTAATTATATAACAGTTTTGGATAAACAAGGTAATCTTATTTACACTACTAATGATGAAATATATAGTTATTGTGCACTGCATAAAGAGGATTTAAGAGAAGATATAGTGGATAGTGTGAAAATATCCAATGGCAAAGAGTACAAAATTGCTGTTAGAACTTCAGATGTATTAGATTGGACATACATAGTAAGCTATGATATGGCATTAGAACTTGATGGTGCGGTTAATATTTTATCTTTTGCAGGTGTTATGGGATTAGTTAGTATTATTGTATTAATAATTGCAATTATATGGACTAATAGGATATATAAACCTGTATTTAAAATGGAAAATACAATTGTTAGCCAGCGCTCTCAGTTAAAGGAGCTTTTTGTTACCAGACTTATAAAAGGTGAAATAAGGAAAGAACAACTGGAGTATTATACAAATAAGCTTAATATAGAGATTAAACAGTATAAAACAGTGATTTCCATAAATATACGTTCGGGAGAAACGGATGGATATGATGAGACGAAACAAGATGCAATAAGAATTGAGGCCCTGGAAAAATTACCTGAAGAAATCAAGAAAATGTTGTTGGTGCCAGCTATATGTCACGCCAGAGCAATAGTTCTATTTTTAATGGATGATAATCAAGAAATATTAGAAGAAAAAATTGATAAGATATATGAAGAAATGAAACACTTCGTAAATGATGAATATGAATTAAACATAAGTATGGGCGTTGGTCCTGTGTTTGAGGACATTACTATGTTTAGAGACGCATATCATAAAAGCGTAGAGGCGTTAAAAAATTGCGATCGCTTTAGTGTAGATGATTATTCAAACAGTAGTGAGATTATGTATTATTCGGATATTACGGATAAGCAAAGTACATATTCATATGATTTGATACTTGAAAAAGATATAAAAGAAGCAGTAGATGCTTGTGAAAAGGAAAAAGCATTTGAGGTTGTCGATTTGTTCTTAGATGGTATTGTAAAGAATAAGTTGTCAAGTGGTGAGAGTTGCTTTTGTATGCAAAGATTTATGACGGCTATAATAATGGTTGCAACTAATGCAGGACTTTTAGTAGATGAATTATTCAAAGAAGATAGCGTAAACGTGTTTTATAGTTTGAATCAAATATATGATTTGGAAAAGATTAGAAATTTTTACAAATTTAAAGTTGTAGAACCTATAATAGATGAATTGAATGCTTTCAGAAGTAGTCATTCATCAGAAATTATGGATAAAATACAAGATATTATAGAAGAAACAAAAGGTGATATTACTCTTTCTGAATGTGCACAACGCCTTAATTATCATCCAAGTTATATTTGGAAAATTATGAAAAGTAAAAAGAATACAACATTTAGTGAATATATTGCTGAGTACAAAATACAAGAGGCAAAAGGATTATTACTAAATACTGATATGACGGTGGCGGAAGTAGCCGTACAATTAAATTATACCAATACACAGAATTTTATTAGATTTTTTAGTAAGCATGTTGGTACTACACCTGGAAAATACAGACAGAACTACAAAAATGTAACAGAATAGATTTTACACCAAATACTCCATTTGTTGATATATGCAACAAATGGAGTATTTGCTATGTATGGCGAAAATACGCATAATTAGGCAATAATCATTTTATTTACTTAGAATTTGTTTGGAATAATATAATGATTATTGCTTTTTTTAAATGCGGTGAATTAGCCAAAATAATTAGAAATATAAAATGATAAGTTGGAAATATAAGCAAAGTAGATTATTTGATTATTGATGTAATTGAAAGCGAATAGTATAGTTGCACTATAAACAAAACCTTAGGGGCAAGAAAATATAAAAAATGCACAAAAGGGAGCGTTTGAACAATGAAAATGGAATAGGAGGGTATTTGATGAGCGAGATAGCAACAGTTCAGCCTAAAGTAAAGAAGAAAAATTCTAAGAATAATTCTTTAAAATACTTTAAGCAACATAAGTGGCTGTATATTATGCTTATTCCTGGTGCGTTGTACTTTCTAATTTTTAGATATGTACCAATGGGGGGAATAGTTATAGCATTCCAACAATACAGTCCATTTACAGGAATATTTGGAAGTAAATTTGTGGGACTTACTCATTTTCAAAATTTTTTCAAAGGTTCAGATTTTTGGATGTTGTTGAAAAATACATTGGGGATTTCAATATTAAGTCTTCTTTTTTACTTTCCGGCACCAATAATTTTGGCATTATTACTTAATGAAATAAGATGTCAGACGTATAAAAGGCTGGTGCAGACATTCATTTATATTCCACATTTTATTTCTTGGGTTATAGTAGCAAGTTTAACATATAACCTATTTAATATTAATGATGGAATTATTAATCAGATTATTGAAAGTATTATAGGTCATACTATTGATTTTTTGGCATTGCCGGAATACTTTAGAGCACTTATTGTAGGGCAAAGCATATGGAAAGAAACAGGGTATGGAACAATTATATTCTTAGCAGCACTTGCCGGCGTAGATATGGAGTTATATGAAGCGGCAAGAGTTGATGGAGCTGGAAGATGGAGGCTAATGTGGCATATTACATTACCAGCAATCAAAGGAACAATAATTATTATGTTGATATTAAGAGTTGGTTCAATATTGAATACAGGATATGAACAGATTTTCCTTATGAGGAATTCTCTTAACGTATCGGTAGCAGAAGTATTTGATACATACATTTATCAAAAAGGTATCACAAATGCACAGTATTCATATAGTACGGCTGCAGGTTTGTTTAAGTCAGTTGTAGGTATGATTATGGTATTGGGTTCTAACTGGATAGCTAAGAAATCAGGCGAAACAGGAATTTATTAAAAGGAGGGGATAATGTGGCGGATATAGCTGTAACAACTAATAAAAAAAACAGAATTAAATCAAGCATGGGTGATAGAATAACACAGGTTGTTATATATCTGTTGGTAGGCATAGTGGGAATAATAACATTATTGCCATTCCTCTATGTAGTGGCAGGTTCTTTTGCAACCGAAAGGGAACTTACAGAAAAAGCATTTTTTATTATACCAAGTGAAATTTCCTTGAATGCGTACAAATATGTTGTTGAAACCGGCGAGGTATTCAGAGGTTTAAGAAATTCTTTATTTTTAACCATAGTAGGAACTTTTGTCAATATGTTTTTGACAACAACATTTGCGTATCCACTTTCTAAAGCGCATTTGAAAGGAAGAAATTTAATATTAAATCTTGTTATTATAACAATGCTTTTTTCAGGTGGAATGATACCTACATTTTTAGTAGTAAAACAATTAGGATTATATAATTCGTTTTGGGCACTTATACTTCTTGGAGCTATTAATCCATTTAACTTGATAATAGTTAAGAATTTCTTCCAGGAGATTCCAAAAGAATTAGATGAAGCTGCAAGAATAGATGGTTGTACTGATTTGGGCATTTTTGCAAAAATTGTATTGCCTTTGTCAAAACCAGTAATAGCATCAATATCATTATTTTATGCAGTAGGTCATTGGAATGATTATTTTAATGCAATGATTTATTTAAATGATCCGGCAAAAGAAACCGTACAGATAGTATTAAGAAGAATTGTACTACTTGCTGGGGGAATACAGGCAGAAATGATGGATTTTGATTCTATGGGAGTTCCACCGGATAAAGCAGTAAAAATGGCGGCAACTGTAGTAGCTACAGTACCGATACTTATCGCATATCCTTTTGTACAGCCATATTTTACAAAGGGTGTTATGGTTGGAGCTGTTAAAGGATAGAAATACTTACTTTTTTTAAAAGAGTAAGCATTTTAATATATAATGTATTTAAAGAAATGGAGGAAAAATATGAAATTGAAGAAAGTGTTGGCAGTAACATTAGCTGCTACAATGTTAACAGGAAGTATTGCAGGCTGTGGTGGAAGTAAAGATACTGCAGCGAGTTCAGAAAGCACAACAGATGGGGGAAAAGCCAATATTACAATGATGACATATGATTATGAAGGTAGTCCATTGTCAGGGGAACATTCAGAAGAAGTCATTGCTAAAATGGAGGAATATACAAATACTCATGTTGATTTTACATGGGTACCGGATGATAATTATGAAGACAAATTAAGTCTTACACTTGCATCAGCAGAAGATATGCCTATGATTATTTCTGTAAGTGCAATGTCGGCTGCCATTGTCGGTGCTGCTGAAGCAGGAGCATTTTGGGACTTAAATGAATATATGTTTGATGCAGAAAAATATCCAAACCTTTCACAGGCAAATGCATCAGTTAATGAAGGAATCACAATTAATGGACAGTTAATTGG
>CAYOMP010000107.1:7493-9751 GCA_964405075.1 uncultured Lachnospiraceae bacterium
AGCAAGACCAATTGGTAGATATGGAATGGGTTATAGAGCTGATTGGGCAGAAAAGTTAGGTATAGAAGAACCTAAGACAATTGAAGATGTATATAATATGATGTACAAATTTACATACGAAGATCCAGATGGAAACGGAGAAAACGATACTTATGGTTTATGTATGTGCAAATACACAGGACCATTTGATATTATTCAAACATGGTTTGGATGTGGAAATGGTTGGGTAGAAAAAGATGGAAAACTTGTTCCGGTATTTCAAACAGAAGAATATATGGAAGCATTAAAGTGGATTAAGAAAATGTATGATGATGGATTAATCTATCAGGACTGGGCAGTAAGAGATACAGCAACATGGCAGGATGGAGTAAAAAATGGAGAATGTGGTATATTCATTGATGTATTAGACCAGTCAAGAAGAATTTGGGATTATTTCGTAACAGAGAATATTCCATCAGTAGTTGATCCTAGTCAGCCGGCTTCTATGAATCTAGTTGGAACTATTGAAGACCATACATTAGCTACAACAGGTAATAATGGTTTCTTTGTAATTACAAAAGCTGCCGATACTGAAGAAAAATTAGAAGCATGTTTACATTTCCTTGACAAAATGTGTGATGATGAAATGATTACACTTGCTGCATATGGATTAGAAGGAATACATTGGGAACTTGATGAAAATAATTATCTGGTAGACCTTGATAAGGATGATGCAGTATCAGCAAAAGCATATATTGCATTGAACCAGACAATTCCTTACATTCCAAACGAAACAGCAACTAATCCAACAGTAGAGCTTACTGATAGAAAATTGCTTGAAAATGAAATTAAAAAAGAAAATGAAAAATATGCAGTGTTTAATCCAGCAACAGCATACCTTGTAAATTCACCAACATATTCCTTAAGTGGAAGTACTTTAGATCAAATAATTGATGATGCCAGAACACAGTATATATGTGGTCAGATTGATGAAAGTGGATTACAGGCAGCTTGGGATAATTGGTTATCACAGGGTGGTGAAGATGTTATTGATGAAGTTAATGCACAGCATTCAACAAAATAATAATACTGTTTAAATTCAGTGTGGATAGGTGCTGCAAATATATTTTGTAGCACCTAAATTTGATTTACACGAGCAACGAGGAGAAAGCTATGTGAAAGAAAAGTAGTTGGAAAGGATAATGAAATAAATGATTAATGGTTTGAAAATAAAAGAATTAGCAGATGACTATATAACTATAGAGTGGGAAAAAAGCCAAGATGCAGATAGCTATAATGTATATTGGGCTGATAAAAACACTAAAACAATGAAATACAAATTGATGGAAAACGTTGTTGATTGCCAGTACACGTTGAAAATGGCATCTCATATCCCTCATTATTTTAAAGTGGCAAAAGTAAAGAATAATGTAGAAATTGAAGTATCTGATGTGTTAAAGAGTGATATAAAAAAAGTATTTGATGTTCAAATGGAAAAGTTGAATCGTGGGCTGATTGCTGTTAAAACAAATACAGGAATTTTTTTGAGTTGGCGACTTATGAAAAATGAAGTAAGTGGTTATTGTGAAACAGGATTAACGGGTGTTGATTTTAATGTTTATAGAAATAATAAAAAAATAGCGTTTGTTACAGATAGTACTAATTATTTAGATAGCGAGGGGAAAATAGATGATAAATACTTCGTTACAGTTGTCAGAAACGGCGTCGAGATAGAAAAATCAAAAGAAGTAAATATATGGAGTACAAATAATAATTATTTAGAAATTCCAATGAACATTCCAAAAGGTGGTATAACACCATCTGGAGAAGAATATTCGTACACAATAAATGATATGAGTGTAGGCGATGTAGATGGAGATGGCGAATATGAGTATATTGTAAAATGGGATCCAACTAATTCTCATGACGTGTCAATAAAAGGATATACTGGAAAATGCTATTTGGATTGTTATAAGCTATCGGGAAGGCAAATGTGGCGTCTTGATATGGGTGTAAATATTAGGTCAGGTGCTCATTATACGCAGTTTATGGTATATGATTTCAATAATGATGGTAAAGCTGAAATGTGTGTTAAAACCGCACCGGGTACAATGATGACAATATATAATGAAGATGGCAGTGTAAAAAGTGAAAAATATATAACTATGCTTCAATCGGATTTAGAAAAAGGATATTCTAATGAAGACAATTATGTGTGCAGTAGCAGTGATTACTATAACCATTTAGTAGATATGTTCATGGGTTGGAGCGAAAGAGAA
>CAYOMP010000108.1:0-9548 GCA_964405075.1 uncultured Lachnospiraceae bacterium
GGAATCACTGGTTTTCAAGACCAGCTCCTTAAACCACTCGGACACCTCTCCATATCGTGCTTGATTATTTTAGCACTTCTTTTTGTTCTTGTCAAGTATTTTTTTAACTTTTTTTGTCGCTTCTTAATGAATCATTCCTGTCACTCATCAGCGACATTTAGTATTCTATCACCCATATCATACTATGTCAACACTTTTTTAAAAAAACTTTTACTTTTTATTTTTTTCCTATTAGAATAAGCATATTTTCACATTCGAACCCAGAAATACTTCTGTATTTTCAACCTTTGCATCATATAAAGATGTTCTCTATTAAGCTTACACTTTCTATATTTTGACCACACAGTATTCTTTCCTCAAATTATTTTCTAGTGCAACTTAATGCTAATAATTATTGTCTTCTTTTTTTCATTCTTCGTTATCTTAATACAAGATTATTATATCCTTATCTATTTATATATGATTTTTTCATACTTTTTTTATTTACCTTGTACTCTTTTATTTAATATTGCTTCCATAAATGTTATATCCACCGGAGTCGTTATTTTTATATTTTCATAACTACCCTCTACCAGTTTTACAGCCACATGACTATTCTCTTCTACTACCATCCCATCATCCGTAATATTAGTTGTATCACCTTTTAATGCATTTTCATACGCCTGTAGTACAAGTTTATACTCAAAAACCTGTGGTGTTTGTACCTGCCATAATTCATTTCTATCAAGCGTTTCGACTGCATACTCTGCCTTATTAACCTTTTTTATTGTATCTTTAGCTTTTACCCCCACAACGCAGGCTCCTGTCTCTCTTACACAGTTTTCTGCCCTTGATATAATGTCTTCATCAACTAACGGTCTAGCTCCATCATGAATAAAAACATAATTTGCCCCACTGGCCGCTTTTAGTCCTTCATACACAGAATCATACCTTTCTTTTCCGCCTGCCACAACATTAGTTACTTTGCTCAATCCATATTTTTCCACAATATTTTCCTTACAAAATTCCACTTCCTCTTTTCCTGCTACCAAAATAATTTCATCTATATGTGCGGAATTTTGAAACGTTTCTAACGTATATGCTAATATAGGTTTTCCAAAAACTTCTATATATTGTTTAGGTATTTCCGTTCCCATTCTTTTACCTTTTCCCCCTGCTAATACTATTGCAATATTTTTTTTCATATAAACTTCATCCTCCTGGTTGCTCTTCTAATTACTCAATATTTTATAAATATCTATTTTTAATGTATTCACCGCTTACCTTAATATTCTAGCATCGTATAATATAATTGTCCAAATCTCCATTATCTATCCTTTCTATCTTTTATAATAAAATGCAAAATTTTCACATTCATCTCATAACTAAAATCGCGAATATTCTATGCCAAGTGTAAACTTCTTGTTAAACTTGTTCACTTCACTCAGTTATAATCTTGAAAAAAATCATTTATCAAGGCTCACTTGTACATCGTATGTTCCGAAATCGTATAAGCGTAAACTTACATATTTGGAATTCGTTGCACACTTTCCAAGTATTTCCAATTCGATACCAGATTGTACTCTTGCCAAATTAATTCTCTTTTTGTAATCTTCTTCATAATAAGAGCATGGGTGCTTTGTATCAAATTGTGTTCTTTCTATTTCCCTACTATCTGCCTTTTTATTTACACAAACTTTTTCTCAATATTAATGCACCACTAAACAAATTCTATTTTCTTTATTTAATAATATAAAAACCAGACTACTCATTCAGCAATCTGGTCTTGAACTTTTTATTGTTACTTCGCAATTATATCCTATTTATGTTATATACAACAGATTTATTTACTCATTATTAGCTTATTAGATATTTCAATTTCAAGACGTTCTTGCAAGTCTTGGTGCCAAATTAGTATAATCCTAATCTTACATGTTTCGCATTCGAATTGGTACACACTCTCACGGAGCATTTATGATTTAACACAAGAGTTTAATCGTATCAAATTAATTGTTCAATTACTTTTTCCACACTCATCACATAGAAAAAATCACAAGTATTCTGCGTCAAATCATAAATACTTATAGTTTCAAGTTAGGCACAGCATTTAAATCCAAACCATGTCTAACACCCTTCATATATTCATAATATCCTGCCACAGCTATCATTGCTGCATTATCAGTACAATATATTGGCGATGGATAGTAGAATTCTATATCATTTTCCTCGCAGGCCTGTTTCATCGCTTCTCTTAGTGTTCCGTTAGATGCTACTCCGCCTGCTATAGCCAATTTTTTCAATTCATTAGCATTTACAGCAGCTATAGCATTAGAAACTAATACATCTACTACAGCTTTTTGGAATGAAGCGGCAATATCCGCCTCATTTACTTCTTCACCTTTCATTTTGCACCCATTTATATGATTTAATACAGCTGATTTAACGCCACTAAAGCTAAAATCATACTCTGCGTCCTCAACACGCGCTCTAGGAAATTTGATAGCATCTGCATTACCTTCTTTTGATAATTTGTCTATTTTAGGTCCTCCCGGATATCCTAAGCCTATAGCCCTGGCTACTTTATCAAATGCTTCTCCTGCTGCATCATCACGTGTTTTACCTAAAATCTCATACTCACCATATTGATTAACTTTAACTAAATGAGTATGTCCTCCAGACACTACTAAGCACAAAAATGGTGGTTCTAATTCTTTATGTTCAATATAATTAGCCGAAATATGTCCACTGATATGATGTACTCCTACTAAATCTATTTTCTTCGCATAGCTTATTGCTTTAGCCTCAGCAACACCTACTAATAAGGCTCCTACTAATCCCGGACCATATGTTACAGCAATTCCATCTATGTCATCCAGCGTAACTTTTGCTTCTTCTAATGCTTCCTCTATTACTTGATTAATCTTTTCAATATGTTTACGGGATGCTATTTCTGGAACTACACCTCCATACAACTTATGCAATTCTATCTGTGATGAAATAACATTTGATAACACTTCTCTGCCATTCTTTACAACACTTGCTGCGGTTTCATCACAAGAGCTTTCAATTCCTAATATTAAAATATCTTTATCTGATTTATTCATTTTCTTCCTCTACCACTGATTCTGCTGCCAAACGCCAGCCTAGTATTTTCCACTGACCTTGGTCATCTTTTCTTAATATATATTCTTCATTTGTTTTTTCAAAAACTTCTGTTTCTCTTAATGTATATGAAGCATTCACGATGGCATACTCTAATCCATCAGTTGTATAATACTCCACATCCGAACCAGATTCAACAGCATAACTCATAACTATTTTCTTCTTAGTTGCGTATAAATCAATATCCTTTTTTAAATCACCTAAATAAATTGAGTTTTCATTATTTGCTAATAATTCATCATCAAATAATTCTCTAGCTTTTGCGCCCAAATTTACAATGTCATCGTCCGTAGGTTTTTCATTATAAAAGCATTTAATTATATTGCTATAGAACTTAACACACTCTCTTGGTGTTTTTGTAGCTGATTCTATACTGTAATCCAGCACTTTTTGTATTTCTGTAACTTCAACAGGCTTGTCTGCTTTTTCAATAGGTCGGTTGGCTAAATAAAAATAATACCCCACAATTATTACTGCTAATACTGCTATTATAATGATATTTTTGTACTTCTTCATAACTTATACCTCCTACATCTTTTCTTCAAAATATAACTACTACTTTTACACCCTTTTTACACTATATTTCATCTTTGTATCTGCAGTCAAATCTTAGACTGATTCCAATTCAATTTTCTATGCTACCCTGTTTCTTTTTTTCAATTTTCGCAGTATATTTTATCTTTGCATTTCTAACCTATTCTCAAACTTATCCTATCCGCATGTTCCCTTGCTTCTTACTTTTTTTATATAAGACTTTGGTTATCTTCCAAGAAACTCAATTCCATACTCTTTCCGTTTTCTAACTTTACTTATATTGGATTCTAGCTGTTTTCTTGGAAAAATCTAATTACTATTTATCTTATAGAAAATCTAGTTCCATTCATTTTCTATTTTTCTTACTTTACTTATATTGAATTCTAGCTACTTTTTTAGAAAAATCTAATTACTATTTATCTTCTGGAAAATCTAGTTCCATTCATTTTCTATTTTTCTTACTTTACTTATATTGAATTCTAGCTACTTTTTTAGAAAAATCTAATTATTATTTATCTTCTGGAAAATCTAATTCCACATATTTACCATCTTTTCCTGCATAGGAATTAGGGAAGATTTTTCTCACATCATCCATAAATTCTTCCGGACGTATAAGGGATGGACTAAAATGTGTTAACCACATTTCTCTTACATTTGCTGTCTTAGCAATCTTAGCTGCTTCATAAAATGTCATATGCTTATACTCTACCGCCTTAGCTTCCTTCCCCTTTTCTCCATACATTCCTTCACATATCAACAAATCAGCACCTACACTATTATCTATTATTGACTGTGTTGGTCTTGTATCTGTACAATATGTGAGTTTTATTCCTTTTCTTGCCGGACCTAAAACCATATCAGGGGTGAAAATTTGACCCTCGTATTCTATATTTTCTCCCTTCTGTAATTTGTTCCAAAACATTCTAGGAATATTAGCTGCATTTGCCCTTTCTATGTCAAATTTACCAGCTCGTCTGATATCAATACTATAACCATAGCATGTAACATTATGATTGACACGAAATGCTGTTATCTCATAACCATTTATTTCTATTTTTTCCAACGGGCTTGTTAACTCAATAAATTTAATAGGAAAAGGTAATTCCGGAGCAATTGTTCTTAATGCATTAACAACTCGTTCTAACCCTCTTGGTCCTATTAATGTTAACGGTTCTGTCCTCTCGGCATTGCCCATAGTTAGTAACAATCCTGGCAAACCACTAATATGATCTGCATGATAGTGTGTAAAACAAACCACATCAATTGGTTTAAAACTCCAACCTTGTTCTTTTATTGCAATCTGTGTTCCTTCCCCACAATCTATTAAAATGCTGCTACCATTATATCTAGTCATTAACGACGTAAGCCAACGCTTTGGAAGAGGCATCATACCGCCCGTGCCTAGCAAACATACATCTAACATACTTTTTCCTCATTTCATATATTTTATATCGGTTTTTATCTTATAATTTATTATATAAGTTCGTTATTTTCTTCTTTACTTATAGGAATAACAAATGTTTTAACAAATTCATCATAACACTTTTCACACAAAATAAACTTGTGTTTTTCTCCATCCTTATTAGAAAAAAATCCCCAATCCTTACTGACAACCAACACATCCTCAACAGCTGTCTTTTCTCCTAATAATATTTCTTTGCCACATTTGTTACACTTCATTATTATCTACTCTTTCCACATTATGTTAGCATTTTCAGTTGGTTTTGAATAAAAATTCTTTCTTAAGCCAACTGATTTAAAGCCTAACTTTTCGTATAAATTTATAGCCGACTGATTACTTTCTCTAACCTCTAAGGTAAACTTTTCAACACCTTTTTCCTTTGCCTGTTCCATCAAAAACAAAAGCATCTGCTGTGCTATACCTTGCCTTCTATATTTAGCATCAACTGCCACATTCATTATATCGGCTTCATCGAAACTAATCCATAAACCACAATACCCTGCAACTTTTCCTTGTTTTTTTGCAACAATATATATAGTCATATCTTTTTGTATTGTATCTTCAAAAGCTTCTTTTGACCAAGGCATAGAAAAAACTGCTTTTTCTATTTCTGCAACTTCTTCTATATCCTCTACCCTCATTATATCCAATTCTATTTCTGACATAGTTTTTCCTTTTCGAGACGTTCTCTCTCAGCCTGTGAAAGTCTTAAATAATCCGGTTCATGTTCTGTAGCAGTCTCTACTTTTCCTGCTTTTAAATACTGTATAGCTAATGCTCCAAGTGCTCCTGCTCTTTGTCTACTCATATGAAGCGGTGCAAAATCAAAAGGCACTTTAAGTTCATTTTGTATAGTCGCTTTATATACTGGTATACCATCCCCAACAAAAACAACTGGCCTGTTCAATTCATTTAGCATTCCTATAACATCCATAACATCTACAGCCATCTGCTCTTTTATAACTTTCATATCATTATTTTGGAACTCATATATTCCGGTATACACTTGATTACGTTTCGCGTCCATAATCGGGCAAACAAGCTTTTGTGTTCCACACATATTGTATGCCAATCCATCAACCGTAGGTACATTCACTATTGGTTTATTAAGTGCCAAACCTAATCCCTTAGCCGTAGCTGAACCAATTCTCAATCCTGTAAAGGAACCTGGTCCACCTGCAACTGCTATGGCATCAATTGTTTCCATATCAGTCTCTGTCATTTGTATAATTTCATCTATCATTGGTAAAAGTGTTTGTGAATGAGTCTTTTTATAATTAATTGTATACTCGGCTATAAGATTATCATCTTCTACTAATGCAGTAGTTGCTACTACTCCCGAACTATCTAATGCTAATATTTTCATATCTGTCACCTTTTCCTTTTATGGTAATTTTTCTATAATCGAAACCTTTTTCCAAATCTTTTTCGATAGTTATCTCTGTTATATCATCTGGTAAAATCTCTGTTATTAAATTAGCCCATTCTATCAGGCATACTCCTTCACCATAAAAATAATCCTCATAACCAATCTCTTCCATTTCTTCAACGTCACCAATTCTATATACATCAAAGTGATAAAATGGCATTTTACCTTCTTCATACACTTGAACAATTGTAAAAGTTGGACTATTGATAGGCTCTTCTATTTCTAATCCTTTTGCCAAACCTTGTGTAAACACTGTCTTTCCCACGCCCAAATCACCCACAAGGGTATATATATCACCTGGTTTTGACATTTTTCCAATTGTTTCTCCCAACAAAAATGTTTCTTTTGCTGAATACGTTTCTATTATCATTTTTTTCTCCAATTACTTAATCTTTACCTTAGTTTCTTCAACATTATCTTTAATTATTTTAACTAATGTTTCATAATCCTGTCCAATTTGTTCTTTTGGCAAAATACTTGCACGAACCTTACTTAAGTAAATCACTATACTTCTTCCTGTTGAAACAATTTTAACAACATCTTTCCATTCTATTTTTGCTGATTCACCATTTTGAGTTGTAATAACACCTGTAGAATCAAACTTGTATGTTATAGGATTTTGAAATATAGGTACGGTTTTCACCTGTTTCAAAGCTCTCAAATAATATGATACAGGATTATATACTAAAAAGAATATTGTAAACATTAAATACAATAAACTCTGCCCTGATTGAACTTCTCCATAAGTAACTACCAGCATAACTGCCGTAGCTACTCCGAAAAATATACTTAAAATACCACTAACTTTTGTATATGTGTGATACATAAAAAAATTATACATATCCATTACTTTTAATTTTACATCTATTTTTAATTCCATACATACCATCCTTTTTAGATTTAATGACTTGCAATTACATTTTCATTGTAAGCTGTATTCTCTTCTTGTTCAAATCTACACTCATAACTTTTACATCTACAATATCACCAACACTAACTGCTTCTAATGGATGCTTAATATATTTATCCGTCATCTGTGATATATGAACTAACCCATCATGTTTTACTCCAATATCTACAAATGCTCCAAAATCAATTACATTTCTGACAGTTCCTTTGAGTACCATTCCTGGTTCTAAATCTTTCATTTCCAATACGTCTGTTCTAAGGATTGGCTTTGGCATTTCATCTCTTGGGTCTCTGGCTGGTTTTTCTAATTCCTTAACGATGTCAATTAGAGTTAATTCTCCAATTCCTAACTCTTCAGCAGTTTTTTTCGTATCTTTTATCTTAGAAGACAAACCATTAACTCCACCATTTTTAACATCTTCAATTGCAAATCCAAGGCTTAAAAGTAATGATTTTGCAGCTTCATAGCTTTCCGGATGCACGCTTGTTCCATCTAATGGATTTTTACCGTCTTGAATTCTCATAAAACCTGCACACTGTTCATACGCCTTAGGACCTAATTTTCCTACTTTTAGTAATTCTTTTCTGTCTTGGAATTTTCCATTTTCTTCTCGGTAAGTTACGATATTTTTAGCTATAGTTTTACTAATACCTGATATATATTCAAGCAATGGCGCTGATGCTGTATTTAAATCTACCCCTACTTTATTTACCGAATCTTCTACTACACCTGTTAAGGCTTCACTAAGTTTTTTCTGATTCATATCATGCTGATACTGTCCAACACCAATAGACTTTGGATCTATCTTTACAAGTTCTGCCAATGGATCTTGTAATCTACGGGCGATAGAAGCCGCACTTCTTTGTCCTACATCAAAGTTAGGAAATTCTTCTGTAGCTAATTTACTTGCTGAATATACTGATGCGCCAGCTTCATTTACAATAATATACTGCACATCTGCATCTATTTCTTTAAGCAGTTCAACAATAACCATTTCTGACTCTCTAGATGCAGTACCATTCCCTACAGAAATCAAGGAAACATTATATTTCTTAATCAACTCTTTTAATACTTTCTTAGATTCTTCAACCTTATTTTGTGGTGCTGTCGGATAAATTACTGTAGTATCTAAAACTTTTCCTGTCTCATCTACTACTGCCAATTTGCATCCTGTTCTAAAGGCCGGATCCCATCCCAAAACAACTCTTCCCACAATTGGAGGTTGCATTAATAACTGCTCTAAATTCTTACCAAATACTTTTATAGCTCCATCTTCAGCTTTTTCTGTTAATTCATTTCTAATTTCTCTTTCTATTGCCGGTGCAATGAGTCTGTCATAACTATCTGCTATAACTTCTCTAATCACTTTACTAGTTTCTTCATTATCATTAGTAATAATTTTCTTTTCCAAAAATCTAAGTATTTCTTCAACTGGAGCCTCAATTTTTACTGTTAAAATCTTTTCAGCTTCGCCACGATTCAAGGCTAATATTCTATGCCCTGCAATCTTTGAAATTGGTTCTTCATAATTATAATACATTTCAAATACAGATTGTGTTTCTTCATCTTTAGCTGTTGATGTAATTTTGCCCAATTTTATTGTTTGTTTTCGTATATAGCTTCTATAATCAGCTTCATCCGATATAATTTCTGCAATAATGTCCTTTGCACCATTAATTGCATCTTCTTCTGTTAATACCTCTTTTTCTTCTGAAATATACGCTTTAGCTTCATTCATTAAATCATTAGTCTTCTGTAACAAAATAATATTAGCTAATCCATCTAATCCCTTTTCTTTTGCTATTGTTGCTCTGGTTCTTCTCTTAGGTCTATATGGTCTATACAAATCCTCTACCACAACTAATGTTTCTGCTGCTAAAATCTGTTGTTTTAATTCCTCTGTCAGCTTGCCCTGTTCCTGAATTGTAGACAAAACTTGTTCCTTCTTTTCCTCTAAGTTGCGAAGATATGTTAATCTCTCATTCAGATTACGAAGCACTTCATCGTTCAATGCACCTGTTGCTTCTTTTCTATATCTAGCAATAAAAGGACTTGTATTTCCTTCGTCTCTC
>CAYOMP010000109.1:0-9492 GCA_964405075.1 uncultured Lachnospiraceae bacterium
TAGCTGCCATTCTGTCCAGTCCTCGCTCATCTTCCTTCTGACAAATTATATGTTCAATAGTTTCTTTTTCATTCTGTGATAAATCAAGGGCTGTTATAATTTTTTCATCATTTTCTACTATCTTTGTAGCCGCAAAACGCTTAGGAATACCTGCACTAGCCGCATGATCTTCTATTAAATGCATAATACTGTGTATACATCTGTGCACAGCCTGGCATTTACCATTTTCGCTACAAAAATCATTTCGTCTAGGGCGTTCCTGATATTTTGCAACATGAAGCGCATGATTAATAACCTCGTCAATACCCTCGTTATTAGCAGCCGAAATAGGAATTACAGGAACACCAAGTAAGCTTTCCATTTCATTAATATGTACAGAGCCACCATTTTTTCGCATTTCATCCATCATATTGAGCGCAATAACCATAGGCACATTTAATTCCATCAACTGCATGGTTAAATACAAGTTTCTCTCAATATTTGTAGCATCAACAATATTTATAATACCTCTAGGCTTCTCCCCTAGAATATATTCTCTAGATACAATCTCTTCACTTGTATATGGTGATAATGAATATATACCAGGTAAGTCAACAACTAAGGTATCATCATGTTCTTTAATCTTACCACTCTTTCTTTCAACAGTAACTCCCGGGAAATTACCTACATGCTGATTAGCACCGGTTAACTGATTAAACAAAGTAGTCTTGCCACAATTTTGGTTCCCTGCTAAAGCAAAACTAAGAATAGTTCCTTCTGATAAAGGATTCTCCTCAGCCTTAATGTGGTATTTACCACCCTCGCCAAGACCAGGATGCACTACTCTGTATTTTGTAGTCTTTTTAGTATTATTGCTTAAAGTATTGTCCTCTACATTACCTTCCAGTAACTCTATATCTATATTCTTAGCGTCATCTAAACGCAAGGTTAATTGATAACCATGAATTCTAAGTTCCATTGGATCACCCATAGGAGCAAACTTCTCTAACGTAATCTTTGCACCGGGTATTACACCCATGTCAAGAAAATGCTGTCTTAATGAGCCTTGACCTCCAACAGCCTTTATAACCGCTGATTGTCCGATTTCTAAATCCTTTAATGTCATAACATCAACTCCTTTGAATGTGTCCGATATAATTATATACAGATTAATTTAAAATCACAATCATTCTGACATTTTTTCAATTCTTTTAAATCTTCTATACCAATATATTTCTTTTTTCTCTGACTTACTTTACTGAATCAAGAAAGCTGAATACCCCATCAAAGTACTCTTGTGGATGATCAATAGCACCTTCGATATGTTTACTATCTACACGCATCATTATTTTATTTGAAGAAGCCACGTTATCATAAACATCTTCTACATATTCAGGTAAACATACACTATCCTTCTCTGATAGAATCACCATACATGGAACCGTAATTTTCTTAGCCTGTTCTATGGTATCTCCATCCTCAAATTTCATACCCACTGCTATATTTGAATATACCCTTCCACAAGTCAGAATAGAATCCGCTACTGTTTCCGAACAGCCATCTTCCATAAACATAAGTTTCAGTAATAATTCCATTCCCGGCACAGGAGAATCTAAGATTACCGCATCAATCTGATTACTTGCATGTTCTGTAGCAGAATATAATGCGGCAGTCTGTCCTCCCATGGATTGACCATGAACTACAATAGAATGTGCACCCAGTTCTGTTTTTGCATAATCCACGAGAGACTCTACATCCCTTTTTTCAAAAATGCCAAAGGATACATTTCGGTCAGTATTATCACCATGACCTCTCTGATCATAAGTAATCACATTATACCCTTTTTCTAAATATGCTCCAACAAGAGTTATGACACTCTCACGGTCTCCACCTGCTCCGTGTATTAGAATTACCCACTTATCAGAATCCTGCGTTGCATTATAATAAGTTCCTGGAACGGTATTTTTATCAGCTGATTGTATTTCAAAATTAATTCCTTCATACCTTTCATGAAATGCCTCACGGTCAAATCCCCATACCTCCAACTGATTAATACTATTTTGTTTTGTATCGTTTCCTTCATTTTGATTTAGGATTCCGTCGCACACCATTTTTCCGGTAATAATTGCCCCTCCACCAATACCAAGTAAAACCAATCCTATAACAACCGCTAGTACTATTTTAACAATATTCTTCTTCACTCTTCCATCTCCCCTATTATTTTAATAAATACATTATATCACGATTTGCACTTCGTGCTTGACGATTTCTTTGAAATCTATCGTGACAGCCATTCACCGCTCGCTATGAATAAGCTGCGCTTACTCCAGCTTGCTAACACTCATTATATCATAACATCTAAGTAGTAGGTAGATTTTTCTACTTAATTGTACTTGAGAGTTTCTCGTATTTTTTTGACAACAAAAGTGTACTCTAAGCTGTATAATTCACCTTCAATCTGTAAAACATACAAATTAGGAGGTGTTTTTTATGGTAAATGATTACGAACTATTAGACCACATACATCAAAATGCTGATATGGGGCGTTCAGCTGTAAAGAATCTGATAGATAGAACTACTGACACTAATCTTGTCAGCGTTCTTAATAACCAGTTAGATGAATACGAACGCGCATACACTCTATCAGGAAATATGTTATATGATAGCGACATATCGCCTGAAGATGCCAGCAGAATGTCAAAAACAATGGCAAGTATGTCTACTAATTTCAAAATGATGAAAGATGATTCCGTTTCTAAGATAGCAGAAATGGCAATTCAAGGCAGTACAATGGGGATCACTAAATTAACTCAGCAAATTAATGATTATTCAGGAAAAAACAAGGATGTAATTGACCTTGCAAAAAGTCAGATAAAAACAGAGCAAAATAATATTGAAACTTTAAAAAAATTCTTGTAAGATATTTAATCAAAGAATAGATTTTTACAATACAAAAGAGGTGATTATAATGAAAATACATTATGTAGAGGAATTCTGTCCTGTAGATTCATACAAGTGTCATATGCCTATTGAATATGAGGCTTCTAACGGTATATATCACAAAGTAAAATGTAACTGTCATAATGTTCGTGAAAATAAATGTGATAAATCCACTGAATGTGCTCATTTTTTAGCAGCTCCGGATACTTTGGAAGAACATGAATTTCTATTATAATAACTTGTTTTATTGCACTCTATTAATTATATAAATAATTTTCAATTACAAAAATGCATCATTTTTAATCTTTATGATTTGACACTTAAAAGTGATATGTGCCAAATCATAAAGTTATTTGAAAAACTAAGCATTCTAATATAGCAAAATCTCGTCTTCCTGTTGTAGCAGACTACGGATTCTATTCAGTCCTTCCTCTAACTGTTCGTGTGTTGCCGGAGTGGTTATGGCAATACGAATCGCTTTCTCCACTAGTTTATTTCCAACTGCGAACCTTTCAGCTCCATACACCTGAACACCAGCCTCCTTGGCACATATTTCAAAGCTTTTTCCAGTAAAATATTCCGGTAATTTAATCCACCTAAGGGGACTAGTAGTTTCTTCGTCAGCAACATATCCCTTCAAAACACGATTTACAATACTATTTCGCACTAAATTATCTTTTCTTCTTCTTTTGACAATCTCCAGTGCTTCCCCTGACATAATCAGCTCCTTTGCCAAACTTGACATCAATGGTGATATTGCAATGTTCATAGAATATAAAGCCTTAACAATATTCTGATGATATTTACTAGGTACATGTAGATATGCAACTCTTAACCCCGGTGAAATAGTTTTTGATAAACTGGTCACCAAAATAACATGTTCCGGTGCAAATGACGCCATTGGTAATGACGGTGTATTAGCCAACATATTGTTAATGCTGTCCTCTATCACTATCAAGCCTGTTTCTTTTGCCACCTCAGCTATCATTTTTCTTGTTTCTATACTCATTATATGTGCAGTAGGGTTTTGAAAATCAGGAATTACATAGATACCCTTAATATTTTCATTCTGAATGGCATAACGTATTCCCTCTTCTGTCATTTCTCCATTTTGGCTTTGAATAGGTATTAGATGTATTCCAAGAAATTCTGCCGCTGTCTTTACTCCCGGATAAGTCAATGGATCAGTTCCTACCCTGTCACCTCTTTTAAAAAATGCCCCAAGTGCAGCTAATAGTCCATTCTGTCCACCAGCAGCCTGCAATATATGTTCTTCATCAGTAATGAACCCTGACATAGACAGCCATTTTACTCCGGCTGATTTTTCTCCTTTAGTGCCCTCAGGCATTCCATAAGAAAACATACTAAGATAATTCTTCTCAGATAACAGCATAGATAAATGCTCTTTCACTGGAATATTAAAAATCGATGCTGGAACAATAGCTCCCATTTCTACAATTTCCTCATTGCCCTCATTGAGTAAAAGCATTTTTTCCTCCTGCACATCTGCAGAAACAAAGGTTCCATTCCCTACAGAAGCACAAATTAATCCTTTTTGTTCGCATAGTTTAAAGGCTCTTGATATTGTACTTAAATTAACATCTAAAAAATCAGCTAACTCTCTTTGAGGTGGCAGCTTAGTTCCCGCCTTTAGTTTACCTGACGCTACATCCTCTTCTAATAATTTTGCCAACGCAATATATTTTGGCCCTGTTGTCTGACTCAAATCCGGTTTCCAACTCATAGGATAATCTTCAAATGAATTAACTGGCATATATTCACCCCTTTTATCACGAAATGTTATTACAACTGTTTTTTCTACTATTGTTATGCTTAATTGTTACTATTATTGTACCACAATAAATGTGGATACTACTTAATAATCTGCATTCATATACTACTATTTATTATATTGTGTGATTACATTTGTTCAGTATAATAAATAATTTACATATGTGTGTAGTATCTTTATAACAAATCCCTTTTCTGCAAACTATACATATTACTTATCATAGTAAAATTTTAGACTTTTTAACAGTAAATGTACATTTTTTCTGTAATGCAAAATTGTCTTGCATACAATTATATCATTGTATGCATATAATTCCAATGTTATAATCAAACAAATTTCAATATTTGCTTTGTTTAGCACATACAATTTATAAAAACATATAGAAAGGAATTAATTATTATGGAACAATTATTATCAAACAGAATCTTAAATACACCACCATCTTTTATAAGAAGTATTTTGAAAACCACTTCTGACCCGGAAATTATCTCTTTTGCCGGTGGATTACCGAATCCAATTTCTTTTCCTAAAGATAGTCTTCTTTCTTCTATGGAAAATGTTATAAATACTTATGGTGATTCGGCTTTTCAATATTCCATAACAGCCGGATTACCTGAACTTCGTCAATATATTGCTGACCGTTACAATCAAAAATATGGATTAGATTTAACAATCGACAACATTATAATAACTACCGGTTCCCAGCAGGCTCTTGACCTGATTTCAAAAACTCTTTTGAACGAAGGCGACGGAGTTATTATAGAAAAACCCGGTTATTTAGGTGCTATTCAGGCATTTTCTCAATATATGCCTAAATTTTATCCTATAACACTCACCGAAGACGGGTTAGATATTAATCAATTGCAGACAGCACTAGAGCATAATGTAAAATTCATTTACACAGTACCAAATTTTCAAAATCCAACTGGTTTAACCTATTCAGAAAAGAATCGTGAGGATATTCGTAAGCAATTAAAGGGAAAAGACGTAATTCTAATCGAAGATGACCCTTATGGTGAATTACGTTTTGAAGGTGAAGCTTTACCATATATTGGTGCCAAACACCTTCCTAACAGCATTATTTTGGGTTCTTTTTCAAAAACAGTTACTCCTGGTATGCGTATTGGATTTATTATCTCTGAAAATACAGAATTGTTAAAATATATCTCTATTGCTAAAGAGGCAAGTGATTTACATACTAATGTTTTTTCCCAGTATGCCATATACGATTATCTGACACACAACGATTATGACACGCATATTCAAAGCATTCGTAACCTTTACAAAAAGCAATCTGACGCTATGCTAGATGCTATAAAAGAGTATTTTCCAGATTCAGTTAAATTCACAAAACCACAAGGTGGAATGTTTTTATGGGCTACACTTCCAGAAGGAATCAGTGCATTATCAATCTTTCCTAAAGCTCTTGAAAAGAAGGTTGCCTTTGTACCGGGTGACCCATTCTATACTGATTTAAAGAACGTAAATACAATGCGTTTGAATTTTACCAATGCAGATTGTGATACAATACGCGAAGGCATTCGTCGGTTAGGGGAATTGTTGAATAAATGTTGTTAGCATGGTATTTCTAACAGTCATATAATAAATTTGTATACATATTTAAATAACAAAAGTTAGCCCAAGAACATTATTTATGTTCTCGGGCTAACAATAAAAAATAGTTACTATTTACTAAATTCATTTTATAAATTTACTTTAGCTATTACAGTACAAATTACTTATACTTTATTATTTACAATTTAATCAGCAATAATATTAAATTCTTTTTCTAAATATACTAACATTTTTTATCTAATATCATAAACTCATGTATTATATGATATTCTTCATAAAGTTTCAAATCTTAATGACACCCTTATCACAATTTCTTTCTCATACATAATGATTCTTCCATATCTACATATGGACCATAATTTGGTATAACCTTATATCCCATTTTTTCATACAGTCTAACAGCAGCAGGTAATTTATATCCTGTTTCCAAAACTGCATATCTGAAACCTGCGATTCTTGCATCTGCCTCTAATCTGCGTACAAGCTCCTTACCAAGTCCCAATCCTCGCACTGATTCATCCACGTAAATTCGTTTCAACTCCACTGTTTCCTCATCATATAGCTTATACGCACCACAGCCTATCGGCTTATTATCATTATATATTACAATTGTGTCATGAATACTGTCACGTTGATTGTACTTGTCGTACTTTTGTTTTTGTATTTCAACACCGACTATATTTCCAAGCACCCTATCTAACTTACCACACAACTCAACAAATGCTGGATTTTCTCCATCGGTTTTAATAAATTGATAAGAAGCAATATCTGGAATCCTTCTCTGTTCCTTTTTCGTTAAATGATTAAATATTTCATCATAGGCTTCATCTATCATTTGAAACAATACATTTTTATCAAAATTATTCAAATCTATTGTATTCCAATATGGCTGCTGTACAGGCGGGCAATGATAACCACGTACCACCACACCGGGATATGCTCTCCTGTAAAAGTCTGCCATATCAGGATTTGTCTTAAGGGTTACTTTAAACCAATCTTCTTTAGGTGTAAGTTGTGCAAAAATCTTTCCTGCAAGCCTATAACAGATTGGAAACTCCCCAAATGGTCTTGTTTCATATGCACAAGGTTTTGCCATACAATATTCATGTATTTCTTGCCACTCTTCTATCTTCATAATAATTTTCTCCTCTTGTATAAATTAATTACGCAAAATTATACTATACATATTTCGCGACTTTTCGTGATATTCTTCCCAGCAACATAAAAAATTATTTAAATTTGCTCAGTTAAATAAGCTTGAACATTAACTAATTCCAATAATTCTCGGGCGTTTTTCATTCCTTTTGTCTATCATAATTAATTATTTCATAAAAGTCTATTTATATCCTCAATCCATCCACTGTCATCACTCTCAAACAATTTAATAAGTTTTCCAAAATTACTACTTCCAGTAATGGAATCATCTGACTCTAGATTCCTTACTCGTTGACACATATCCACATAATTATCCTTGGTAACATATTCCATCACTTCTTTAATCTGATCTGCTCTTCCTTTATAATTTTCTACTCCGGTATACTCCTTTATTATAGGAGCGTTTGTCTTTTTTGCTGGTGATTTCAAATTTTCATCGGTCCAGTGTTTCGATATAATCTGCATCGTACAAGGATTTCCAAATATAATTATCTCATCTGCTACATTATCATTACCATGAAACTCATTAATCTTTTGCTTAATATCCTTGTACTGTTCATGAGGTTTCTTTTCCGTATCACAGAATATAAATACAATTTCGTCTGCTCCATTTTGGTAGCGGTCCTGATACCTCGCTGGGATATTTCCATTGCCGCTGGCATTTACCAATAAGATTTCATACTGCTCGTTCCACACTCTCAAATCATTCAAGCGATTAAGATATGCATATTCCTCATTACCTTCACAGATAATGCAAATTTTATGCTTATCAAAGAACTTAGGGAGCTTATTTGACATCAGCATCATCCCCCTTTTCATCTTTAATGCCAAGCAATGAATTGATTAGTTCTGGATCAGGTAGTGCTCCAAGTGCACCTTTCCTGTACTTTTCCATAACATCTGTCGTATCTCTCACCCCTTGCTGTGCTGTAAAATCAGCAAGCGAATACACATATACACCTTCTTCATCTTTGTGAACAAACCAAATTTGCTCCTTTCTGAACAGCCTTTTGCAGTCCATAAGATTAATATCATGAACAGTAAATATCATCTGTGCATTTGTATTTAGTTCATTATTAAACATCGCAACAATTGCTCTGGTAAGCTTAAAGTGAATACTGCTATCTAATTCATCTACAACCAAAATTCTGCCTTGTTCAAGTGCTTCTATAACATAACTGGCAATAGCCGCAATCTTTTTTGTTCCAGTTGAATCAAATAACATACTTGGTACATGTACTCCTTTATATGTGGAAACCAGTCTAATCTGGTCCATAATATTTTCTGGAATATCAAGCACTTTCTCTTCTGGTTTTTCATCACCTTCACCTGTTTTTAGTTGAATTTTATCTGCATCTACATATTCAAAGTTATCCATATACAAGTCTGCATTTTTAATAAAATCAACAACCTTTTGCTGCAACCGATTCTTATTTTTCATAAGTTCAATCGTGTGTTTCATAGGAATATCGTTCATGTTAATAATATCAATTTTCTCTGCAAATCCAACAAGAATCTGCTTCATTTCGTTTATATGTTCAAATTTACTTGTATCAATTACATAACACAATAGATTGTTTTTTGATATAACTGGAATCATAGCCAGCACATCTTCATCAGCACATTCATATATTTCACTAATTGTATCCTTTTTCATCCAACAAACTTCTTTTTCGTTGTTATACTGATCTTTGAATATCTCTGAAAATGATTCATATATATACTCTTCCTTTTTAGTATCATACTTAAAATCATAAGAAAACTTTCTTCCAGACGCCATAAATGTTACACCTAACTCACATACGTCCATCTTCGTAAATATATTAGGCATTAAACCGTTTTTTTCATTTAGTAGTACTCTTCTTATTGCCCTAATACACTTAATCAAACAGGTTTTTCCTGCATTATTCGGACCATATATACCTACTGTTTTGAGCACATTAAAATTATTCTCTTTATGAACATTAGCTCCAAATTTCTTATTTCGCATATCTGCTTTCATTGAAAATGTAATGTCATCCTCAAATGCATAACAATTCTTTGCTCTTACT
>CAYOMP010000110.1:0-2689 GCA_964405075.1 uncultured Lachnospiraceae bacterium
AAGCGAAATGTCATCTGTTTCACTTCCAAATACTAAAAAATCAATACAATTCATTTTACTCAAAAGAGATACGGCACCATATGCAAAATATTGGGCACTGGAATTAGCAAATAACACAGGTAGTTCAATTACTAAATCAGCACCACCTTTCAAAGCCATTTCTGTTCGGCTATACTTATCTATAATAGCAGGCTCACCACGTTGCAAAAAATTGCCACTCATTATAACTACAACATTACTTGCACCAGTCATTTCCTTAGCCTTTTGAATATGATAGGCATGTCCATTGTGAAACGGATTATATTCGGTTATTATTCCAACAGTATTACCATTCATACACTTATAATGCAATCCAATTAATTATTTTAGAGAGTTGGATTATTTCCTTTCGTTTGTTTTTTGCAAAAATTTATAATTATTATGCCACAAAAAGCCACGAAGTACTATAAAAAAAATACAGATTATGATATAATATTTATGATATGAGAAATTATTAGTGCGTAAAAATATTTGGAAATTATGGTAATTGTATTTGAGGGGGAGCAGGTGGAAAGCTCTCTTTATTATTTATGACAGAGCATTTTTGAATTGCAACCTAAGTAGTAGAAAATATAGTGCTTTTAACAGTATTATGGAGGAAATTAATTAAAAATGAACGTATTATTTTTTTTGACACCAAAAAGTGAAGTGGCAGTAGTATTTAATGATTATTCAGTTAGGCAAGGGTTGGAAAAAATGAAATATTATGGATATTCAGCTATTCCAATGATTAATAGAAATGGGAAATACATAGGAACAGTAACAGAAGGTGACTTCTTAAGAGTTATTACGGAGTCGAGTGAAGACCCTAAATTTATGGAGCATATCAGATTAGATGAGATGGACAGAAAAATGGTATGCGAAGCAGTAAGGATTAATGCAGATATTGAAGAATTAATGGACAAGGCTATTAATCAGAATTTTGTACCTGTTATTGATGACAATGGAGTTTTTATTGGCATAGTGACCAGAAAAGATATAATACAATATCTGAATAAGAAATTATCTGAAAAAAGCCGTGAAATAGGCTAAAAATGGCAGATAAGATTGTTAAAATTTTAATTAAATGTTTTTTTAAAAATACTTCTTGTATACAAAAAACATTGGTAGTATAATGAAGATAACGTCGGAAAAAATGGCATAATTTAAATGAATTGTGCTTTTTTTACGCTAAATAATAAGAAAAGAACAGATATACGAAAGGAGTCAAGAATATGGGATTCATTGACACAATTAAAGAACGTGCGAAAGCAAATAAACAGACAATCGTTTTACCAGAAACAGAAGATCGTAGAACATACGAAGCTGTTGAAAAGATTTTAAAAGAAGGTATCGCTAATGTAATTTTAGTAGGTAGCGAAGCAGCAGTTGCTGAAGGTTCAAAAGGTTTGGATATCGCAGGTGCTACAGTTGTTGACCCAGCTACTTCAGATAAGACAGCTTCTTACATAGATAAATTAGTTGAATTAAGACAGTCAAAAGGAATGACAGAAGACCAGGCTAAAGAATTATTATTAAATAATTACTTATATTATGGTGTTATGATGGTTAAAATGGGAGATGCTGATGGTATGGTTTCAGGTGCCTGCCACTCAACTGCTGACACATTAAGACCATGTTTACAGATTTTAAAAACAAAACCAGGTACTAAATTAGTATCAGCATTCTTCCTTATGGAAGTACCAAATTGTGAATTTGGTTCAAATGGTACATTTGTATTTGCTGACTGTGGTCTTGAACAGAATCCAGATCCAGAAAAATTAGCAGCTATTGCAGCTTCTTCAGCAGAATCATTTGAATTATTAGTTCAGGAAGAGCCAATCGTAGCTATGCTTTCACATTCAACAAAGGGTAGTGCTAAACATGCTGATGTTGATAAGGTTGTTGCAGCTACAGCTATCGCTAAAGAAGCTAATCCAAACCTTAAGATTGATGGAGAATTACAGTTAGATGCTGCTATTGTACCAAGTGTTGGTGAATCAAAAGCTCCAGAAAGTCCAGTAGCAGGACATGCTAACGTATTAGTATTCCCAGATTTAGATGCAGGTAACATTGGTTACAAATTAGTTCAGAGATTAGCAAAAGCAGAAGCTTATGGTCCGGTTACACAGGGTATTGCTAAACCAGTTAACGATTTATCTAGAGGATGTTCAGCAGAAGACATCGTTGGTGTTGTTGCAATTACAGCTGTTCAGTGCCAGGCTAGTAAATAATTTATGATTTGACGCAAGGCATTCACAAGTTTAGTTATGAATGTCTTGTGAAAATGAAATGATTGCATATGTATATTTACTTTACAGGAACTAGTGTAAAGTTAAAATAAAAAATCAGGAGGATAAATAAATGAATATTTTAGTTATTAATTGCGGAAGTTCATCACTTAAATTTCAGTTAATTAATTCAGATTCAGAAGAAGTATTAGCAAAAGGTCTTTGCGAAAGAATTGGTATTGATGGAAGATTAGTATATCAGCCAGCAGGTGGAGAAAAGGAAAAGAGCGATTTGGCTATGCCTACACACAAGGAAGCTATTCAGTTCGTTCTTAATGCATTAATGAATGAAAAAACAGGTGTTATTAAGAGTCTTGACGAAGTTGGAGCTGTTGGACACAGAGTAGTTCAGGGTGGAGAAAAATTCGCTTCTTCTGTAG
>CAYOMP010000110.1:2699-9481 GCA_964405075.1 uncultured Lachnospiraceae bacterium
TTATTAAAGCAATTGAAGAATGTAATGATTTAGCACCACTTCATAATCCAGCTAACTTAATTGGTATTGAAGCTTGTAAATCACTTATGCCAAATACTCCAATGGTAGGTGTATTTGATACTGCATTCCATCAGACAATGCCAGAAAAAGCATATATGTATGGTCTTCCATATAAATATTATGAAAAATACAAAGTTAGAAGATATGGTTTCCACGGAACAAGCCACAGCTTCGTATCTAAGAAAGTAGCTGAATATGTTGGTAAACCATTAGAATCATTAAAGACTATCGTATGCCATTTAGGAAACGGTTCAAGTATTTGTGCTGTTGATGGTGGTAAATCAGTAGATACATCAATGGGACTTACTCCACTTGAAGGTGTAATGATGGGAACTCGTTCAGGAAACATCGATCCAGCTATTATGGAATTCATTGCTAACAAAGAAGGTCTTGATATTGCAGGCGTTATGAAAGTTTTGAATAAAGAATCAGGTGTTCAGGGTGTTTCTGAATTATCAAGTGACTTTAGAGATCTTGAAGATGCAGCAGCAAAGGGAGATGCAAAAGCTAAATTAGCAAGAGATGCTTTCTGCTATCAGGTTGCAAAAATCGTTGGTGGATATGCTGCAGCAATGAATGGTGTAGATGTAATTGCATTTACAGCAGGTGTTGGTGAAAACGATGGTTTAGTAAGAAGAGATGTATGTAAGTATCTTGAGTACTTGGGAGTTGACTTTGATGAAGCAGCTAACAATGTAAGAGGTGAAGAAGCTACACTTACTAAAGAAGGTTCAAAAGTTAAAGTTGTATTAATTCCAACAAACGAAGAACTTATGATTGCAAGAGATACATTAGCATTAGTTAAATAATAAAATTAAGCAATATAAAAAGCTAAAAACTATACTCTGTTTGATACGGAGTATAGTTTTTTTAAAACTAGATCATTATTTGAAATTTTAAGTTTTAAAGTGAATACTCACTACGTTCGTACTTCATTTGCTATTGAGTGTGATAAATTCTAAAAAATATGTTTTGCATATTTACTTAAAATATTATTAATACATAGGGTTATGCAGTTATAAGGTCAAGCGGATGAATAGTATAATGGCGTGATAGATAAATACTTTAAAAATCTTAAAAAAAACAGAAAAAAATGATTTTAAATTGTTGACAAATTAAATTATGGTAGGTATAATAATCATTGTGTGTATAGGAGACTATTTATGCTAATTAATTTATCAGATGTTTTATCAAATGATGGTAAGACTTTACAAACAAAAGTAAAACTTGATATGACAAGCTTTGAATCTCGAATGGGTTCTTTTACTATTAGTGATTCATCAGAGGTAGCAGTTGATATTGTTAACCTTGGTAAGAAGAGATTATCTATTGATGTATCTTGCAATCTTACTGTTGATATACCTTGTGATAGATGTTTGAAGATTGTAAAGAATGATTTTTGTATCACATCCCATAAGGATATTGATATGAATAAAACAGAAGATGATAGGTTAAATGAACTAGATGAAAATGACTATATTGTCGGAAATGACCTTGACGTAGATGGTATTATTTACGATGAGATATTAGTGAACTGGCCGGTTAAGATTCTTTGTAAAGAGGATTGTAAGGGAATATGTAAGAAGTGCGGTGCTAATCTCAACAAGGGTGATTGTGGCTGTGATCAAGTGGTTTTAGACCCACGAATGGCAGCAATCCGAGATATTTTTAACAATTCTAAACAATAGTTTTTTATATAATTCTATTGAATTTTAAGGAGGTGTGACAATGTCTATCTGTCCAAAGAATAAATCTTCAAAAGCAAGAAGAGATAAGAGAAGAGCTAACTGGAAAATGAGTGCTCCAAACTTAGTTAAATGTAGTAAATGTGGTGCATTAATGATGCCTCATAGAGTATGTAAGGCTTGTGGCTCTTACAATAAGAAAGAAATTGTATCAGTTGACTAATTTTAATGTCAGTGAAGCCAAGGGTTTGAAATGGACTCTTGGTTTTTTTTGTCCAAAAATAAATCAAATTATAGTCAATTAATCGATTGGAATTACAAGTTTAAAATGTAAATTTTTTGTTGATTTATATTTTGATACATAGTATATTATCTTATAGGTATTCTAATACAAGGGAATATTATGTCCTAAGGTGATATTAATAAAATGTCACAGATGGAGGGAAATATGCAGGATAAAGTAGTTGTAGCAGTTGATGCTATGGGTGGCGATAATGCCCCCGGAGAGATTGTTAAGGGAGCGGTTAATGCCATTAATCAAAATGATGAGATAAAAGTATTACTTGTAGGAAAAGAAGATGTAGTAAAGAAAGAACTTTCGCAATATACTTATAATGAATCACAGTTAGAAGTAGTTAATGCGACAGAGGTTATTGCAACGGAAGAACCACCTGTCAATGCAGTTAGAAAGAAAAAGGATTCTTCATTGGTTGTTGCAATGAACATGGTTAAGAACGGGGAAGCTGATGCGTTAGTTTCAGCTGGTAGTTCAGGAGCAATTCTTGTAGGCGGTCAGATTATTGTCGGAAGAATTAAGGGAATTGAAAGACCACCATTAGCACCATTGATACCTACAGCAAATGGGGTATCACTATTGGTTGATTGTGGCGCAAATGTTGATGCCAGGCCATCACATTTAGTACAATTTGCTAAAATGGGTTCAATATATATGGAAAATGTTGTAGGAATCAAGAATCCTCGAGTGGCAATTGTTAACATTGGAGCTGAAGAAGAGAAAGGAAATATGCTTGTAAAGGAAACGTTTCCTCTTCTTAAGGCATGTACAGACATTAATTTCATTGGTAGTATTGAAGCAAGAGATATTCCAAGTGGTTATGCTGATGTAATAGTTTGCGAAGCATTTGTAGGTAATGTTATTCTTAAATTATATGAAGGCTTAGCAGGAACTCTTATTGATAAAATAAAAGGTGGAATGATGTCAACATTAAAGAGTAAGATAGGTGCTTTATTAGTAAAACCAGCATTGAAAACTACTCTTAAATCTTTTGATGCCAGCGTATATGGTGGAGCACCACTACTTGGTTTAAAAGGATTAGTTGTTAAGACACACGGCAGTTCAAAGGCGACTGAGGTTACAAATTCAATAATTCAGTGTGTTACATTTAAAAATCAACAGATTAATGAAAAAATCAAAGAGCATATTGTAATGGATGAATAAAAAGAAAGGAATTGAGATTATGGAATTTGAAAAATTACAGAAAATCATCGCTGAAGTATTAAATGTTGATGCAGATGAAATAACTATGGAGACAACATTTGTTGATGATTTGGGTGCAGATTCTCTTGATATTTTCCAGATTATTATGGGTATTGAAGAAGAATTTGATATCGAAATCTCAAATGAAGATGCTGAAAACATCGTTTCAGTTGGAGATGTTGTTGAACAGATTAAGAGCTTAGGTTAAGATATATAAGAAAAAAGCCCTAGTGTTAACAAACAATAGGGCTTTTTTAATGATTTATGCGAGAAAAGCGTAGAATAATCTGAATGTCAGATTTTTGATGATGACCCAATGACTTGTATAGGCAAGTCTTGAAAGATAGGAGATAAAATGGGAACAAGAATAGACTTACATGATTTAGAAAAAATCATAGGTTATGAGTTTAAGGATTTTAATTTACTTAGACAGGCTATGACACATAGCTCGTTTTCTAATGAGCATAGACTAAATAAGCTTACTAATAATGAAAGATTAGAATTCTTAGGAGATGCTGTATTAGAAATTGTTACTAGTGAAGCATTGTTTATTAAATATCCTAAGATGCCTGAAGGTGATTTAACAAAAACCAGAGCAAGTATTGTATGTGAACCTACACTGGCGTTTTGTTCAAGGGATATTAAATTAGGAAGCTTTTTGTTATTAGGAAAAGGCGAAGATATGACTGGTGGAAGAGGCAGAGATTCGATTGTTTCTGACGCTATGGAAGCATTAATAGGTGCAATATATTTGGACGGTGGTTTTGCTAATGCAAAAGAGTTTATCGACAAGTTCATTTTGTCTGATATTGAGCATAAGAAACTCTTTTTTGATAGCAAGACTATTTTGCAGGAAATTGTGCAAAGTGAATACAAGGAAGAATTAACTTATGTTTTAGTTGGGGAAGAAGGACCAGACCATAATAAAACGTTTATAGTGGATGCAATGATAGGCAATAAAAAGGTTGGTTCGGGTTCAGGTAGAACTAAGAAGGCAGCAGAGCAAGAGGCAGCCTATAATGTGATTGTGAAATTAAAAACTAATGCGCAGGGGTAAGACTAGATGTATTTAAAAAGTATAGAAGTACAGGGATTTAAATCATTTGCAAACAAGATTGTCTTCGAATTTCATAATGGTATTACAGGTATTGTAGGACCTAATGGTAGTGGTAAGAGTAATGTTGGTGATGCAGTTCGCTGGGTTCTTGGTGAACAGAGTGCTAAGCAGCTTCGTGGTGCCAGTATGCAGGATATTATTTTTGCCGGAACAGAGAACAGAAAACCATTAGGATTTGCATATGTGGCAATTACTCTGGATAATTCGGACCACAAGTTACCGGTGGATTATGAAGAAGTAACTGTAGCAAGAAGAGTGTATCGTTCTGGTGAAAGTGAATATTTAATAAATGGGACAAGTTGTCGATTAAAAGATGTAAATGAATTGTTCTACGACACAGGTATTGGAAAGGAAGGATATTCATTAATCGGGCAGGGTCAGATTGATAAGATTCTTTCCGGGAAACCAGAAGAACGAAGAGAACTGTTTGATGAAGCAGCTGGTATTGTTAAGTTCAAAAAACGTAAAGTAACGGCACAGAAAAAGCTAGAGGATGAAAAGCAGAATCTTCTTCGTATAACAGATATTCTAACTGAGTTAGAAAAACAAGTAGCTCCATTGGAAAAACAATCTGAAAAGGCAAAGATATATTTAAAGAAAAAGGAAGAATTAAAGTCTTTGGATGTTAATTTGTTCCTTATTGAATCAGATAGAATTAAAAATGCTTTGAATGAGCTTCAAGAAAAATTAACTATTGCTCAAGATGACTTGGATACTACTAATGAAAATTATGAAAGCACTAAGATAGAGTATCAAAGGATTGAAGTGGCTATAGAAAATCTGGATGCTGAAATAGAAGAAATTAGAAATCTTCAAAATCAAAAAGATATTGCATCTAGAGAAATTGAAGGAAGAATAAATGTATTAAAAGAACAAATTAATTCTTCTAAACAAAGTGATAGCTCTAACAGAGAGAGAGTAGAAAATCTTAGAAGTGATGTAGCTGCTAAACAGGCTGAAAAAGAGGAGTTTGTTAAGGAAAAGGAAGCTATTAATAAGCAAATCGAAGAAATAAGTAATTCTCAAAAAGATGCTGTTGGAATAATGCAGTCTATTCAACAGAGAATAAAAGAACTAAATGATTCTATTGAAAGTACTAAGGATGATATTTTTGAAATTATTAATGACAGATCATCTACAAAGGCAAAAATACAGCGATTTGATACAATGCTTGAGCAGATTACTATTCAAAAAGCTGAACTTAGTCAGAAATTGCTAAAAGCGAAGAGTGATGAAGCAGAACAAGATGAATTATTAGCTGAATTCTCTAAAGAGCTAGAGTCTATTTCCACAGTAATTATTGATTTAAATAACAAAAATAAAGCTAAAGAAGATAGAATTAAAGAAATTCAAAATAATTTGAATACTTTAAATCAGAAACTGAATAATGCACAGTCAGTATTTCATATGGAGAAATCCCGTTTGGATTCTTTGAAGAACATTACAGAAAAATATGATGGTTTTGGTAATAGTATCCGTCGAGTAATGGAAAAAAAGGATTCGGAAAAAGGAATTATTGGCGTAGTTGCTGATATTATTAAGGTTGAAAAGGAATATGAAGTGGCTGTTGAAACAGCTCTTGGTGGAACTATTCAGAATATTGTTACAGAAGATGAAGAAACAGCTAAGAGAATGATTCAATATTTAAAAACTAATAAATATGGTAGGGCAACATTTTTGCCATTAACAAGCATTGGAAATAAGAATGTATTTAATCAAAATGATGCTTTGAAAGAAAAAGGTGTTGTAGGATTAGCCAGTGAATTAGTGTCTGCTGATGCTAAATATAGTGGTCTTTTGAAATATTTATTAGGTAGAACAGTTGTAGTAGATGAAATTGATAATGCTATTGCACTTGCCAGAAAATACAATTATTCATTACGAATAGTAACGATTGAAGGTGAATCCTTCAGTCCTGGTGGTTCAATGACAGGTGGTGCTTTTAAGAACACCAGCAATCTTTTGGGTAGAAGAAGAGAAATCGAAGAATTAACAGAGAAAACTATTCAGCTTCAGAAAGACTTAGAAGATATTCAAAAAGAAATTGAAACTAATAAAAAAGAACGTCAAGAGGCATATGATGCTATTGAAGAAATTAAAGAACAGCTTCAAGGACAATTTTTATTACAGAATACTGCAAAGATTAATGTTAATCAGGCAACTGAAAGAAAAGAAGAAAGCATTAAGACATTTGAACTTCTTAAGGTCGAGAGTAATGACATTGAAAAACAGATTGCTGATATTAATAGACAAAAAGCAGGTATTGATGATGAACTATTAGCTTCAGAAACTAAGGAAAAAGAATTAAATCAGTTAATTGAAAATTATCAAAAGCTTTTAGAAGAAGAAAGAAATAAGGAATCTGAATACAGTAAGCGTTCTACAGAAATTAATATAGAAAATGCTAACTTAAATCAGAAAA
>CAYOMP010000111.1:0-9344 GCA_964405075.1 uncultured Lachnospiraceae bacterium
CTGATTAGTATCATTATCACAGCAATTATCACTTCTATCACTGCTATACGATTTACTATACTATCAACTGTAGAATTATATATACCAACATCCATAGAGCCAAACAATGCACCATTTACATATATAGGACACATTACATCATATGTCCATGCCTCTTGCACGTCCGCCCAAAATCTACTAGTCATAATCGCCCCCTGCTGTGCCGCCGGTACTGAATAAGAGGTATCATCTGCATAAGATTTTCCAATCTTTTGAACATCGGAATGTGCATATGCTGATACATTAGAATCAACAACAACAGCATATGCAATATGGCTATTGTTCTTAACACATTCTTCAACAAAGACCTGCAAATCCTCTACCGTTCCACCTTTCTCAAGGATAATAGATACCTGTTTTGCTATCTGGGTGTCTTCCTTAACAAACTGATTAATCATATTTTCTGTGATTTCACTTTTTACTACCCTCAATATTACAAAAGTCATAATTAAGAAACTAATTGTAATTAGAATTGCTGTAATAAGAGTTATTTTAGCTTTCATTGACTTCACTTTACCCATAACGTGACCTCCTTTTTCTGTTAGAATAGCACATCCAAAGAAGTTTTCCAACAATATACCAGTTTATTAATTTTATTAATACTTTTTTAATCTTAATGCAAATTTTCTTTACCCAAATTACTATTAATATTTATTTACTTTTCATTTTTACTGCTACATGCCCTCATTACACCATTCAATGTAATCACACCTAATGTTAATTTAGCTGCTGGTGATGCAGGCGGAATAAACATTAATGACTTAATGTTTTCGTTAGTTATTTTTCCCAGATTAGTAATGCTATAAGACGAAGGGTTTCCAAATCCAAACATTCCATCTCCTACAAATTTTCCTGCTTTACTATTAAATCCACCTAATCCTGAAATAGCTGCCGCATCCAACAATGTAGGTTCAATGTCAAAATAGCAAGCTAATACTAACATTAGTGCTTGATTTTTCTTCATATGTTTCTGTACTAATTTATGAACCTGCTTAGCTTTTTTTACAATATCTGTTGTTTTTGATTTACACTGAATTCCCATTGCCGTAGCATAATTTCCCAAAGCACCTTCGTTGTATCTTTTAAATTGTTTTCTAATGTCAACAGCTATAATAATTTTTTTAGCACCAGTTTTTATATACATATCTGCCATTAAATAATCGTTTATTGTAAAACCATTATCTTTTGAAAGTTGTCTTATTTCCTCTAGTTCTTCTTTACTAAACTCATAACTTTCATATTTTACAATATGTTGTTTGCTATAATCTTCTACAAAACTTTGATAAGTTTCATAACTTACTGTATGTTTTTCCTTCTTCCATTGAGAATTAGCTTGTTTGATAAGTAATTTGCTGATACCACTAAGTCTGCTATTTGGTGGTAAATCATCAATGCTTTCTAACAATTGTTCCTTTACAAATGCAGGTTCTATATTTTTCACATAATCATTGGCAAATTCCACAACCAAATCCCTTAATCCTCTTCCATCTGTCAACAAATGATGTGCAACAAAAAGAAGAGTCATACCCTGTTCTTTGGGATATATAAATACCTTCAACATCCCATTTTCAAATACATTCCAGTCCTTTTTGGAAATCATTTCATAATCATTCCATAAAGTATCAGTACTATTTCTAATATCAATTTTGATTTGTGATTTATCCGTAATTTTGTAATATAACTTATCTGTATCATCTTCATAGGCTATTAAACTTCTAAGAAATGGATGTGCCTTTGCCATTCTATTTAATGTATCTTCAATCCTTTGAGGGTTGAACTCTTTATCTATATCTGCCAGCATACCAAAATGCATATTAGGACACATAAAATGTGCTCGTTCTGTTATTAAATACTGTCTTTTCATTTCTCCCCACTCCTATACTTAATAGTTTTCATTTATACTAGTAAAAATTTCTTTATAATTTACGTTCTATCTGCAATATTTCATTTCTATAAATTCAATACTCACAAATTCTTTATAGACTAACACCAGATTGTTCGCACTAACCTCATAACTACAACACATATATTTTGCAGAAAATCATAAAATTTGATTTATAACACCCACCAACATAATATCTATAACCTGCTTTTGCATTTGCTCCGGTTGTTTCTTCAACCCAATCCAACTTTCATATAATGAGTGAAATAATTGTGATACCACCTTAGAATCAAACTTAAACTTTATTCCATGCTTCTCTATTGTTTCAACAGCATCAAAGCCTTGTGTGGCATACTCTTCCAACCTCTCAGGTGATACTTTCCTTGCAATTATCTCTACTGTTTCAGAATCAATATTAGTCAAAATAGGATATTTATCCATTAATTCTGACATAGAAAAAAATACTTCTTTTACTCTTTCCTTGTCTGATTTCTCTTTATTTTCTTCTAAGACTCCTTCTAAAATATCAAATATTTCCTTTTGTTTCCTTTGGGCAATATCAAGAAACAAATATTCCTTGCCTTCATAAAACTTATAAAATGATGCCTTTGCAATATTAACTGCCTGCACCAAATCATCTATAGTCACTTTCTTAAGACCATATGTAATAAATAATCTTTCTCCCTCTTCTAATAAACTTTGCTGTATTCGCATTTTCCCTTGTTCGCTAAATCTAGGCATAACTACTCCTTTCTTTATATGAACCAAATAATTGTTTTAGTATGTATAGTTTATTATTTATTTTTTACTCTGTCAACTACAATATTTCTTTTCTAAATATCTAATAATAAAGTAAATTACTAAATTCCACTTTTATGTTAAAAAATAGAGAAAGGAAGTCTTAGTCATTTACTAAAACTTCCTTTCTCTACTACAATATTATATCATAAAAATCTCAAATACTTTCTCGCGTTAATCCAATAAGAGTTCCCCTATAATACGAAAAACATCACCTTTTTTATTGTACTACTTTTTCAAAATCACTAGCCGGATGCTTACACAATGGACATATGAAATCTTCTGGAATTTCTTCTCCTTCATATTCATAACCGCATACACTACATCGCCAAACAGTTTTTCCATTTTCTGTTGTCTTTTTTTCTGGCTTTGGTTTTATATTTTTCTGATAATAGTCATAAGTTGCTGAAGGCGCGTCATCTAATGTTTCCATATTAGTTACCTGGGCAATAAATAACGTATGAGTTCCCAAATCTATTGTCTGTTCTACCCACGCTGAAATATATGCATTAGTTCCTTCAGTAATATAATTAACATCATTTAATGCTTTCTTAAAACCTGTATAACCTTCAAATTTGTCTACATCACGGCCTGACTGAAAACCAAAGCGCTTAAATAAATCGAATGTAGCTTTTTCGCTAATAATAGATATGTTAAACTTTCTACTTTCCATTAATAGGTCATGAGTCAAATTCGCCTTATTAACTGCAATGCTAATGCGATTAGGATCTGTAGTAACTTGTATTGCTGTATTAGTAATACAACCATTGTGTTTACCATCACAATTAACTGTTAAAACAAATAAACCATAAGATAATTTATACATTGCCTTCTTGTCCATAAAAAACCCTCCTATATAATTTCAATAATAATTATTATTTTAATTATATAGGAAAATTATTGATTATAAATAAAAATAATATAAAACTTATGAAATAATATTTTTTATATTTCTAAAACTTAGTTTCTAATATTTCAATTACTCTTCAATTTTTTGAACACAGACTGCAAAATATCTTAAACTCAAAAGGCTCTATAATTGCGTAACATTTTGATTTTTACTTCTATAACATTTTTCTCTTTTTCAAAATCAATGCAAGTACAAGGCAAATAACTGCTGTAATACCACATATAATTTGAAAACCATATGGCGTGTTAGCCAGTGGCATCCATGTAGTATCCACATTCATACCATATAAACCGGATATAATTGTCGGAATTGCCATAACAATAGTAATGGCTGCCAGATATTTCATCACGTTATTCAATCTACTATCAATAATAGTTGACATCAAATCTCTAGTTCCTCTTATAATATCTCGATAAATCTGTGTCATCTCAATAGCCTGTTGATTCTCAACTATTGCATCTTCCAGCAAATCCTGATCCTCTGCATATCGTCTAATCCCATTATATCTTGCTAATCTGTCTAACACCACACGATTAGCACGCAATGATGTATCAAAGTATACTAATGTTGATTCTAATTCATGCAAAACAATAATATCTTTTTCATTAGTCTTTTTACTTAACTGCTCTTCAATTTCAATTCTTCGTCTATCAATAATTCTCAGATATTCCTGATACATCATACATGTTCTCATAAATATCTGGTAACAAAATCTCACCTGTTTTTTAGTACTAAAACCTTTCATTCCAAATTTAATAAAATGTTCCAAAATAGGCGTAGGTTCAGAACATATAGAAATAACAACTTCTTCATTCCAGATTATTGATAAGGGAATTGTTGTATATGCCTGATGTTCATGTCTGATTTCTTTAGTTGGAATATCCAAAAGAACCATTGAATAGTTGTCTAAAGACTCGACACGGGAAGTTTCTTCCTCATCCAGCGACGCTCTAATATCAGCTATGTCTATTCCAAACTCCTTTGATATTTGACTACATTCAGCACCTGTGGGGTCGACCATATTTACCCACATTCCCTTTGTATTTTCATGGATTTCAGATATAATTCTGTCATCTGTTATATATTTGTTTACCATACTATCACCTTCTTGTTACTTACTATACATCTTATAATCTTTCTTTTTTCCGCTCTAGCCATTATTTTATCATTATTGTTAAATAATGTACATATTTTATCTTGTAAAAACAATGTAAAAATTTACATTATTTTTCAAAATATCCTGAAAGTTTTTTAGGTTATAACAGTACTCTTAGGGATTTATATAAAGAAAAAAGATTTCAGAAATTAGTATTATTTCCAAAATCTTTTTCTACTATACGTACTCTTTTATTAATTCTTATCAATTTTCTAATTCTATAATGTGATTTATTTGTATTTCACTTTTTAATTGCTATAAAATTAATATATCTGTTACTTTTATAAACTTTTCCTCAAATATCTTGCTGTAATAGTTTCTCCATTCTCTATCATTTCTTTAGGTGTTCCGGTAAAAACAACCTCTCCACCACTTGAACCTCCGTCCGGTCCAATATCAATTATATAATCTGCCTGTTTCATAACGTCCAGATTATGTTCTATTACAATAACAGTATTTCCTTTTTGCACCAGACTTTCCAACAGTTTCATTATGCTTTTAATATCGGATGCATGTAGTCCTGTGGTTGGTTCATCCAGAATATAAATATTTCCCTTCTTGTCTAGTTCTTTTGCTAGTTTTACACGCTGTCTTTCCCCACCTGATAAGGTTGATAACGGTTGTCCTAATGACAAGTATGGCAGTCCTACCTCAATCATAGCTTTTAATTTCTTACTAATTTTCTTATTATCTTTGAAAAAATCATATGCGTCTTCAACGGACATATCCAAAACTTCCATAATATTTTTTCCATTATAGGTATATTGTAACGCTTCTTTGCTATATCTTTTCCCTTCACATTCTTCGCATACTGTAATAACCGGATCCATATATACCAATTCTGTTACAATAACACCTTTTCCTTTGCACACCGGACACGCACCACCACCATTATGAGTAAATAGCGCGGCACTTTTTCCACTTTCAGCTGCAAATATTTTTCTAATCTCATCAAAAAATCCTAAATAAGTAACTGGTGTAGAACGCCCCGTTGCTGTTACAGGTGACTGATCTACTAACACAACTCTATCCTCATATTGTTTTGCAAAAACATCACGTACTAATGTACTTTTTCCTGAACCAGCTACCCCAGTAATTACTGATAAGATATTTAAAGGTATATCTACTGAAATATTTTTTAAATTATGAAGATTTGCATTTCTTACTGGTAAAAATTCTGTTGGAATTCTAGGTTGTTCCTTTATTCCGATTTCTTCCTTCATAGCATTTCCAGTCTTAGTTTCTGAGAGTAATAATTCTTCATAACTTCCCTGAAAAAGAATCTGCCCTCCTAATTTACCAGCTAAAGGTCCTACATCAATTACTTCATCAGCAATACTAATAATATCCTTATCGTGTTCAACAACCAATACGGTATTTCCTTTATCCCTAAGACTCTTAAGCAGCTTACTCATTCTGTGTACATCTCTTGGATGCATTCCAGTACTAGGTTCATCAAATATATATGTCATTCCAGTTAAAGAGCTTCCCATATATCTTACCAACTTTAGTCTCTGAGCCTCACCACCTGACAAAGTAGATGATTCTCTATTCATGCTCAAATACGGAAGTCCTATATCTATCATACGAGTCAAAGAAGCAACTAAAGACTCTACTATTGTTTCTGCTCTCTTATCTTTAATAGTAAGTAGTACATCTCTAAGCTTAACAAACTCTAATTCACACATTTCATCTATAGATAACCCCGCAACTTTACAACTCAGTGTAGTTGGATTCAATCGTTTTCCTTGGCATGCAGGACACTGACATTCTCTAATTAAAGACTGCATTCTCTTCAAAGAATTGTCTTTCAGTTCAGAGCCATTACGTCGTATCAACATTCGGTGCATATGATTATATACACCTTCTATTTTCTTATTAACCTGTTTTCCACCTTTTTCATATGATCCATATAGAAGCAGATTTTTCTCTTCTTCTGTATAATCCTTATATTTCTTATCAAGATTAAAAAGACCTGAATTGGTATACATCTTCCAATACCAATTTCCAACATGATATGCAGGCAAATCCAACATTCCTTCATTCAAAGATTTATCCGCATCAATTTTTCCCTCTAGATCCAATTCCATGATTTTACCAATTCCGGAACATTCCATACACATTCCATTAGGGTCATTAAAAGAAAAATAAGACGCAGTTCCCACATATGGCGTACCAATTCTGGAATATAGCAATCTAACAGCTGAATACAAATCACTAATCGTGCCGACTGTTGAACGAGCATTCCCTCCTAATCTACTCTGGTCAATAATCACAGACGCAGTTAAATTATCAATCAAATCAACCTTAGGCTTTTCGTATTTAGGGAGTCGCCCCCTAACAAACGCTGTATAAGTTTCATTCATTTGTCTTTGACTCTCTGCTGCAATAGTATCGAAAACTATGCTTGACTTTCCAGAACCAGACACTCCTGTAAATACAACTATTTTTTCCTTTGGTATTTCTAACGAAATATTTTTCAAGTTATTTTGTCTAAGACCTTTGATTACTATTTTTTCTTGCTCTTTTCCCATATGTACCTCACTTATTCTTATCAAATCTATTTATCATAGATAGTGTATAGTCTCCCCTTACGGTAGAGTCAAGATTAACATCCATATTCTTTTAATATAACAATAGTTGTATATTATTTGTCATCATCAGGCGCTTGTCCATTATGAGACAACCATTTGCATTCTGTAATTTCCATACAGGTAAATGTAGCCTTAAATGAAGAATTTTCAGGACTACATGCATAAATACCAAAAGAAATCTTATCCTTACCTTTCCACATATGACATATACGCATCTGACTATAATTAATTCCATCCCTAGAACATTCAATACAATAATCATCTTCTCTACGACTAAATCGATACCACATTTCTTTAATTGATGCGTCAATAGCAGTTGTTGCCCAATCAGAATATCCATTATTAGTTACAACACTTCCTAAATGCTGAAATTGCTCATTTTCATACTCAATTGACCCTTTTAACCAGTTGTCACTGTCTAAATACATTACAATTCCACACTGGTCAAAACGATGTTTACTTTCAAACTCAGTTTTAACAATAAATGAAAAATACTTTTCTTCTGTACTCATTTGCAAAACAGGTGCATTATCATTTCTAAAATGATAATATGTCCTTTGCCATAAATCAGTATGTGGTTTTGTAATAATTTCAATCTTATCCTTTTCCAGCAAAAACTTTTCCGGTTCCCTAGTCCACTTCAAATCACCAATATTGAATTCCATTCTTTTATCCCCCTGCATTTATACAATATAAGTATATTTTTACATATTTTCAAAAATTTTTGTTGCCCAATCTGATAAAACCTTCAATTGTTCAGGTGTATGAAACCAATGCTCTCCATCTTTCATTACTTGAAGCTTTGCCCCAAATTGATTAATAAAATTATCAACTGTACGCATTTCCACTAAATTATCTTTATCTCCATACAAAATTCTAGTTGGAATATTCCACTTTTTAATAGGATGTTCCTGAATATAAGTATAATATTCCCAAGATAATGTCTGACCAAAATCTGTTTCTATTCTTTGCTCTTTTTCTAATCTTTCTGTAGTCACACCAGCCCATTTCATCATATTTGTAACCATATCATTCATATTTAATACAGGTGATACAAATAATGCATATTCCAAATTTTCATTTGCAAAACTCTGCATACTAAACCATGCACCGATACTATTACCAAATAAAGCTACTCTCTTCCATTCCGCCTTAATATAATTCATAACATTTTGCAATTCCGGTATAGCGTGCCAAGGGTCAAAGCAATTCTTTTCTTCCTGACGTTCACCATGTTCTGGTAAATCTACGCTGCACACTTGCCAACCATATTTTTGTGCTATTGTAGCAAAAAGTTCTGCCTCTTCTTTGCAACCACCTTGTCCGTGTACAAAAAGAAATACCTTTTCCGATGGTTCCCCCCATATAATTATAGGTGTATTTTCTAACTTTAAATGTTTTTGTTTCATTCTTTTCCCTCTTTCCTAATCAAATAAAACGCGACGTGCGAATGTGCTTTGCACATTCTTTTTTCTATATACTCCAATATTTTTTAGTGTTATTTTTACCTATACCAATATCATGTTTTTGATTACAGAATTTTCTTATTATAATTATCTTCAAATTCTATTTCAAAAAGAAGTTGTTCCTCTAATGTTTTAGGAATATCTACCATTTTATTTTTCCACGAAGAGATGTACATTGCATTTGCTAATAACAAGCTATTAAATCCTTCTTTTCCATCTATTAACAATTCAGATTTTCCCTCGATACACTCAATGAAGTTCCTCAGTACTCCCTTATGGGCTGTATTCTCCTCAAAACACTCAATATCTTTCCAGTTTCCATATAATTTTGCGAAATGGTCCTTTGAGTTCTTTCTATATTCGCTTTCTTTAAACCCAAGCTCACATACCCTTAGCTTCCCATTCTCACAAACAAGCAATGCATCTTCCAAAGATATCTCCAATCTATTAATCCCTGGTGCCTCTCCCGTTGTGGCATAAAATACACCAGTTGCTCCAT
>CAYOMP010000112.1:0-6320 GCA_964405075.1 uncultured Lachnospiraceae bacterium
GCACAATCTACAACTGGAGGGAGGTTAGGTGTGAGACTATGTCAAATGTAATCGTAAAAGACAACGAGACTTTAGATAGCGCTTTACGCAGATTTAAAAGAAACTGTGCAAAAGCTGGTATCCAGCAGGAAATTCGTAAGAGAGAACATTACGAAAAACCAAGCGTAAAACGTAAAAAGAAATCTGAAGCAGCTAGAAAGCGTAAATATAACTAATATTTATTTGAGATTTATTCAAAGAACTCCAATTATATTGGAGTTCTTTTTTGTGAGTAGTGAAGAGAATACGATGCCTGCATGAACATTTAAAGAGTTGCCAACTATTAGAAACTTGCAGAATGAGTTCTTTGTAGTTGAGGAATAAGATAGTATACAATATAAGTACTAGAAACGTTTTGAAATAACTTTTTCCAGAAAGGATAGTGTATTATAGAAAAGCATTGCCATTATACAGAGTAATATTATAGATAATAATAACCAATTCATTTTAAAGACTTGGCTGCCATAGATTATTAAATAACCCAGTCCGGCGCGAGAAGCGAGAAATTCTCCAATAATAACTCCCACTAAACATAGACCTATATTAACCTTGGCAGTGCTTAGAATAATTGGTACTGAGGCAGGTAAAACTACTTTTGTAAAAATATGAGATTTGTTCCCATGCAGTGTTAAAATCAATTTTTCAAAATCAGCATCTAGTTCGTTAAATGAAGTGTGGAGTGTAATAATAGTTCCAAATATAGCTACGGACATACCACATAGTACAATTGTTTTAGTATTAGCACCTAACCATACAATTAGCAGTGGTGCTAAGGCTGATTTTGGCAGACTGTTTAATATGATTAAATAGGGTTCTAATATTTTAGACAATCGTGGAAATAGCCAAATAACAGTTGCAAATGCTATTCCGGTAAAATTTACTAACAAAAAGCTGATAAGGGTTTCAATAAAGGTGATTCCTATGTGGTATAGGATAAATCCGTTATCTAATAGTTCCATAAAACATAAAATTATTATTGAAGGACTTCCAAAGATAAAGGAGTCTATTAATTCTAAGCGAGATGTTAATTCCCATAAAAATAGAAAAGTAATTAAAATAACTGTCCTAAAGAAAATAATGGACAGTTTTTTTTGACGCTCTTTTTTTACAAAGGCCTCTTGACTAGATAGGGTAGCCATTTAATTCAGCTCCTTCCATATTTCATTAAAATAAGTTTTGAATTCAGGGGTATTTCTTGAGGCAAAAGGAGTTATATTATCAGTTGAGTATATTATTGGAATGATTTTTTTTACAGTAGCGGGTCTATTTGAAAATACAACTACTTTATCAGACATACTTATAGCCTCTGATAAATCGTGAGTTACAAGGATTGCAGTCTTTTTCTCATGTTTTATTATTGAACCAATGTCATCAGATACATTTAACCTTGTTTGATAGTCCAAAGCAGAAAAAGGTTCATCTAATAATAACAAGTCGGGTTCCAGAATGAGTGTTCTAATAAGAGCGGCCCTTTGTCGCATGCCACCTGAGAGTTCAGAAGGTCTGGAGTCTTTAAATTTGTACAAATCATAGGTTTTTAACATATCGAGGGCCTTTTGCTTGCTTTCTGAATTTAATGTATGTTGAATTTCTAAGCCTAATATTACGTTTTCGTAGATTGTACGCCATTCAAATAAGTGGTCTTTTTGGAGCATATATCCAATCTTTACATTTGACTTGGAAATAGGTAAATTATTTATGCTTAAGGAACCACTTTCAGGAGAGAGTAGTCCGAAAATTATTGATAAAAGTGTGGATTTGCCACATCCGCTAGGTCCAACTATAGAAACAAATTCCCCGTTTTTAACAGTAAAAGATATATTTTCTAGAGCTGGGATTTCGCCAGACAAAGAATGGTAAGCGTAACACAAATTATCTATAGTTAAATCGCAGTTCATTTCTTACTCCTACAAAAGTTATATTTATATAGTATGAAAAAATTTATAACAATGTGTTATAATGAACGAGGAATATTATTAGTTAAAGAGAGATATTTTTATGAAAACACAAGTAAACAATACCAATAAAAGGAATTATCAAAAGGAATTGGATAAACTGATTATGCAATTAGAAAAAGAGGGTAGAGTACCTACTTTGTTTCTTCATAGTTGTTGTGCCCCTTGTAGTAGTTATTGTATAGAGTATTTGTCCCAGTATTTTGAAATTTCGATTTTTTATTATAATCCTAATATTTATCCTCCAGAAGAGTATGAGCATAGAGTAGAGGAACAAAAGCGATTAGTATCCGAGATGAGTTTAAAATACCCTGTAACGGTAATAGAAGGTAAATTTGAACCAGATAAATTCTATAATACGGTTAAAGGTTTGGAAAAGGAAAAAGAAGGCGGAGCAAGATGTTTTAAATGCTATGAAATGCGACTTCGTGAAGCAGGATTAGAGGCAAGTAAAAGAGGATTCGATTATTTTACAACAACACTTTCAATTAGTCCTTTAAAAAATGCAGACAAGTTAAATGAAATAGGTGAAAGTGTAGCTAAAGAGGTGGGAGTTGCTTACTTGAATTCAGATTTTAAGAAAAAGAATGGGTATAAAAGGTCAGTTGAACTATCAAAAGAACATAATCTGTACAGACAGAATTATTGTGGGTGTGTTTTTTCTAAAAAGGAAAGTGAAGAACGAGAATCCCATACTTTACAGTAAAAGTTTTTTTTGATAAACTATGTAGAAATGTAAAAATATACAGAAAAGAGGAATAATTATATGGCTCAGTTATGGGGAGGACGTTTCACTAAAGAAACAGATCAATTAGTATATAATTTTAATGCATCAATTTCATTTGATCAGAAATTTTATAAACAGGATATAAATGGAAGCATTGCTCATGTTACAATGCTTGCAAAACAAGGGATATTAACTAATGAAGAAAAGGCTCAGATTATCGCAGGACTAGAAGGGATTCTTTCTGATGTTGAATCTGGTAAATTAGAAATCTCGGATAAATATGAGGACATTCATAGTTTTGTAGAAGCCAATCTAATTGATAGAATTGGAGAAGTTGGAAAAAAATTACACACTGGCAGAAGCAGAAATGACCAGGTAGCTCTTGATATGAAATTGTATGTAAGAGATGAAATTATCGAAATTGATACCTTGGTAAAGGATTTGCTTAATGTAATTATGAATGTAATGGAAGAAAATATCGATACATTTATGCCAGGTTTTACACATTTGCAGAAGGCACAGCCTATTACATTAGCACATCACGCAGGTGCTTATTTTGAAATGTTTAAAAGAGACAGACAGAGATTGATGGATATTTATAATAGATTAAACTTCTGTCCATTAGGTTCAGGTGCATTAGCAGGAACAACATATCCATTGGATAGAGATTATACAGCTGAATTATTAGGTTTTAAAGAAGCTACTTTAAACAGTATGGATTCTGTATCAGATAGAGATTATGTAATTGAGCTGTTATCTGCATTATCTACTATTATGATGCATTTAAGCCGTTTTTCAGAAGAAATTATTATATGGAATACAAACGAATACAAATTCGTTGAATTAGATGATGCGTATAGTACTGGAAGTAGTATTATGCCACAGAAGAAAAATCCGGATATTGCTGAATTGGTAAGAGGTAAGACAGGTAGAGTATATGGTGCATTAATGTCCATTCTTACTACAATGAAGGGACTTCCATTAGCTTATAATAAAGATATGCAGGAAGATAAGGAATTAACATTTGATGCTATTGATACTGTAAAGGGATGTTTAGCATTATTTACAGGTATGTTAAAGACTACAAGATTTAATAAAGAAGCTATGGCTAGCAGTGCTAAGGGTGGATTTACTAACGCAACAGATGTAGCAGATTATCTTGTAAATAAAGGTATGCCTTTTAGAGATGCACATAGTGTGTCAGGACGTCTTGTTTTGAAGTGTATTGATAAAAATTGTGCTCTTGATGATTTATCATTAGAAGAATACAAAGAGGAAAGTGAATTATTCGAAAAGGATATTTACGAGGCTATCAGTATGTATACTTGTGTAAGTAAACGTATGACTAAGGGAGCACCGGGAATGGACGCAATGAAAGAAGTAATTAAGGTTAACAAAGATTATTTACTAAAAAATTAAAAAAGTGGTTGATTTTTTTATCGAAATAGGGTAGTATACTTAAAGGAAAGACAAGTGTACGCGGTAGAAAAACAAATTATAAGTTCTGTTTCTAAAGTGTATGTGAAACAGAACTTTTTTAATTCATAGGAAAGTCCTCCTATGAATTAAAAAATGCTACGCATTGGATTCACATTCGTGCAAGAATGTGCCAAGGCACATTCTTTGTTCTGTTCTAGCCTTATAAGGGAAGGCATATAGCGTATACTTAATATAAATTTATAAAAGAGGAGTATGAAATTATGAGTCAGAAATTAAGAGTTGGAATTTTAGGTGCTACAGGAATGGTAGGTCAGAGATTTATTTCTCTGTTAGAAAATCATCCATGGTTTGAGGTTGTTACTGTTGCAGCAAGTCCACGTTCAGCAGGAAAAACTTACGAAGAAGCTGTAGGAGACAGATGGAAAATGACAACTCCAATGCCAGAAGCAGTTAAGAAATTAGTAGTAATGAATGTTAATGAAGTTGAGAAGGTTGCAGCTGAAGTTGATTTTGTATTCAGTGCAGTTGATATGACAAAGGATGAAATCAAAGCTATTGAAGAAGCTTATGCAAAAACAGAAACTCCAGTAGTTTCTAACAATAGTGCACATCGTTGGACTCCAGATGTTCCTATGGTTGTTCCGGAAATCAACCCAGAACACTTCAAAGTTATAGATGATCAGAAGAAACGTCTTGGTACTACAAGAGGTTTCGTAGCAGTAAAACCTAACTGTTCAATTCAAAGTTATGCTCCTGCATTTGCAGCATGGAAAGAGTTCGAGCCAACAGTAGCAGTAGTTTCTACATACCAGGCTATCTCAGGAGCTGGTAAGACATTTAAAGAGTGGCCAGAAATGGTTGAAAATGTTATTCCATACATTGGCGGAGAAGAAGAAAAGAGCGAACAGGAACCACTAAGAGTATTTGGTAAAGTTGAAAATGGTGTTATCGTTAAAGCTCAGGAACCAACTATTACAGCACAGTGTATCAGAGTTCCAGTATTAAATGGTCATACAGCATCTGTATTTGTTTCATTTAGAAAGAAACCAACTAAGGAACAGTTAATTGAAAAATTAGTTAACTTTAAAGGTCTTCCACAGGAATTAGAATTGCCAAGTGCACCAAAGCAGTTCATCAGATATATGGAAGAAGATAATCGTCCACAGGTAAATTTGGATGTTGATTATGAAAATGGTATGGGTGTTTCAATCGGTAGATTAAGAGAAGATACAGTATATGACTTCAAATTTGTAGGTCTTTCACACAATACAGTACGTGGTGCTGCAGGTGGAGCTGTTCTTTGTGCAGAATTATTAAAAGCACAGGGATATATTCAGGCTAAATAATTGATTATTATGTAGGTTAGGGATGTGAGTAATCACATCCCTTTGTGATATATTGCAAATATGCAGTATATGTTATAAGATATAAGACGTAAATATCAAGTATGTAAATAGGGGGTATAAGTTATAAAATGAGAAAAGAGAATTTTTGGGTTATGATTTGGAATTTAATATATCCAATACTTATTTATTTTGGAATAACATTGGCTGTAAGTGTCACATTTTCAATGATTAATGGTTTGGCATTACAGGCAGAGATGACGGCTGGTGGGCAGGCATTAAATTTCACTGAATATACTAACAAATTGACAGAGAAAGTTTATGGAATGTCAATGTTGATGACTTTTATTGCGGCTACAGTGACAACTCCTCTTATGATTTTCTTTTATAGAAACGATATTAAGAGAAGAAAACAAGAATATGACAATAGACCATCAGTTATTTGGTATCTTCCGATTATTGTGGTTTCGGTGTTAGCATGTATTAGTGTCAATGTGATTTTATCATTAAGTAATTTGGGAAAAGTATTTCCAGGATTTGAAGAAGTATCTAAGGCGATATATGGTGGTAGCATTGTTTGGGAAGTATTGGCAGCTTGCGTAGCAGCACCAGTTATTGAGGAACTGATATTTAGAGGAATTGTGTATAGTCGAGCAAGAAATAATATGAAACCAATTGTTGCCATGATTGTATCTAGTTTTCTGTTTGGTGCATATCATATGAACGTTGTGCAAGGAGTATATGCCTTTATAATTGGTATGCTATTTGTTTTTATTTATGAAAATTAAGAATAGATAATTATCCAATTATATATAT
>CAYOMP010000112.1:6330-9267 GCA_964405075.1 uncultured Lachnospiraceae bacterium
AACTTAATGTCTGTAATTATTTCAGAAACTTCGATTTTTAATGCACTTCTTGAAAGTATATTTGTTCAGATTATTGTTGCAGTTGTTGGATTAGCATTAGGAATATGTATACTCTATTTAATGAATAAGAAAATAAAAGTTAATTTAATTGATAAAGAACCAGTAATGTATGATCAAAATGGAAAAGTGATTAATTAGTGGGAACGTACAATGTTATAATATTTTTGGAAGTATTATATTGGAATATGATAAGCATATTATTGTATTAAATAAAATATTATTGTATTAAATAAAATACTTGACGTTGGAAGATATGAATTTTATAATATAATAAATTTAGTGCATTGAACATAAAAATATATGCACAGGGATTATTAATTTAATAGTGTTAAACCGTTGAGGTGGAGATAAAAATAAACAGGGCACTTACAGAGAGTTGGGATTGCTGAGAACCGACAGAATGCTATTTATTAAATGGACCACTGAGGGCATAGTCAACAGAGCAATAGCTCCTAGTATTCTATGACGCAAGACACGCGTAAGTTGTCAGGAATATGATAGTATTCTAGTGAGAGTGTGGATTCCACGAATCAAGGTGGCACCGCGGTGATAAAGTATTTTTTACCGTCCTTGACAGTACATAATGTATTGTCAGGGGCGGTTTTTTAGTCTATGAATGCTAGATAGGAAAATATGTATTGTCCAAACGGTGTATTAAGGAAAAATAGGAGGGTTATATGTTATCAATTAATGAAGCGAAAGAAATCAGTAAGGGGTATGATATTGTACCAATCAGTAAGGAAATATTAGCAGATGTAAAAACACCAATCCAGGTGCTGAATATCTTGGAGAAGGAAAGCTCTAACTGCTTTATGTTAGAAAGTGTGGAGAAACAGAAAACCAAAGGGAGATATACATTTATAGGCTTTGATCCTGTGTTGGAGGTATCATGTACAAATAATGAGCTAGAAGTGATTACGAATAATCTAAATACAGGTATTTTAAGTAAGACAGAGAATCAAGGCTGTGATTTGAAAAATAGCAATTCCAACGAAAAGAGCATAAATAGAAAAAATGTAACACATCCTAAAACAGAATTAGAGAATATTTTAAATAATTATAAAAGTCCAAGATTGGAAGGATTACCACCATTTACAGGAGGTTTAGTAGGATATTTTGCATATGATTATTTAAAATATGCTGAAAAGGCATTGGATAATAAATGTAAAGAAGAAGATGAAAAAAATAAAGATGTTGAATTGAAGTTATTTGATAAGGTTGTAGTTTTTGATAATTTAATGCAAAAAATCACAGTAATTGTAAATATACGAGTAGAAAATATTGAACAAGAGTACTCAAATGCTATAAAGGAAATAGACAGAATAATTGATTTAATAAAAAATGGTAAAGTTGAGAAAATAATACCTGGAAAACTAAAGAGCGAATTAAAAGGAATATGTACTCAGGAACAATTTTGTGAAAAGGTAGAAAGAGCAAAAGAATATATCCATGAGGGTGATATTTTCCAGGTAGTATTATCTAATAGAATGTCAGCAGAATATGAAGGAAGTTTATTAAATGCATACAGAGTTTTGAGGACAACAAATCCGTCGCCATACATGTTTTATTTTAAATCAGATGATGTTGAGATAATTGGAGCTTCACCGGAAACTTTGGTTAAGTTAAATAAGGATACTGTATATACATTTCCGTTAGCAGGAACAAGACCGAGAGGAAAGGACAAAGAAGAAGATAAGGCACTAGAACGAGAATTGTTAAGTGATGAAAAAGAATTGGCCGAACACAATATGCTGGTTGACTTAGGAAGAAATGATTTAGGGAAAATTAGCGAATTTGGAAGCGTTTCAGTAGAAGAGTATATGTCTATAGAGAGATATTCTCATGTTATGCATATAGGGTCTACTGTTAAAGGAAAAATATTAAAGGAAAAGAATGCATTTGATGCAATCGAAGCAGTGTTGCCGGCAGGAACATTATCGGGGGCACCTAAAATCAGAGCAATGCAGATTATAGATGAACTAGAGGAATGCGAAAGAGGAATATATGGCGGTGCTATTGGTTATATAGATTTTTCTGGAAATATGGATACATGTATTGCCATTAGAATAGCATATAAGAAAAAGGATAGGGTATATGTTCATTCCGGAGCAGGTATAGTAGCAGACAGTATTAGCAAAAATGAGTATCAAGAATGTCTAAACAAAGCAAAGGCAGTAAAAGATGCATTAGTAGCTGGTGGGGAGGAATTATAAATGATTTTATTAATAGATAATTATGATAGTTTTTCTTACAATTTGTATCAATTGGTTGGTGAAATAAATTCTGACATAAAGGTAATACGAAATGATGAGATGAGTGTAGCGGAGATTAAAGAATTAAAACCTACGCATATTATTATTTCTCCAGGACCAGGAAAGCCAAAGGATGCAGGAATTTGTGAAAAGGTAATAGCTGAACTTGGAAAAGAAATACCTATATTAGGAGTATGCTTAGGTCATCAGGCTATATGTGAAGTATTTGGAATGGAAGTAACATACGCCAACAAATTAATGCATGGCAAACAATCTGTAATAAGTGTTAATACAGATAGTAAATTATTTGGAGGACTGGATAATAAAATTAAAGTAGCCAGATACCATTCTTTAATAGGAAAAAAAGGTAGTGAGGAGTTAGATGTAATCGTAACAGCTACATCAGATGAAGGGGAAGTAATGGCTATAGAACATAAAAAATATAATATTTTTGGAGTTCAATTCCATCCGGAGTCTATATTAACACCAGAAGGACGAAAGATTATTGAGAACTTCTTGAAGATGTAAGACAAATAGAATAGAAATCGAACAAATTTTCCGAACAAACTTTCGAAAAAAACATTGACAAACATTCGTTCGCGTAATATAATCCTAAATATAGAAC
>CAYOMP010000113.1:0-4580 GCA_964405075.1 uncultured Lachnospiraceae bacterium
AATGCTCTTGATATTGAGGTGCTAGATAATTATACAGGAAAAATGCGACATGTTAATACCTTATCAGGAGGAGAGTCTTTTAAGGCAGCATTGGCTTTAGCATTTGGAACCAGCGATATAATGCAGAATAATGCAGGAGGAATAGTGGCAGATACCCTATTTATTGATGAAGGATTTGGTTCTTTGGATAACGAATCTTTGCAGCAGGCTATTGAAATACTAAGCTCTATGACTGGTACTGACAGATTAATTGGAATAATTTCCCACGTGGGAGAATTAAAGGAACAGATTAGTAAACAAATAATTGTTGAAAAGTCCAGTTCGGGTAGTTTTATTAACTGTAAGCTTATGTAAAGACTTAGGTTTGATATAACTTAGAAGAAATTTCACCCTCCTCTATAGGTGGGTGAATAACAAATATCAAAAATAGTAAGTATTTGACCAGAATATTAATGAAGCGAATTAGTAGTATTATATATAAAGCTATAAAATCAAGACTTGCAAAAAATTTAATTATAATGAAGAAAAAGTAAGAAATATATAAGGAAAATAGAATAATTATAATTGATATATCACTAGATTTAATATATAATAAAAAGTCGGAAAGATGATAAAAAAGTGGAAAAATGTTATAATACCAAATCGACTTTTTGAAGAAATTTTTATGCAGGAATAAAGGATAATAAAATGAAAAATCAAAAGATAAAAATCATACCAATTATAATATGTTTAGTGATAGGAACAATAGGTTGTTCATTAGGGGACTCACAGGGCTTTTTAAATCAAGGTGGACTAACGAATAATCAGGTGTTTAAGATAGATACATCAATTTGTTCCTTAGGCGAAGCTAAATTGTACATGTATACATTAAAAAATCAATATGAAAAGGTATATGGGAATAGTATCTGGCAGGAAAATTGCAATGGAAAAACTCTCGAAGATTATGTGAAAGATACAGTTATCTCACAACTGTCAAAGATTAAGAGTATGGCTTTATTTGCAAAATCAAATGGTATTGAATTATCAGAAGATGAAAAAACAACTTTGGCTAAAGCGTCAAATGAATTTTATTCTGGTTTGACTGAAAGTGAGAAAGATTTTTTTAAATTAACTGAAGAAGATATTAATAGTTCATATTCAGAATATTTACTTGCAAGTAAAATATATTCATCACTAACAACTGAAACTAATACAGAGGTTAGCGATGATGAGGCAAGAGTAATAACAATTCAACAGATTATTATTAACAAATACTATATGGATGAATCTGGTAATAGAAAAGAATATACAGAAGATGAATTAAGAGATGTTCAAGAAAAAATACAGGTTGTGTTCGATAAAGCTCAAAATACCGATGACTTTATTTCATTGGCAGAGAACTATAGTGATGTTGCCAACTATGAAATATCTGTTGGAAGAGGACAAATTGACGAAAATGTCGAAAAAGTTATTTTTAATATGGAAAATGACAAATTAAGTGATATAATAGAAACAACAGATAGTTATTATATTATAAAATGTGTTAATAGTTATGATATTGAAGCTACAGATGCAAACAAGGCAGTTATTGTTGAACAGCGTAAAGTGAAAGCTTTTGACGAAGTTTACGAAGTATATATTGAAGGTCTTGATTCTGTGTTTAATGATGCGATGTGGGGAGAGGTGAAGTTGGAAGATAATCCTGACATCAGCACAGTAAATTACTTTGATATTTATAATCAGTATTTTGAATAGAAATGGAAAATTTAATTTTGCTGTTTAACAAAGGTGTTAAGGAGGGGTTGGAGAAATGGAGAAACATATTTTAGTGGTTGATGATATGTTAACAAATTTAAAAATTCTGGAAAGTTTTTTGAAACCATACTATAAGGTATCTCTAGTAAAATCGGGGGAGCAGGCTTTAAAGTTTATGGAGAAAAACAGACCGGATTTGATTTTGCTAGACATTCAAATGCCTGGTATGGATGGATTTGAAACTATTAAACGAATTAAGCAGGATGAAAAAAATAGAGCAATCCCAGTTTTATTTATAACATCTCAGGAAGATATGGATAGCAGAATGAAAGGTTTCCAGCTAGGTGCTACAGATTTTATTTTGAAACCTTATATGCCGGATAAGGTGCTAAGTGTTGTAGCTACAAGACTTAAAGAAGCAGAAGCCGCTGTGCAGTTAGCATAATTATTTGATCTTATTATACTTGAGAGATTTTAATAAGAATTTTACATAGTTAGAAATAAAAAGGCTAAACAAAATTTCAATATGACCATCACTTACTAATAGGTTATACAAATTTTGTTTAGCTTTTATTTATCATAACAGAAAATGTTGGGGTATGAATCAAATAAAACTCATACCCCAACATTTATTTTTGAGCCGTTTTTTGTATTTTATTTTGCAAGAAGCATCATAATGTCATTGCTACGAGTGATGAATTTAGTCATTGCTTCTGGAGAAAGTGGCTTGTGAGCAATAAGTGCTAAATCATATAGCTGTTCACACATCATAGGGACATTTTCTGAATCCTTGTTAGCAAGAATGTATTTAACTAAGTCGTTATTAGCATTTAATACAAGTGTTTCCATAGAACCAAACATAGAAGGATCCATTCCATACATATTGTACATTTTCATCATGTCCTGCATACGTCTGCTTTCTTCAGATACAGTAATCATGGAAGAAATGTTGGTATTTTTAAGTTTTTCAACCTTAACATCCAATTTATCATTAGATAGAGCTTTTCTGAATGTTGCAGTAAGAGTATCTACATCAGATTTGAATGATTCGTCGTCTTCGGTTGTTTCTTCTTTGAATGTATCTGTTAAATCAGCATCAATACGCTGGAACTTAATATTTTCATTTTTCTGTTCTAACTGACCTATGAATGGAGAGTCAATGTTGTGAGTCAAATATACAGCGTCTAAGCCCTGCTCTTTGAACATATTAATGTACTGACTTTGCTGCTGTTCGTCTGTAACATAGAAAATTGTATGCTTTTCTTTTTCTTCATTCTTTTCAGCATCATTTTCTTTAGATTCGTTATTTTCAACATCATTCTCTTCATTTTCTTTTGCTTCATCAGTTTTTAAGCATTCTGGTAAAGTGATATATTTTCCTTCAAGATTTTTGAAAAGAATATAATCATTCATTTTTTCGCAGAATTTTTCATCTTTTAAGCAACCGAATTTGATGAATGGACTAATATCATCCCAGTATTTTTCATAATTTTCTTTGTCTGTTTTACACATTCCAGATAACTTATCAGCAACCTTCTTAGTGATGTATTCAGAGATTTTCTTAACAAATCCATCATTTTGTAAAGCACTTCTTGAAACGTTAAGTGGAAGATCAGGACAATCAATTACACCTTTAAGCAATAATAAGAATTCAGGAATAACTTCCTTGATATTATCTGCAATAAATACCTGATTGTTGTAAAGTTTAATAGTACCTTCAATAGAGTCATATTCTGTATTGATTTTTGGAAAGTACAAAATACCTTTTAAGTTAAATGGATAGTCCATATTTAAATGAATCCAGAATAAAGGTTCTTTGTAATCATTAAATACTTTACGATAAAATGTTTTGTATTCTTCATCGCTACATTCATTTGGATGTTTTGTCCATAGTGGATGAGTATCATTTAAAGCAACAGGACGTTTTAATATTTTGAGTTTTTCTGTTCGTGGAGAAACTTCAACTACTTCTTTTTCTCCTGCTTCATTTTCACGTTCTTCAGTTTTTGCTTCTTCAATAATTGTTTCGATTACAGTATCTTTATCAGTTTTTTCTTCTGGTAAAATTGTTTCGTATTCTGGTTCTGCATTTTCTTTAGATAAGAAAATTTCAGTTGGCATAAATGAACAATATTTTGTCACTACTTCACGAGCACGATATTCATTAGCGAATTCTAAACAATCTTCGTTAAGGAAAAGAGTAATTTCTGTACCTACAGTTGTTTTAGTACCTTCTTTCATATCGAATTCAGTACCACCATCACATTCCCAGTGAACAGCTGTAGCTCCATCTTTGAATGAGAGTGTATCAATGTGAACTTCATCAGCTACCATACATGCTGAATAAAATCCTAAACCAAAGTGACCAATAATCTGGTCTTCGTTAGTTTTATCTTTATATTTATTTAAAAAGTCAGTAGCACCAGAGAAAGCGATTTGGTTGATATACTCTTCAACTTCATCAGCTGTCATACCAATACCATTATCAATGAATTTTAATGTTTTATTCTCTGGATTAACAATAACCTGAATTTTGAATTCATTATCTTCAGGAATAGAATATTCACCCATCATATCTAATTTCTTCAATTTAGTAATTGCATCACAACCATTAGAAATTAATTCTCTAAAAAAGATGTCGTGATCAGAATATAACCATTTCTTTATAATAGGGAAAATATTTTCACTGTTAATTGAAAGACTACCATGTTTTTCCATAAAAAAATCACTCCTTAATTTTTTGAAATTTAATCTATTGATAATGATAATCCCCTTTATTTTAAAAGTCAAGGAAAAATTAGCACTCATTACACGAGAGTGCTAATAAAAGGATGCAAGAGGGGCTC
>CAYOMP010000113.1:4590-9153 GCA_964405075.1 uncultured Lachnospiraceae bacterium
CGAAATACAGTAAATATGCGGATTTGTGGGAAATAACAGAAAATATGGTTTTTTTGTGAACTAGAAAAGTTGTGAGTTTGTTGGGGGAATTTTTTTGTGTTATTTATAAAGAATTTTCATTTCCAATACAGACACGCTTGCGCTTGATACACACGTAATCAACTTTAATCAACTTTTTTTTATACAATTGAAACTTTTTTTTAGGCTGAATCGTATTATAATTAGAGAGATAAAGAGGGTGTAATAAAAATTACCTAAATTTAAAAATAAGAGTGCATAAGAAAATATGCGGGGGATGTTATGGATAGAGTACAGTTAGAAGATTATTTTAGGAGATATTATTCCTTTATATACAGAATTGCATTTGTACAGTTAAAATCTCATTCAGATGCAGAGGATATAGCACAGGAAGTATTTGTAAGGATGATACGTTATAATCCAAAATTCGAAGATGTACAACATGAAAAGGCATGGATTATTAAAACATGTATTAACTTGTGTAAGGATTTATTGAAAAGTAAGTGGCATGGAGTTGATATTGGATTTGATAATATAGAAAAGAAATATTTTGTACTTCCTAATGTTGAAATAGATGAAACATTATGGCTGGTAATGGAACTGGATGATAAATATAAAAATGTTTTATATTTATTCTATTATGAGGATTATTCCATAAAAGAAATAGCAAAAATTATGGATATACCAGAAAATACAGTGAAAACTAATTTGCGGCGAGGACGAGAAGTTCTAAAACAAAAAATATTATTATATGACAGATACGTTAAGCGAGGATAAAAATAGAATTAAAGGAGAAATTAGATTATGGGAATTAATGGATTAGGAAAGTCAATTTTTGATAATAGATTATATGGTATGTCTGAAAAGAATAATAGTGAATCTAGTATATTTGCAGATAGGTTATACAAAGTTCAAAGCGAAAATATAGAGTCAGTTTTGGAAAAATGTCAAGTCAGAAATATATCAGCAGAAGACAGTGATAATGTAAAAATTGATATATTTAATGGCAGGGTGTTAAAAGCAAAGGTATTAGATGATGGGAAAACGGTGTATGTGGAAGAAAAAAATGACGATGGAGAGGTTAATGGATATGAAGTTGACTCAACTAAGATTGACAAATCTTCAAAGGACATAATCAGTCAGTTAATAGCAGAGACCATGGAAAAATTTGAGAATCAGTTAAAAAATGGAGAGCCTAAATATAGTATAGGAGGTTCAGAATTTTCTATTAAAGAATGGGACAGGTTGATTGCAAGTGTAGATGACACATTAGAAGATGCTAAAGAAGAGTTAGAATCCAGAATAGAGAAAGAAAAATTAAAGAAACTGGACGAAAAGTTGGAGGAAAGACAATTAGAGATTGAGAAAAATGCAAAAAGATTTGTGTCAGAAAGAATGGGAATGTCCAAAAAAGCCCCTTATTCATACTTAGCTGATGAAAATGGAATTATTGAATATAAGGGGGCAATTTTTCAATGTGATGACGAAAAACAGTTACTGACATTGGGAGATGTTTCAGATGATAGTAAGGTAATAACAATTCCACTATCAAGTGGTGGAATGTTAAAGGTAAATAGGGAGAATTTAGATGAACTGGCTGGTGCAATAGATATGTTTTCACCAGAAGATATTAATCTGATAATGAGAGCTATAGCTCAGGATGCCAAATTACAACAGATGCAGAAAGAAATAGATGAAACAGTTAATGGAATTGGTAAAGGAAGTCAAAATGAACTGGAACGCTTCGTAGAAGTAATTTATGAACAATTGAATTCTGTTAATAAAGATAGTAACAAGGTAGATGTTTCAGATATAGGTAAGACTGTATCTATAGATGAAGTAATAACTAGTATAATCGAAACAACAAAGGGTGATGCAGAGCAAAATTCTGAGGATTATAGAAAAAATGTCAAATCTGATTTAACTAAAGGGTATATGGATTTCATATTCGAAAGTGTGGATAGTTTGGTAAAAGAAGCATGGAGCAAAACTGCTAAAGAAATGAAAATGAATGGCTATGATATGAGTAGTGAATATACTAAATATGTCACACAGCTTCAGTTAGAACAGTTGAATAAGGATAGAGAAAATGGCAAAGTTGACGATTTTGGAAATGATATTGAAGGAACAAGAAGATTTGTAGAAGCTTCAATTAACAGTTTATCAAATTATATTAATACAACAGATAATGAAAATTTGAGACAGGCGGCTAAAATAGAGTTAGAGTTCTATGAAAAACTTCAGGGCAAGCTTTGATGAACTTTGCAACATTACCTAGTTTTAAAATAGTAGAAATAGAGACTAATGTTGAATATTCGGGTGTATCTCATCAAGAGAAAAATTGGTGGGATACATTTTTTTGCGCAAGCGCCGCGATAATTTGAGAAACTCGCAAAGCACGTTTCTCAAATTATGCGAACAAAGTTTTCATATGTATTAAAAATGCTCCGCAATGAATGCTGAGTCAAAATTGTATTAAGTATTTTGCATAAAAATTCTTATAAATCTATGTTTAAACAGATTTATAAGAATGCTAATGAATAACTATTCAATAATTTAATGAATAAAAATATTGAGGTTCCTTTATTAGAATTATATAATAGAAGTAGTGTGAAATTTAATAGAGCTAATAAATATGGAATTATTAGTTTGGCTGCGAACTAAGAGGAGGATTTAAAAATGCCTAAAAGAGAAGATATTAACAAAGTATTGATAATCGGATCAGGACCAATCATAATAGGTCAAGCATGTGAGTTTGATTATTCAGGAACACAGGCTTGTAAAGCACTTCGTAAATTGGGATATGAAATTGTATTAGTTAATTCTAATCCAGCTACAATTATGACAGACCCAGAAACTGCGGATGTAACTTACATTGAACCACTTAATGTAGAAAGATTAGAACAAATTATTGCAAAAGAACGTCCAGATGCATTACTTCCAAACTTAGGAGGACAGTCAGGATTAAATCTTTGTTCTGAATTAAACCAGGCAGGAATTCTTGATAAATATAATGTTAAGGTTATTGGTGTACAGGTAGATGCTATCGAAAGAGGAGAAGACCGTATCGAATTCAAAAAGACTATGGATGAATTAGGTATAGAAATGGCTCGTAGTGAGGTAGCATATTCTGTTGATGAAGCATTAGCTATTGCTGATAAATTAGGATATCCAGTTGTACTTCGTCCGGCATATACAATGGGTGGAGCCGGCGGTGGCTTAGTATATAATAAAGAAGAATTAAAGACCGTATGTGCCAGAGGGCTTCAGGCAAGTCTTGTTGGACAGGTATTAGTAGAAGAGTCTATTTTAGGATGGGAAGAATTAGAATTAGAAGTAGTAAGAGATGCTGACAATAATATTATTACAGTATGTTTTATCGAAAATATCGACCCATTGGGAGTTCATACAGGTGATTCATTCTGTGCGGCTCCAATGTTAACAATTTCTGAAGAATGTCAAAAGAGACTTCAGGAACAGGCATATAAGATTGTAGAATCAGTACAGGTTATTGGTGGTACAAATGTACAGTTTGCGCATGACCCTGTGACAGATAGAATTATTGTTATTGAAATTAACCCAAGAACATCACGTTCTTCAGCTTTAGCATCAAAAGCTACAGGTTTCCCAATTGCTTTAGTATCAGCTATGCTTGCAGCTGGTTTAACATTAAAGGATATTCCATGTGGCAAATATGGAACATTAGATAAATATGTACCAGATGGAGATTATGTAGTTATCAAATTCGCTCGTTGGGCATTCGAAAAATTCAAGGGTGTAGAAGATAAACTAGGTACTCAGATGCGTGCTGTTGGTGAAGTAATGAGTATAGGTAAAACTTATAAAGAAGCATTCCAAAAGGCTATTCGTAGTTTGGAAACAGGACGTTATGGTTTAGGACATGCTAAGAACTTTGACTCATTAACAAAAGAAGAATTATTAAAAATGTTAATGGAACCATCTAGTGAGCGTCATTTTATTATGTATGAAGCACTCAGAAAAGGTGCTACAGTAGAAGAAATCTTCGAATTAACTAAAGTTAAAGCATATTTTATTGGACAGATGAAAGAGTTAGTTGAAGAAGAAGAAGCGTTAATGGCTAATAAGGGACAGATTCCTTCAGATGAAAAACTTATTGCAGCTAAGAAAAATGGTTTTTCAGATAAATATTTAAGTCAGATTCTTGAAGTAGCAGAAGAAGATATTAGAAATCGTAGAATCGAGCTTGGTGTTGAAGAAGCTTGGGAAGGCGTACATGTTAGTGGTACAGAAAACAGTGCATATTACTATTCAACATATAATGCAGAAGACAAGAATCCGGTAAATAGCGACAAACCTAAGATTATGATTTTAGGTGGCGGTCCTAACAGAATCGGACAGGGTATTGAATTTGATTACTGTTGTGTACATGCAGCAATGGCATTAAAGAAATTAGGATTTGAAACAATTATTGTTAACTGTAATCCAGAAACAGTTTCAACTGATTATGATACATCAGACAAATTGTACTTTGAGCCATTAACATTAGAAGATGTATTAAGCATA
>CAYOMP010000114.1:0-9091 GCA_964405075.1 uncultured Lachnospiraceae bacterium
GGCGAGCTTGATAATATGTTACACAAGTGGGATGAACTTATTACGTTACAATCCCAGAAAGTTGAAATAGAATTAGATGTAGCTATGGGATATGCATTTGGCGAAGGAAAAGAAGTTGACAGTATTATCAACGAGGCAGACGAGCTGATGTATCAGAAAAAGAAAGAACAAAAAATGTTAAAAGGAAAAATGTAGGATTGCGGTAACTAGAAAACCTTACTGAATTGCTTATGCAAAGATGTAAGGTTTTTTGTAAAACAATAATCTATGTTTAAAATGATAAAAAATATTTTATTATATGAGGTGACACGAATATGAAAAGAATACTTGTAATTGTAGATGTGCAAAATGATTTTATAACTGGTTCCCTTGGCAATGCAGAATGTCAAGCTGTTATACCAAATATAATCAACGTTATTAAAGACGGAGATTACCAACGTATTATATTAACAAGAGATACTCACCACGAAGATTATCTTAATACATTAGAGGGGAAAAATTTGCCTGTAACACATTGTATTGAAAAAACGGAGGGCTGGCTTGTTAATGAAGAAGTTTTAAACGCTATTTGTGAGAAGTCATATCAGTATCATTTTATTGATAAACCTACTTTTGGAAGCTTAGAACTTGGAAAAACATTATACGAGGAATATACAGAAAATAATATGGATATTCAGGTTGATTTTGTGGGAGTTTGTACTGGAATCTGTGTGATTAGCAATGTATTAATAGCGAAAACTTATTGTCCGGAAGCAATGATTCGTGTAATCGAAAATGCTTGTGCCTGTGTAACGACTGAGAGTCATAAAACAGCTATAGATGCAATGAAACTTTGCCAGGTTGAAATTATTTAAATTAATTATTCATTATTTTTATAATGGAATATTAAAAACTCTATACTATCTTTAATATTGTAAAAAATATTAATAAAACAGAAGGAGAGCAAAATCATGAAATTACCACGGATTATTAACAGTTTATTAGAAACCGATATGTATAAATTTTCAATGGGACAGGCAATTTATCATCAGTTTTCAGATTACAAGACAACCTGGACATTTAAGTGTCGTAACACTGATGCAAAATTTACTTTAGAAATGGTTGAAGAAATCAAAGAGCAAATAAAAGCATTTTGCACACTTAAGTTTACTGAGGACGAACTTGTTTATCTTGACAATATTAAATGGATTAAAGGTTCATATGTAGATTTTCTTCGTATTTGGAATCCACGTTTTGAGGATTTTACAATCAATACAGATGCTGAATGTGGTCTTAATATCGAGACGTCGGGTACATGGCTCAATACATCTATGTATGAAATTCCAGTGCTTGCTATTGTAAATGAAGTTTATTTTAAAATGGCGTATGATTATGATGAATTAATGGCAAGTTTCGAAAGAAAACTAGATGAAAAAATTAAATGGCTAATTGATGGAGAATGTTCCTTATCTAACTTTAGTGAATTTGGGTTACGTAGACGTTTATCAGCAGAATCACAGGATATGGCCATAAGAAAATTAGCAGAAATGCAAAAGCAACACAAATATTGTTGCTCACATTTTGTAGGCACATCCAATGTTTATCTTGCTAAAAAGTATGGGCTTACACCTGTTGGTACCATGGCACATGAATGGATTATGTGTGTCGGTCAGGGAAATCACAAACATAATCCTTCATATTCCAATTGGTATGCACTTGATGCGTGGATAAGAGAATATGGTGTCCTTAATGGTATCACTCTTACAGATGCAATTACGACAGACTGTTTCCTTAAAGATTTTCAGCTCACATATGCTACACTTTTCAGTGGTGTTCGTCATGATAGTGGGAATCCATTTGAATGGGGAGACAAAATGATTCAACATTATGAATCTCTAGGAATCAATCCCAAGAACAAGACTTTACTTTTTAGTGATAGTCTTGATTTCAAGAAAGCAGATAAACTTTACCGTTACTTTGACGGAAAAGTAAATGTTGCTTTTGGAATTGGGACATATATTTCAAACGATACAGATGTAGAACCTTTAAATATCGTTATGAAAACAACTAAATGTAATGGTATGGATGTTGCAAAAATATCTGATACTCCAGGTAAAGGAATGTGCAAAAATCCTGAGTATGTAGAATATTTACAGCGTTGTATCGATTGGCGAATGAAGAATGATTAATTGAATATAAGTCAATTAACGCCATATTGAAAAAGATAGAAAACCTATACCCATTTTTAATGCAGAATATTTGATATTGTGATACAATTTGAGAAAGAGAATTGTACGGGCTTGATTAAAAAGTAAAAATAATGTGAATGTACTACTAACAGTTTATTAGATGGCTTTTCAAAAGTTTGAGGTAATGTATATGAAAGAACATAAGAAGAGAATTAATACGAAAAAGTTTAGTATCATACTGTTTGTATTGCTGGCTATTGTGATAACAATTTTTTCCAGCTCCTATATTATTTTTAATGAGCTGGAGAAACAATTGCGGCAAAATCTTGAAGATGTAGCAACGCAGAACGCATTGGCGCTGCATAATAAAATACATTCAAATTATGAGCTACTGCTGAGTCTTTCTGAAAATATGCATGATGCAACACCTGACAACATAAATGATAAACTGCAGGCTTTGGAGATATTTCTTGATGAGTATGAACTAAAGCGTTTTGCATATGCGTTTTCAGATGGAACCAGCTATTCTACAGATGGTGGAGTAGCAGACTTGTCTTATCGAGAGTTCTTCAAGCGTGGAATGGAAGGCAAGGCAACAATCTCTGGTATCTTGAAAGATGCATTGGAAGAAAGCCATGGTTTGGTAAATGTTATGACTATTCCAATCTATGATGATAATGGGAAGGTCGAAGGTGTATTTGGCCTGACTTATAATTCACAAAGCTTTAATGATGCATTACAGATTGATTGCTTTGATGGTAAAGGTTATAGTTGTGCAATCAATAGTGACGGACAGATTTTGGTTGCTATGGGAAATGATATTCTTCAGATGTCAGAAAACTTGTTTACTGATTTGTTAAGCACAAAACAGCAGAATTCAGAAGCAATTGAAAAACTGCAAAAACAGATGGGGAAAAATACATCAGATGGTGGTGTATTTTATCTGGAAGAAAAAAATTATTACCATTGTGTTCCAGTAAATCTTATGGGTGGCGATGTTACATGGTATATGCTTACGATTATACCGGCAGATGTTTTGGAAAGTAGAGCAACGCCTATTCAGCATAATCTGTATCTGATGGCTTTTATTGTAGTGATGCTTATTCTTACGGGAATAGTGTTTGTTGTTAACCTTTCTCGGGAACAGAAAAAAATGACGTTTCGCTATGCATATGAAGATCCTCTTACAAAAGGTGCGAATTATGCAAGATTCTGTGTAGAAATGAATAAAAAGCGAGATACACAAGGGTATATGATTTCCATGGATATTACCCATTTTAATAATATTAATATTGTTGCCGGAAAAACGGCAGGTGACCGTATGATCTGTGACATATGGCAGATATTGACTAATCAACTTCAGAGTGAGGAATTGGCTAGTCATGTGCAGGAAGATATATTTAGTATGTTTTTAAAAACAGAAGATAAAGAAACTTTAATTGAACGTTTAAATCAGATTTCTGCTGAAATTAACAAGCTGGCAAAAGAATTGCAGGTAAAGGGCGTCCGTTCTCGTTATGGAGTTCATGAAATGGAAGAAAACGAGGAAACGGAGGATGCTTACAGAAAAGCTCAAATTGCCAGAGAACAGGCACGAAGTCAGCACAAGCAGTATTGTGTTTTTTATGACGAAATAGATCATGAGCGATTGCAGCAGTGTCAACAGTTAGAAGGGCGATTTGAGGAATCGCTTGCTGCAGGAGAGTTTGAGGTCTGGTATCAGCCAAAATACAGTGTTACGACTGGAGAAGTAGTAGGCAGTGAGGCATTGGTTAGATGGAGAGAGAAAGATGGAAGTCTAATATCGCCTGGTACATTTATACCGTTGTTTGAACAAAACGGAATGATTGTTAAACTTGATGAATACGTATTTCGTGAGGTGTGTAGACAACAGGCACAGTGGCTTGCAAAAGGGCAGAAGGTTTATCCGGTGTCTATTAATTTAAGTAGGGCATCTTTGTATTGTTTTGATATTATTGAAAGATATAAGGCTATTATAGAAGAATATGAGATTGATACTAGTTTTATACAGATTGAGATTACAGAGAGTGCTGTTGCAGGAATGTCAAATATTCAGGAACTTTTGGAACAGTTTCGGGATATGGGTATACGAATCCTTATGGATGATTTTGGTACAGGTTATTCTTCACTTGCCACACTCAATATGCAGTGTTTTGATACATTAAAGCTGGATAAGAGTCTGATTGATCACATTGGAGATAGGAATGGCGAAACATTATTATACTATGTGATAAATATGGGAAAGAAAATGGGACTTCATATTACAGCAGAGGGTGTAGAAAACAATAGGCAACTGGATTTTTTGAAAGAAAATCACTGCGATGATATTCAGGGATTTCTTTTTGCAAAGCCTATGCCATCTGCTGAATTTGAAGATATTTTAGCACATTCATAGATGGTGCGGATACTTATTGACCAATATTTAGAGAAGTAATTCAAAAATAAAAATTAGCAGGTGCATATTTATTTATCTGGGATAAATACTAATATTAATAATTTAATATAAAAATACATATTCAAACGCAATGGAGGTAGACTATGAATTTGTTTGACATAATAGGTCCTGTTATGGTAGGACCATCCAGTTCCCATACGGCAGGTGCCGTAAAGATAGGATACGTAACGAGCAAATTAATGGGAGAGCAGATTGTGTCAGCAAAGATTCTACTGCACGGCTCATTTTTAGCAACAGGGAAGGGACATGGAACGCATTTTGCGATTGTAGCCGGATTATTAGGAATGAAAACAGATGATGTTCGAATTCCGGAGAGTTTAGAATTGGCAAAAGAAGCAGGAATGAAGGTGGAGTTTGGGAAAATTGATTTGGAGGATAGACACCCAAATTCTGTAGAACTGATTTTGAAAGGAGTGAATGGAAGGACTCTAACTGTAATAGGGGAATCCATAGGAGGCTCTTTAATTAATATAGCCAGTGTAGATGGATTGGAAGCTAATTTTTCTGGTGATTATCCAACCTTAATTGTGCATAACCTTGACCAGCCAGGACATGTGGCAGAGGTAACCAGTATGTTGGCACACAAATCGATAAATATTGCGACTATGCAGTTATATAGGGCTGCACGCGGAGGAAATGCGGTTATGGTCATTGAATGTGATCAGGAAGTTCCTAAAGAATCGATTAAGTGGTTAGAGCATCTGGAAGGAGTGGAGAAGGTGACATATTATAGCTTGGAAGGAGACGGGGAAGAATGAGTTTTGCAAAATTAAGTGAGATTGTAGAAGCATCAAATGAGCAAAAGATACCATTTTGGCAGGTTGTTTTGCAGGAGGATATGCAGGAGCGAAATGTAAGCAAAGAAGATTCTATGAAGATGATGCAGTCCATGTATGAGGCAATGCAAAAAGCAGACCAAAGTTATAATCCAAAGTTGAAGTCTGCCAGTGGTTTAGCAGGTGGAGATGGTGCTAAACTGGAACAGTTTCGTATGAACAAGAATCGTTTGTTAGGAGATTTTTTGGTACAGGTAATGGAAAAGGCTGTAAAAATGGGTGAATCTAATGCTTGTATGCGACGTATAGTTGCCATGCCTACTGCTGGTTCCTGTGGCGTGATTCCAGCTGTTTTGCTAACCTATAAAGAGCAGAAAAAGGTACCAGATGAACGAATTTTAGAGGCTTTATATGTGGCTGGAGGGATTGGTAGCGTTATAGCTGCCAGTGCGTCCATATCAGGTGCAGAAGGCGGATGTCAAGCAGAGATTGGCTCAGCCAGTGCAATGGCTGCAGGGGCATTAGCTTATTTAGAGGGTGGAAATAACGAGGAAATCGTACATGCAGCGGCATTTGCTTTGAAAAATATGCTGGGGCTTACATGTGATCCGGTAGCAGGACTAGTGGAAGTACCATGTATTAAGAGAAATATATCTGGTGCAGTAAATGCTGTAACATCAGCTGAACTTGCCATTGCGGGGGTTCGAAGTGCAATTGAGCCAGATGAGGTAATTACATCCATGAAGCGTATAGGTAAACTTATACCAGCTTGTTTGAGAGAGACAGGTCAGGATGGATTGGCTGTTACGGAAAGTGCAAAGAAAGTGGAGCAACGTATGCAACAGGAATGGATATAAATGGAAAGAATATGTTTGTACAATGTTATAGCTTTTGGTATCATTAGAGTATCAGCGTATAATACGGTAAAAAAAATACACAATATGGAATAGAGGAGAATTTATTATGAAATTAGTTCGAAGTAAATACTCAGTACAGTTGATATGATCTGTTAGCAGATTGTACTGAGGTTATTTTAATATGCTAGCAGTCACAGCTGTACTGATTTCTGGATAGAAATTAGATATAAAAGGAGTACAGTTATGCGTTACATAAAAGAAGTATTAAAGAAGAATTTATTAGTTACATTTTGTTATATTCTGTTAGGAATATTTATTGCATTTCTTTCGAATTATAAGGCAGATTATTTCCAGAAAATCATTGATGGACTATCAGATGGAACTCTGACAATATGGGGTATTGTCACTTATGGAATAATTTTGCTTGCAGGCTATGTTATGAATTATGTAGATGAGTATCCGGCAAAAAAGCTTGAACATGGTATTTATCTGGATTTTAAATTATTAGCTCTTAAAAAAATCAGAACTATAGACTATTTGGAATATGTGAAGCTGGGAACAGGAAAGCTTGTTCAGCAAATTGAAAATGGTTCAACAGCAGGAAGAAATGTGATTTTCAAATTCTGGATGGTGTTGCTTCGTCAGTTATTACCATCTATATTATTCAGTATGTATTTTATTACAAGAATAAACAAAAATATCATGTACATATTGCTTAGTGGATATTTGATTATTTTTGTAATCTCTAATATATTATTGAAGGTTTTGACACAAATCAAAGAAAAGGTTCTTAATAACGAGGAACTATTGAACCACTATTTGATACGTGGATTTATGGAATTGGTAGTATTTCGTGTAGAAAGACAATTTCCAAATGAAATCAAAAAGGCAAATGATGCAAAAAGGGAAATCGTGTCTTCAAAAGTAAAAATGAACATGATTCATGAGGCATTTTTTACAATATTTGCATTGATGGTTGCAGTGTTGAATATAGGAATTGTATTTTATGCCTGGAAAGCAAGAAATCTTACTGCAGGTGAAGTGGTAGCATTGATTTCATTAATAGAAAATGCCTATGTGCCAATAGCAATCTTTAATGTAATATATGTGCAATATAAGTTAGATAAAGCATCTTATGCCAGATTTGTTGAGTTCTTAGAATTAAAAAATGATGAGCAGTTGTTGGAGGGTACGACTCCAAGTGGAAATGTAGGCGAAATCTGTGTTAATAATCTTCACTTTGAATATGAAGAAAAGAAGGTCTTTGATGAACTGACATTTACTATAGAAAAAGGGCAAAAAGTTGCCTTGGTTGGTGAAAGCGGTTCTGGAAAGTCTACACTGATAAAAATCCTTTTGGGATTTTTAAAATATGATAGTGGTCAGATTGATGTTGGAGGAACAGAACTAAAAAGTATATGTCTAGATGAGTTTTATGACAAAATCGTTTACTTGTCTCAGGATTCTCCAATTTTTGATGGAACAATAAAAGAAAATATCCTATTTGACAAAAATGCCACGGAGGCAGAGGTATTATCAGCTTTGGAAAAAGTAAGGCTTTCATATTTGGTTGATGACTCTTCGCAGGGGTTAGATACTCAAATAGGTGAAAAAGGTACCCGATTGTCAGGTGGAGAAAAGCAACGACTTGCCCTTGCAAGATTATGGTTTGAAAATCCAGAACTTGTTATTCTGGATGAAGCCACATCGGCGCTTGATAACTTAACAGAAGAGGCAGTTATGCAGGAAGTCGTTGAGCAATTAAAGAATCAGACCATAATAGCTATTGCCCATAGATTAAACTCTATTGCAGGCTTTGATAAAATCATAGTATTTCGTAATGGTAAAATCACAAGTCAGGGAACTTTTGAAGAACTGATGAAGTCAGACGAATATTTTGCAGAGCTTTATTATGCAAGCAATCGAAATTAATTCGCTGATTATTCTAGGTTGTTATGTGTATAAGGAATAGTAATTGTTTAGAAGATTATGGGGTGTATATATTGCGTTAAATATGGAAAAGCAAATATAGACGATGTTGTATAAATTGATACACTTCTTATTATCAGAAAAGGAAAGTAATAAAATAAAAGTTAAATATAATTAGGATCTAAAATAAATGTTGAGGTAGCGGATATGTTTCGTTCCTCAGCATTTTTGCTTATAATTAAAAAATGCTAGTATTCCAAAACAATTACTCACAGGTGCATTAACAATGCGTAATCATTATATCAATTATGTTATGGCAACTGTAGGTTGCAAAAAAGAATATTGAAATTGGTGGTAATTGGTTTGTTGACTTTAAGGCGGGAAATGAAAAGTATATTGTATTTAAAAATAAAATACTAAAATATCAGATTGGAAATCAGGCAGAAAAATATTATGTGTGCTCAGAGTGCCGTAAAATGGGTATTTTGGATGAACAGATGAATTGGTCGGAATAGGCAGTGTTTTGTGACATATGCTGTAATCTGAAGGGGAACAGAAAATAATTTGGAGTAGTGGTGTAAATTATGAAATATCATGCAGAAGTCATTAATATTAGTATAAAAGATAAGAATATAATTAAAAAATATCCTATACTTGATGTTAAAAAAAGATATTTAGGGTTAGTAAAAATATATACGATTTCTATACCGGAAGAGGAAATTGAAAACGCAGTGGCAGAATTCCAAGAAAATCTTAATACAGCTTTAAAAAAAGAATGGTATATTACATTTCATACAGCGGAACAGGTAATTGTTGTTTTCAGAAAAAAGATTTTTAGAATGTCTGGAAAGGGAATAACACCGATTCCTCAGAAACGTTTAGACA
>CAYOMP010000115.1:0-8934 GCA_964405075.1 uncultured Lachnospiraceae bacterium
CAACACTATGTTCCTGAAGATTGTGACCTTCACCTGGAATGTAGCTTGTTACTTCGATACCGTTAGAAAGACGTACTCTGGCGATCTTTCTAAGAGCTGAGTTAGGTTTCTTAGGAGTAGCTGTTTTTACTGCTGTACAAACACCTCTCTTCTGTGGTGAAGAAATATCAGTAGGTCTCTTCTTTAATGAGTTATAACCTTTCTGAAGTGCTGGTGCTGTAGACTTCTTTTCAGATGTCTGTCTTCCTTTTCTTACTAACTGATTAAATGTTGGCATTCTTTTTCACCTCCTGTGATTTTTCCATTTGCGGTTGCTGATTTTATTAATTCAGCTTAAAGCGCACAAAAACACCTTGTTTTATGCACACTTAGATATTTTATCCTCTAATGTTCATAATGTCAAGGTGTTTATTTCTTTTTTATATTTTATTTTCTTAGGATATCTTCATTTTAGATTCTTTAGTTTCGTTTGAAACACTTGATGAACAATGCTCACAGACCTGCTTAACTATAACTTTTATTTCTCCAGTATTGGACTTTTCATAATTAAGCTGTTTTAAAAGCAGATCATACCATGCCCCTGATTCAATTTCGTGTACATGTCCGCAATGTTCACATACACGCACAGCCGTTATATCTTTTGATATATTAAAGTTTTCAGCATTAATATCATACATGTTCTTCCTATTAATAACATTTAAATCCTCTAATGCCTTTACAGTTCTATACACCGTAGCAATTCCTACTGTTGGATCCTTTTTCTTTGCTATGTAATATATTTCTTTGCAACTTGAACATTCATTTTCAAGTATAACGCTAATTAAAAGTCTTCGCTGGTTAGTAATTCTACAACCATTTTTCCTAAGCAAATCCAAAATCTGAACTAATCTAGCTTCTGTTGCCATTGTCTTTCCCCTTTCTTCTAAACGTTTGTGCTGATTTTGATACTGATTTTCATTTGCATTTATTTTAAATCCAAAAAATGACTTTGTCAATAGTTTTTGATATTGGTTTTCATTTACCATTATCATTTTCTACGACAAAGTCACTTGTGTTATGCGTCAAATCATAAATCTTATTCTTGTGCATTCTCTTTAATAAAACGCATATGTTGTTTGATATTCTTTTCATACCCATTGTCCGTTGGTTCATAGAACACTTCATTTTTAATCGAATCCGGCAAATACTGCTGTTTTACATAATTATTAGAATAGTCATGAGCATATTTATAACCTGCACCGTGTCCCAATTTTGCGGCTCCCTTATAATGGGCATCTTGCAAATGAGTTGGTATTGGCGATGTTTTTGTATCCTTAACAACTCCTAATGCCTTATCAATCGCCACAATCGCCGCATTACTCTTTGGTGCTGTGGCTATATAGCTTACTGCCTGGGCCAATACTATTCTCGCTTCAGGCATCCCCAGTCTCTCTACTGCCTGGGCTGCTGCCACCGCTACTGTTAATGCATTAGGGTCAGCATTTCCAACATCCTCCGAAGCGCATATCATTATTCTTCTGGCAATGAATGTTACACTTTCTCCTGCATACAGCATTCTTGCCAAATAGTAAATAGCAGCATCAGGGTCAGATCCTCGCATACTTTTTATAAAAGCAGAAATTGTATCATAATGATTATCTCCCGTTTTATCATATCTGACCACACGTTTTTGGATACATTCCGACGCGACATCTATTGTGATATGTATTTTCTCATCCTCTGATTTCTCTGTAGTCAATACCGCCAACTCTACCGCATTTAAAACTGACCTGGCATCACCATTACAAATATCAGCTAAAAAATCTACCGCTTCATCAGTTATAACCGCATCATAAGCACCCATTCCTTTTTCCACGTCATAAACTGCTCTATTAATTAAAATCTTAATATCGTCTTTTTCTAATGACTTTAATTCAAAAATCACCGAACGGGATATTAAAGCGGGATTAACTTCAAAATAAGGATTTTCTGTTGTTGCACCTATTAATATTATTGTTCCATCTTCTACAAATGGTAATAAATAATCCTGCTGTCCCTTGTTAAAGCGATGAATTTCGTCAATAAATAGTATCGTCTTCTTTTGGAACATTCCACTATTATTTTTGGCTGCCTCCACAACCTCTTCCATATCTTTTTTTCCTGCACTAGTGGCATTAATTTGCATAAACTCTGCACTGGTTGTATTAGCAATAACCTTTGCCAAAGATGTTTTTCCCGTTCCAGGTGGACCATAAAATATTATAGAACTCAATTTGTCAGCCTTAATTGCCCTATATAATAATTTATCTTTTCCTATTATATGTTGCTGTCCTACCACTTCATCAAGGGTTCTAGGACGCATTCTTGCTGCCAACGGAGATTCTTTTTCCATATTGGTTGTTCGCATGTATTCGAATAAATCCATATTTTTCCTTCCTGTGTTCTATCTGCTTTAACACTCTATTTTAATCATATACATCGTTGAAATATTCTATCTAAATCCCAGCTACTGCAGTCTAAAATTTGTCACACTTACTGAAAAAGAAATATAAACCTAAAATCTATTACGTTTCCACACATATGGTGAAAATAACACTAACATAGGAAATACTTCTAATCTGCCTGCTAGCATATCAAAACTCAAAACAATTTTTGAAAATCCAGAAAACAAATTAAAGTTCTGTGTTGGACCTACCAATTCCAATCCTGGCCCTATGTTATTAAATGTAGCTGCTACAGCAGTAAAGTTAGTAGTCATATCATAATTATCTATACTTACAAGTAAACATGACGCCACAAATATTAATATATACGCAATCAAATATATGTTAACCGCTCTAACAACTTCATGTTCAACCACTCGGCCATCCATTTTTATTTTCTTAATACCATGTGGGTGAACAAATGTAAATATTTCCTTTTTCACTGTCTTCATCATAATTATGAAACGAGAAACCTTCATTCCACCACCCGTGCTACCTGCTGATGCTCCAATAAACATCAAAATAACAAGGATTGTCTTTGGCAACTGTGGCCATAAGTCATAATCTGTAGTTGAAAAACCTGTAGTTGTTATTATAGAACCAACTTGAAATGCCGAATGACGTATTGATTCCTCCCAAGTGCCGTAATGCCCTCTTATACAAATAGCAATAATAATAACAGAAACTAATATTATTCCTAAATATGCTTTAAATTCTTCTGATTTTAAAATTTGCTTCCATTTTTTACATAATGCTAAATAATATATGTTAAAATTAACACCACATAAAATCATAAATACTGTTACTATTCGCTGTATTGCTGGAGAATAATCTGTCAGACTGGAATTTTTGGTTCCAAATCCTCCTGTACCTACGGTTCCAAAGCCGGTAGTAGCAGCTTCAAATAAAGGCATTCCAGCTAGACACAGTGAAATTATAGTAATAATTGTTATCAAAGTATATATTCCATATAGAATGGCTGCTGTATTTCTAAGTCTTGGAACTATCTTTTCTATTGAAGGCCCTGTACTTTCAGCCTTCATAAGGTATATACTAGCCCCTCCATGAGCCGGCAATACTGCCAACCCACAGACCAGAACTCCCATACCACCTATCCAATGAGTAAAACTTCTCCATAACAGCATACATTTAGATAGACTCTCCACGTCCTCCAATATACTGGCACCAGTTGTTGTAAAACCTGAAACAGTTTCAAACACTGCATTAATAACCGAAGGAATTTCACCACTAATTACAAAGGGTATCGCCCCAAATATACTTAATGAAATCCAACTGAGTGCAACCGTAATATAACCTTCCAACGCATAAAACTCTCTGTTCATATTTATTTTCCAGCTTAAAACAGTCCCAAAAACCAAACATAATATCATAGTTATCAAAAATGCCACTGCACTTTTTTCCCTATACATTACTCCAACAAGCATTGGAAATATCATAAGTAAGCCTTCCATTTTTAGGACACGGCCTACCGTACTTCTTATCATCGAATGATTCATAACTGTATTCTCCTCAATTAACTAAGTATATCAAGCGCAGTGTTAAGTCCTATTGTTGTTGTAACGACAATAATTGAATCGCCCTGTCTAATTTGATCTTGACCATTTGGAATAATGCTCTTGCCATCTCTGGTTATACAGCCAATCAATATGTTTTCTTTTAAATTCAAATCTCTAATTGGTACATTTGTTAATTTGGAATCTTCCCTAATTGCAAATTCCAATACCTCAACCTGGTCATCATACAGTCGATAAAGTGTTCTAATCTCGCTTCCCATAGAATTCTTTGTAGAACGCACATATTGAAGAATTCTTTCTTTTGTTAAATTCTTAGGATATACAACACTGTCTAAATCCAAATTATCAACAACTTCGTTTAGTTGGAATCTATTAATTTTTGTAACTACCTTTTGCTTAACATGTTTGCTGGCAAATAGTGATAAAAGAATATTTTCTTCATCAAAATTTGTTAATGCCACGAAAGAATCTGTATTATCAATTCTTTCCTCTTTTAATACTTCCTTATCACTACCATCTCCGTGAATAATAGATGCATCCGGTAATAAATCACTCAATTCCTCACATCGTTTAAAATCCTGCTCTATTATTTTTACATCAATACCTGCTTTGAGTAACATTCTGGTAAGATATACTGTTATCTTACCTCCACCAACTATCATTGTATTTTTTACAGGATTGATTCTTGCTTTAATTTTTCTAAAGAAATCCACTGCTCCCTTACGGGTTGTCAATATAGAAATCATATCTCCACTCTGCAACACAGTGTCTCCTTTAGGTATTGTCACAACACCATTTCTTTCCAATGCACATACTAATACACCATCTTTAATCATCGATGCTACTTCTACTAAAGACATATTATCTAAGATTGAGTCTGGTGGAATTCTATAACGTACAGTTTCTGCTTGCCCTTTTGAGAAAAAGCCAATCTCACTGGCATTAGGAAAACATAATAAATTAAAAATTTCCTGTGCAGTTAATAACTCCGGATTTATTATCATTGACAAGCCTAATTCTCTCTGCAAAAAAACACTTTCCTGTTCATAAACCGGATTTCTAACTCTGGCTATTACTCTACATTTTCCAGCTTTTTGTGCTATTACACAGCATAATAAATTGAGTTCATCTGAACCTGTAACTGAAATTACCAAATCTGTGTCTGCTATTCCAGCCTCCACTAAAACGGAATAATTACTACCATTACCGCATATTCCCATAATATCATAGGCTGTTGCCAGTCTGGAAACTCGCTCCCTGTTAGTATCAATTACACATATATCATTATTTTCTTTGCTTAGCTGTATAGCCAAAGTGCTTCCCACTTTGCCACAGCCTATAATAATAATTTTCATATCTCTATCCTTTATATTTAATATTAATTTATCGTATCATTTTAACACTTTTTATATTCTAGTGCAATAACCATAGTTCCCTTATAATATCACATAATTTTCTTATAATGTACATCACAGATTCCTTAAATGAGAAACAAGCTTTGCGAGTTTCGATAGTTTCGCGGCGCTCGTCGAAAATTTATGTAAACATAATTTTCTCCTCGTTGCTCGCGTAAATGCAAACAAAGTGGACAAGTCCACTTCACCCCTTGACAAAAACTAAAAAATAAGACTTCAAATCCTAATGAACTTGAAGTCTTACTAATATCATTCTTAAACGTTATACGTTCTAATTATTGTGGCTGTTTTCCGATGTATGCTAAGATACCACCATCAACATAAAGAATATGTCCGTTTACTGCATCTGAAGCATCTGAAGCAAGGAATACAGCTGGTCCAGTTAATTCTTCAGGCTGTAACCATCTTTCAGCTGGAGTCTTAGCAATGATGAATGCATCAAATGGATGTCTTGAACCATCTGCCTGACGTTCTCTAAGTGGAGCTGTCTGAGGTGTTTCAATGTATCCAGGTCCAATACCGTTACACTGGATATTGTATTTACCATATTCAGAACAAATATTTCTTGTTAACATTTTAAGACCACCCTTAGCTGCAGCATAAGCTGAAACTGTTTCACGTCCTAATTCTGACATCATTGAACAGATGTTAATGATTTTTCCATGTCCTTTTTTAATCATTGATGGAATAACTGCTTTTGATACGATGAATGGAGCATTTAAGTCAACATCGATAACCTGTCTGAATTCAGCAGCAGTCATATCACACATTGGAATTCTCTTAATGATACCTGCATTGTTTACTAAGATATCAATAACTCCAACTTCTTTTTCAATCTGTGCTACCATAGCATTTACAGCATCTTCATTTGTTACGTCACAAACATAACCATGAGCTTTGATTCCTTTTTCAGCGTATGCTGCGATACCCTTGTCTACTAATTCCTGTTTGATATCGTTGAAGCAAATTGTTGCTCCTGCTTCTGCATATGCACTGGCAATAGCAAAACCAATTCCGTATGATGCACCTGTAACAAGTGCTACTTTACCTTCTAATGAAAAATTAAGTGCCATTTTTCTTATCCTCCTAAAATAAAAATGTTTATTATTCTGCAGTCATTGCTGCGTGTAACCAAATAAAAATAAAGTGTCTTTCTCTTATAATTTCAAAAATTCTTCCAAACAGTAAATTACATTAAATCTTTCATTGCTACATGATCCATATCATCGAAGTCCTGATTTTCTCCAACCATACCCCAAATAAATGTATATGCTCTAGTAGCTGATGCTGAGTGAATTGACCAGCTTGGTGAAATTACTGCTTCTTCGTTTCTCATAACAATATGTCTTGTTTCAGTTGGTTCACCCATATAGTGGAATACTACTGCATCTTCTGGTACTTCAAAGTATAAATATACTTCCATTCTTCTGTCATGTGTATGACATGGCATTGTATTCCATACGCTACCCGGCTTAAGTGCAGTCATACCCATTACTAACTGACAACTTTCTACCTGTCCAGGTAAGATATATTTATTAATTACTCTGTGATTAGCTTCTTCCATTGTTCCAAGCTCAACCTTGTTTTCATCCTTGATGATAACAACGCCATCTTTAGCTTCACCTTCTGGTTTAATTAAAACAGTTGGATATGTTGTATGAGCTGGTGCACTATTGAAGTAGAACTTAGCTGGATTCTTTTCATCTGCACTTGCAAATGTAATATCTTTTGAACCCATACCGATGTACATTCCATCTTTGTAATCCAATTCATATACAGTTCCATCAACTGTAATAGTTCCCTTACCTCCGATGTTAATTACACCAAGTTCACGTCTCTGTAAGAAATATTCAGCTCTGATTTCTTCTCCTGCAGTCAATACCAATGGTTTTACTGGTGTTGCTGAACCTGTAATAATTCTATCAATATGACTGTAGATTGTTTTTATTTCTCCTGGAATAAACAAATCCTGAATTAAGAATTCATCTCTTAATCTTTCAGTTGTGTAATGTTTTACATCTTTTGGAGAACATGCTGTTCTAAGTTCCATTTTCCTACTTCCTTTCTTTTTTAATCTAAATAGAGTATATCATACCAAATTAACAAATTCTTTGCACTTATTAGCTAAAAACTTGAAAATACTGAACTAATATAATATAATAGTTCAAGAATTGCATAATAGTACAAGATATACTATTTTTATCTTAGCATAAAGAAATGCAATTTTCTGTGATTTTATATAAAAATAACATTTTTCGTAATTAATTTATGTATTTATTGGAGGTTTCAATGATTGAATTTACTTCTTGTAAAAAGGCTATTTCAGATTGTTTAGAAAGTAAACGTTTCTCCATTGCACATCTTCACACTGAGGAAAAGGCAATGGCTATGCATATTCACGATACTTATGAAATTTTCTATGCGATATCTGGTGCAAAACGCTTTCTTATTGATAATAAATATTATGACATTCAACCCGGAGATTTATTTGTAATCAACCAGTATGAAAGCCACTACCTTGATCAAATTGATTCAATGGAATTAGATCGTATTGTAATTAGTATTCATCCGGATTATTTAAAGAAAATATCTACTGATACTACAGATTTGGATTATTGTTTTTCATATAGAAATGATAGTTTCAGTCATAGAATCGAACTTACTAAAGAATTACAGCAGCGCTTCATATTTTACACTCACAAAATCACAAATACTACCGGATATGGCAGTGATATAATCGAAAACACTGCATTTATGGAACTTATGGTTATGATAAACAGTCAATTTCTATCACAGTGCTCTAGTAATTCTGATAAAGTAACAACAAACAAAAATACAAATGATACTTACCAATACAACAGCCAGGTTGCAGATATTCTTGAATATATAAATCAGAATATTTCCAATGACCTGACCATTAAGTCATTGGCTGAGCATTTCTTCTTAAGTGAATCTTATATTTGCAGAATATTTAAAGCTGAAACCGGTACTACTATTAATAAGTACTTAACTGCCAGAAGAATAAGCATTGCAAAATCTCTTTTGGATGTTGGCTTAAGTGTAACAGAGGTTTGTGAAAAAAGTGGTTTTCATGACTATAGTAACTTCTTAAAAGCATTTACAAAGGCTGTTGGCATATCACCTAAGAAGTATTCTCAATATAGTTCCAGATAAGTATATATAAATTATGAGAAACACGCTTTGTGAGTTTCGCGGCGCTCGTCGAAAACCTATATAAACATAATTTTCTCCTCGTTGCTCGCATAAATAAAAGACACCGTTTGGTGTCTTTTACTTATATTATTCAAGAAAAATTATTATTCAGCTTTACCTACAGAACCAAATAACTGCATCTTTTCAGCTACTGTAGCTTTGATTGCTTCTGTACCTGGTAAAAGAAGTTTTCTAGGATCAAATCCTTTTCCTTCTAAATCTTTACCAGCTTCAATGTATTTACGAGTTGCAGCAGCAAATGAAAGCTGACATTCTGTATTTACATTAATCTTAGCAACACCTAAAGAA
>CAYOMP010000116.1:0-8801 GCA_964405075.1 uncultured Lachnospiraceae bacterium
GGATTTTCATAATTCACCAGTTTCAAATACCATGGAATTTCTACCCCTTTATATGTTGTTACCTCATCCCCTGTTTGCCAATCGTCAAACGCATGCATATTGTTGTTATATTCATTAACTGTTACCACATTTTCTACCACTTTATTAATATTGCTGACACTGTTCATTACTTCCTCATATTCTGTAGTCAAATCATTTAATGCCACAATAGTAATATCATATTCGTTTTCCATTTGCTTAATTTCACTCTTTAACTCTGTATTAGCATTTAACAAGCCAAAAATAGTACCAATACTTACTGCAATGTATCCTCCTATTATTGCTTTCTTAGCCAAACGTTTCATTCGCTCTATTTTCTTAACTTTTTCAAAATTATTCATTTCAAACAGAATATCTTCATGTTCTTTGCCTAAATATCCATCCATAGTGATCCCTCTCTTCTGCATTCTCCCCATATATAGGAAAATTGTACCACATTGTACTATTTTTTCCTACATTATGTAAATCAAATTCTTATAAAAAAACTATAAACCACTTTATATTTTTTTAAGAGTTGCAAAATTTCTCAAATATCTCTATACTATTGATTTAGGTAAAAAAATATTACGGAGGAAATAATTAATGTCGGGTTCAATATACGGAAATTTATTCAGAATATCTACTTGGGGTGAATCCCATGGAAAAGGAGTTGGCGTCGTTGTAGACGGTTGCCCTGCTGGTCTTGATTTATGTGAGGATGATATTCAGCAGTTTTTAAATAGAAGAAAACCAGGTCAGTCAAAATTTTCTACTCCTAGAAAGGAAGACGATGCTGTAGAAATATTATCAGGAGTTTTTGAGGGAAAAACTACTGGAACACCTATTTCAATGGTTATATTTAATAAACAGCAACGTTCTGCTGATTATAGTGAAATTGCCAGTTACTACAGACCAGGACATGCTGATTTAACATTTGATGCCAAATATGGTTTTAGAGATTACAGAGGTGGCGGACGTTCCTCAGGTAGAGAAACAATAGGTCGTGTTGCCGCTGGTGCAATCGCAAGCAAAATTCTTTCTCAAATTGGAGTAAAAGTAACTGCTTATACTAAATCCATAGGACCTGTTGAAATCTCAGATTTTGATATAAACGAAAGAGATAATAATGCACTTAATATGCCAGACAAGGTTGCTGCTGAAAAAGCTGCAAAATATCTTGAAGAGTGCTTGTCCAATGAAAACTCTTCCGGTGGTTCTATTGAGTGTGTAATTAACGGTTGTCCTATTGGTGTAGGCGAACCTGTCTTTGAAAAGTTAAGTGCTAATCTAGCCAAAGCCATCACTTCGATTGGTGCAGTCAAAGCATTTGAAATCGGAGATGGTTTTCAGGTAGCTCAAGCTACAGGTCTTTCAAATAATGACGCATATAAATATGACGATAATGGCAATATTACAAAATTAACAAATCATTCAGGTGGAATATTAGGTGGCATTAGCGATGGAAGTGATATTATACTTCGTGCCTACATCAAACCTACCCCTTCAATTCACGCCACTCAGAACACTATAAATAAGTCTGGCGAAAATATTGAAGTAAATATAAAAGGACGTCATGATCCTATTATCGTTCCTCGAGCTGTAGTTGTAATAGAATCAATGGCTGCTATTGCTCTAGTTGATATGCTATTTATGAGTATGACTTCAAGAATGGATACGCTTGTAGATTTTTTCAAAAAAATTTCTTAGGTTAAATATATTGAATATTTCATTATTTATCTTATGAATTACAAGTATTCTACACTAAACGATAGAAAATATGTCTTACAAGTTTCAAGTTATTGTAATGCTTTTTGCATACTTACGTAAACCTAGCATTTTCTTCACGATTAGTGCTAATTATAAAATAAGCAATTGTCAATGAAACATATCCAAAAGGTTAGCCCTAAAATCTAACTTAAATGTTTCACTTTAACAATTGCTTATTTTTATTTAATAAGAATATCTTTCAAAATAGTTCTTTCTAATATTTCAGCTGCTTCGCGAACTTTTTGCGAGCAAGGTCTTTTCTTATAATACTCTTCTGTTCTAAGTTCCGGCGATGCTGACTCTGGCATTTTTTCTAATCCCAATAGTTGCCTACAAATAATTGTTCCATTTATTTTCTTAAATTCATCTGCCAACATTCTTACTGTTTCATAATTTTCGGTTTTTCCTTCTTGATTTTTAGGATCTGTATTTCCATTAATTAATCCTGCAATCATAAACATTCCTGACACTGCACCACACACTTCTCTCATTCTTCCCATTCCTCCGCCAAATGAGCAAGATAATTTAAGTGCTGTTTCTTTCTCTATTCCAAACATATCTGAATACGTCATAAATATTGCCTGTGCACAATTATAGCCACTTTCAAAATTTGCAACTGCTTGTTCTACTCTGCTTTCCATTTATTTTCTCCTCGCTGCTCTCGTAAATAAAACCAGCGACTCCTACGAATCACTGGTTCCATCTATACATTATTTACCACAACATTTTTTATATTTTTTGCCTGAACCACATGGACATGGATCATTTCTTCCAACTTTTTTCTCTTTAACAACTGTACCAGATTTTTTCTGTTTTAAGTATAATTCTTTTCTCTCTGCTTCTGATAATAAAGCATCCCATTCTGGAAGTGTGTATAACCATTCAGCCTTAGCTTCTACCATATTATAATATAATTTCTGACAATCAAATCCTAAGTTAACTACAGTATCCTCTGTCATTTCATCTATAGGATTTTCTTCCTTTAAACTGTCATTAATTCCATCTAAGAAACCAACCATAGTCATTAAATCTGTATTATATTTTTCAGCTAATTCCTTAACTGTACCAGTAACAACAATATCTGGTGTTGATAAAATCTGTTTGTAAATTCCTGTTTCTACTTCAAAATAAGCATTCCAAATCTTATCACTGTCTTTCTGACTTAAATTCTGATTATATGCGAATTCTCTCCATGTCTGTAATAATCCCATAATCTACCATCCTTTATTTACTTTAGTAATTTTGTATTCACAATGAATATAGTATATAATATTTCAACATTTTTTTCAATATAAAAAGGAGTATCGCTATACTAAATGCTTACTTTCCGAAAACATTGCATCACGATACTCCTTCTAGGGGAGGATAAGTATTCTTTCTTCTTTGGTTTTACAGAAAAACCTTTCTGTAATTATATTCTCTCCAACCCTTATATTTATTATTCATTTATGAATAAAATATTTATTATTTTACAACTCGAACCTTGATAACGCCATCAATACTAGCTAATTCTTTAGCTACATCTGCTGTTACCTGTGATTCAGTATCCATAATTGTATAAGCAAAATCGCCTTTACTCTTATTAACCATATCTGAAATATTAATATTATGTTCAGCTAACTTGCTAGTGTACTGACCAATCATATTAGGTATATTCTTATGACACACTGCTACACGACCTGCCTTTGTTGGTACACCCATATCACATGCAGGATAATTAACAGAATTTCTAATATTACCGTTTTCTAAGAAATCTCTAAGTTCTTCTACAGCCATCTTAGCACAGTTATCTTCTGACTCTTCTGTTGAAGCACCAAGATGTGGTGTCATAATAACACCTTCTTTATTAACTGTTGTAGGATTAGCAAAATCTGTAACATATTTTCTAAGTTTACCTTCTGCTAATGCTTTTACAACTGCTTCTTCATCTACAAGTAAATCTCTTGCAAAGTTAAGAATAACTGCTGTATTCTTCATCATAGCGATAGCATCTGCACTAATCATGCCCTTAGTTGAATCTAATAATGGAACATGTACTGTAATAAAATCACATTCTCTGTAAATATCTTCTACATTTGTAATGTGTTTGATATTTCTAGATAATTTCCAAGCTGCATCTACTGATACATATGGATCGTATCCATATACTTCCATTCCTAAATGAACAGCTGCGTTAGCAACCAATACCCCAATAGCTCCAAGTCCAATTACACCTAACTTTTTGCCTTTAATTTCAGTTCCGGCGAAATTCTTTTTAGCTTTCTCTGAACTCTTGGCGATATTTTCATCATCCTTGTTATCTTTGCACCACTGAATACCTCCAACAACATCTCTTGATGCTAATAACATACCAGCTATTACTAATTCTTTAACACCATTTGCATTTGCACCTGGTGTATTGAATACGATAATACCTTTTTCAGCACATTTATCTAATGGAATATTATTAACTCCTGCACCAGCTCTGGCAATAGCATGTAATGAATCTGGTAAATCCAAATCATGCATAGCTGCACTACGAACCAAAACCGCATCTGCTTGTGCAAAATCATCTGTTTTTTCATATTTATCATCAAATAAATCCAAACCAACATTAGCGATTGGATTTAAACAATTATACTTATACATATATTTCCCTCCAAAAACTCCCTAATTACTATTTATTCTCAGCTTCGAATTTCTTCATAAATTCAACTAATTTCTCTACACCTTCGATTGGCATAGCGTTGTAGATACTAGCTCTCATACCACCAACAGTTCTATGTCCTTTAAGGTTTTCAAATCCAGCTTCTTTTGCTTCTTTTACAAATTTAGCATCTAATTCTTCTGAACCAGTTACAAATGGTACGTTCATTAATGAACGATCTTCTTTTCTAACTGTTCCTTTGAATAATTCACTCTGGTCTAAGAAATCATAAAGAATTGCTGCTTTCTTTTCATTATGTTCTTTCATCTTTTCAAGACCACCCATGTTCTTGATCCATTTGAATACTTTACCACAGATATAAATACCATACGCTGGTGGTGTATTATATAATGATTTGTTATCAGCATGAACTTTATATTTCAACATTGTTGGTGTTCCTTCTAATGTATCTTCAGTAATTAAATCTTCTCTGATGATTACAATAACAACACCTGCTGGTCCAATGTTTTTCTGAACCCCACCATAAATCACACCGTATTTAGTTACATCAACTGGTTCTGATAAGAAACATGATGATACATCTGATACTAATACTTTACCTTTTGTGTTTGGTAATGTTTTAAATTTTGTTCCATATATTGTATTATTTTCGCAAATATATACATAGTCTGCATCTTCACTGATTGGAAGATCAGAACAATCTGGTATGTAAGAAAATGTTTCATCTTCTGAACTTGCAATTTTATTTGCTTTTCCATACATCTGTGCTTCCTGGTATGCTTTCTTAGCCCACTGACCAGTAACAATATAATCTGCAACTTTATTTTTCATAAGATTCATAGGAATCATAGCAAACTGCTGTGATGCTCCGCCCTGTAAGAAAAGAACCTTATAGTTATCAGGAATGTTCATTAAATCACGTAAATCCTGTTCAGCTTCGTTTATAATCTCTTCATAAGCTTTCGATCTATGACTCATTTCCATTACCGACATGCCTGTTCCCTTATAATCTAACATTTCTGCCGCTGCTTCTTTTAATACTTCTTCAGGCAATACCGCTGGCCCTGCTGAAAAATTGTACACTCTACTCACTTTTGTTTCCTCCTTAAAATTAACTACATTATTTATACTTCTTTGAATGCTCCTGCATTCTTAATATATATTCATGAACAAACCCTATTTATGCAAAACTACCCTATTTTTACATTATCTGGTTACAATAAACCCCGCTCTTAAACAAAAGCGGGGTTTATTTTGTTCAATCACTTCACTTATTTTAACTCTTTGTTATTTTTTAGTCAATAGGTATTCTCCAAAAACTTACATTTGTCCGCACCACGCGGACTTTATAATAATCCTAAATTCTTTACAAAAGCTAAAATACTTATCCAAAGCCCTCTTTACGAAAGACAGCTAGTTATCATTTCACGTTTATTATTAAGCGTCTTTTCTATCTTCTTCACTAAATGCATTCTCGATATTTCCGTTTGGTGCAACCATTGGCCATACCTTATCATCTTCATCAATAATACATTCAATAACTACTGGCTTATTAAGTGACATAGCCTTCTGGATAGCTGGCATTACCTCTTCTTTTGTTGTTACTCTAATGCCTTCAGCACCCATTGCTTCTGCAAATTTTACAAAATCAACACCATCTGTAAGAATAGTATTAGAATAGCGTTTATCATAAAATAATGTCTGCCACTGTCTAACCATACCTAATACATGGTTATTAATTACAACTTCTATAATTGGAATATTCTTACGAACAGCAGTAGCAATTTCATTCATATTCATTCTGAAACAACCATCTCCGGCAATATTAAATACATGCTTATCTGGGCAAGCAGTCTTCGCACCCATACTAGCCCCAAGACCATATCCCATTGTTCCAAGACCACCTGATGTAAGAAGTGTTCTAGGATTTCTATATTTATAAAACTGTGCAGCCCACATCTGATGCTGACCTACTTCAGTAGTGATGATGGCATCACCCTTTGTAGCCTCATAAATCTGTTCAATTACATATGGTCCAGTTAAACCTTCTGGATTGTATTTCAATGGATATGTAGCTTTTAACTCTTTAACTTCATTAATCCACTCGTCATGATTTTGCTTTTCAAGTCTTGGATTAATTCTTTCTAATACTGCCTTTATATCACCTATAACGCTGGCATATGCAGTAACATTTTTATTAATTTCAGCTGGGTCAATATCAATATGAAGAATTTTAGCATTTCTGGCAAAAGTTTTCGCATTACCAGTAACTCGGTCACTAAATCTTGCTCCAATTGTGATAAGTAAATCACACTTAGTTACACCAAAGTTAGATGCCTTAGTACCATGCATACCAAGCATACCTGTATACAATTCATTTTCTCCGTCAAATACACCTTTACCCATTAATGTATCTGCAACTGGTGCCTGAACTTTTTCAACAAATTCTCTAACTTCTTTTGAAGCATCTGAAAGAACTGCTCCACCACCAACTAAAATATATGGTTTTTTTGCTTCTTTAATCAATTCAATGGCAATCTGGATATCTGATTCTCTTATTGTTTCTGTAACTCTTGCTATTGGTTCAGGTGTAACTCTTTCATATTCTGTCGTAGCAGCAGTTACATCCTTTGTAATATCAACTAATACAGGACCTGGGCGACCACTTTGAGCAATTTTGAATGCTCTTCTAATTGTTGGAGCCAAATCTTCAATATCTTTTACAATAAAACTATATTTTGTAATAGGTGTAACAACACCTGCAATATCAATTTCCTGGAATGAATCTTTTCCAAGTAACGAAACAGCAACGTTAGCTGTAATAGCAACTACTGGAATAGAATCCATATATGCTGTAGCAATACCTGTTACTAAGTTAGTTGCTCCCGGACCAGATGTAGCCATACATACACCTACTTTTCCTGTAGCTCTTGCATAACCATCTGCAGCATGAGAAGCTCCCTGCTCATGTGATGTTAATACATGTTTGATTTCATCCTGATGTTTATATAATTCATCGTAGACATTAAGAATTGTTCCTCCTGGGTACCCAAATACTGTGTCTACGCCTTGTTCTTTTAAACATTCAATTACGATCTGCGAACCATTTAATTGCATATACTATAATCCTCCCATATTATCTATATATATCTAATGTAGTATACCTCCAAAATCCAGACACTTCGTATCTGTCGTGCTACCGCACTCTTCGATTTTGTCGGTATCGCGCCAGAAAAAGTAAATACTCACTTTGTTCGTGCTTCCTTTTTCCTTGAGCGCGATATATTTTAATTCTTTGGTATTTCAAGAACTGCACCTCTATTACCAGATGTAACCATTGATGCATAACGTGCAAGATAACCTGTTGTAATCTTAGGTTCTCTTGGTTGCCATTTAGCTCTTCTTGCTTCCATTTCTTCATCAGAAACTGCAAGTTCAATTTTATTTTCATTGATATTAATTTTGATAATATCGCCTTCTTCTACTAAGGCAATTGGTCCACCTACTGCTGCTTCCGGTGATACGTGTCCAATAGATGCTCCTCTACTTGCTCCTGAAAAACGTCCGTCAGTAATAAGGGCAACTGATGCTCCAAGTCCCATACCAGCTATAGCTGATGTAGGATTTAACATTTCTCTCATACCTGGACCACCCTTAGGGCCTTCATATCTAATGACAACAACGTCACCTGCAACAATTTTGCCACCTTTTATTGCAGCAATAGCATCTTCTTCACATTCAAATACTCTGGCAGGACCTTCATGTTCCATCATTTCTGGAACTACAGCTGAACGTTTAACAACACCACCATCTGGTGCTAAGTTTCCTTTTAATACTGCTAAACCACCTGTTTTACTATATGGATTTTCAACAGGTCTAATAACTTCTGGATTACGGTTTTTAGCATTTTTAATATTTTCACCTACAGTTTTTCCAGTAACTGTCATACAATCTTTTTTAATTAATCCTAATTTATCAAGCTCATTCATTACAGCATACACGCCACCAGCTTCATTTAAATCTTCCATATATGTAGGACCAGCTGGTGCCAAATGACAAAGGTTAGGAGTTCTTGCACTAACTTCATTAGCATATGAAATTTCAAAATCTAATCCTAATTCATGTGCAATAGCTGGTAAATGTAGCATTGAGTTTGTTGAACATCCAAGAGCCATATCAACTGTTAATGCATTCTCTAATGCATCTTTTGTCATAATATCTCTTGGTCTGATATTCTTTTCATACATTTCCATTACTTTCATACCTGCATGTTTTGCAAGCTTAATTCTTTCAGAATATACAGCTGGAATTGTACCATTTCCGCCAAGTCCCATACCTAATACTTCTGTTAAACAGTTCATACTATTAG
>CAYOMP010000117.1:0-8735 GCA_964405075.1 uncultured Lachnospiraceae bacterium
TATCGACTGCTATTTTGTTTATTTCTATAATTTTCCTTGTGGTTACACTGAACTGTGGTACTAATTATCAAAAAGATGATTATAAGACGGTTATGGGCTATGAGGATAGAGAATTTAGTGTAGATGAGTTAGTAGAGATATGCATATATTATAGAGATTTGCTTAATCAGGAATCAGAGGCAATTAAATAGGATGAGAATGGGTTATGCGTGTTAGAGGACAATGCTTAAAAAGAATCAGAAAAGGTTATGAAAAGCTTATGGGATAAGTATTCTATGTTGGAAGGATATTACACAAGACCAAAAGCTGTGATGAATTCCTATGTGTTGTCTTATAGTGGTTTAACAGGAATATTTTCAGCCTTTACTATGGAACCTAATTACAATCAGGATATGCCTGATTTTTACAAACCCTTCACCATGTGTCACGAAATGGCGCATTTAAGAGGTTTTATGAAGGAAGAAGAGGCTAATTTTATTGGAATAAAAGCATGTGTGACATCAGATATTGCATCATTTAGATACAGTGGCAGTGCTTTGGCTTATATATATTGTATAAATGAGTTGAATAAGATTGATTCTGACAGGGCAAAAGAAATCAGGTTCGAATTAAATGAAAATGTAAATGCAGAAATGAGAAATAATTCAGAATTCTGGAATAAGTATAAGGGCAAAGTATCAGAAACTTATGATAAGGTAAATGATGCATATTTAAAAGCCAATTCACAGGAAAACGGAATTGAAAGTTACAATGATGTTGTGGAATTATTATTATATGATTATTTTGAAAATAGAAGCTAAAAAAGGTCCATTGGACCTTTTTGACGTATGCTTGGCAACTGGAAAATGGAGTTATAATGGAAGTAAGATATTTTAATCACAGTGGTTTTATGGTGGAATTGGAAAAGAATATTTTTATATTTGATTATTTTAAGGGAAGTATTCCAAAACTGAATGAAAATAAGCAAATATATGTGTTTTCCAGTCATAAGCACCATGACCACTTTAATATGGAAATATTTAAGAAACTAGAGGGATATAGTAATATTAAATACATTTTATCTAATGACATTAAGTTGAATGAAAAATATTTGGAGAGAAATGGAGTAAATCCAAAAACAAAGCAGGATATAGTTAATATTAGTGCTGAAAGGGAATTGTGTTTGGGTGATATTTGTGTTAAAACATTAAAGTCTACAGATGCAGGGGTTGCGTTCATTGTTGAGTGTGAAGGTAAAACAATATATCATGCAGGGGATTTGAACTGGTGGTATTGGAGTGGTAAAGATTATAATTGGAATAAAAGAATGGAATGTACTTACAAGAAACAGATTGATACATTGGCAGATATGTGTGAAATAGTTGATATAGCCTTTGTTCCCGTTGATGTGAGGCAGGGTGGTAATGCAATGCTTGGCATCGAATATTTTTGTGAAAAAATTAATGCTGCCAATATTTTTCCAATGCATTTTTGGGATGACTATTCTATATTCGAAAGAATCAATCATAATGAATTATTACAGAAATATCAAAATAGAATTATAGGAATACGAGAGGACGGACAAGTATGGACAATGCAACACAATATGTAGGATTGATTATCGGTGGAATAATATTACTGTTTTTCTATATGAAATATATGGATAAAAAGAATAAGACCCTTTTTATTTCAAAAATGAAAAGAGAATGGGGAAAGGTTCCTAATAGAGAATATACTTTTGACAAATTAGAAAGTATTGCAGGATATTTTGAGTATAAGAAGTATAATGAAGAGTTTTATATAGATGATATTACTTGGCATGATTTAGATATGGATAGAATATATGCCAAAATTAATAATTCTAACTCATCCTTGGGAGATGAATATCTATATTATATGCTTAGAACACCTAAGTTTGATGATAAGATTTTGAATAAAAGACGAAAATTAATTGATTATATAGCTGATAATGAAGAATTCAGGTTAAAACTCCAAATAATATTTGGGAAAATTGGAAGACCCGTAGGCTTATCAATTAATCAGTATGTGCACAGTCTCTCAGAGTTAAAAAAAGACAATAACATGTTTCATTATGCAAGTGCAATATTTGCCATAGTTGCTATTATAATGTTATTTGTTGCCCCTCAGCTTGGGATAGTGTTGATTTTGGTAGCTTTTGTTGCAAATGTAAGTAACTATCTAAAAAGGAAAAGAGAGATTGAGCCATATTTTATGTCGGTCATTTATATAGTGAGATTGCTAAAGTGTGCGGAGTTTTTTTTGTGTATAGATGATGAACTTTTAGCAGAGTGTCAGGAAGTTATTAGAAATGTTAACAAAAGCTTGGCTAAGGTGAAAAGGGGAGCTAAATGGTTAAAGGCGGGACAGAATACAAGTTCAATAGAAGGTGCATTAATAGATACTGTGCTTGACTATTTAAGAATGATTTTTCATATAGACTTAATTAAGTTTAATGATATAGTGGATACAGTAAGTGAAAATGTTGAAGAAATTGATAAATTATTTGATGCACTGGGAGAAGTGGAGGCTGCCATTGCTATAGCAAGTTATCGTGAACAGGTTGGTAAGTGGTCTTATCCAATATTAGAGAAGAAAGATAATCCTTTTATGGAAGTAGAGGATGTTTATCATCCACTAATCGATAATCCTGTAACAAACAATATTAAGGAAGAAAAATGTGTATTAATAACAGGCTCAAATGCCTCTGGCAAATCAACATTTTTAAAAACAATTGCTATTAACAGTATATTGGCACAAACAATTAATATGGTAACAGCCAGTAAATATCGAAGTGCTTATTTTAGAACATATTCATCTATGGCGTTAAGTGACAGTATTTTAGATAATGAAAGTTATTATATTGTAGAGATTAAATCATTAAAGAGAATAATAGATGCTGGCAAGAAAGAGAATCTGCCATGTGTATTATGTTTTGTAGATGAAGTGCTAAGAGGAACCAATACTGTTGAGAGAATCGCAGCATCAGCACAGATATTGAAGGATATGAGTGAAGAAAATATTTTGACATTTGCTGCCACTCATGATATTGAGTTGACACATATTTTGGAAAAGAAATATGCAAATTATCATTTTACAGAGGAAGTATCAAATGATGATGTAATATTTAATTACAAATTAAATAAAGGGCGGGCAGTCAGCAGAAATGCTATTAAATTATTAGGAATAATGGGATATGATAAGAGGATAATTGACAGTGCTAATGAAATGGCAAGAGAATTTATTGAAAGTAATAGCTGGAGGACAGTATAATGAAGGTAAAAATATATACAGATGGAGCAGCCAGAGGTAATCCTGATGGACCTGGAGGATATGGAACAGTGTTAGTTTATGAGGATAGTAAGGGGATTATTCATACTAAGGAATTATCTTGCGGCTATAAAAAAACTACAAATAATCGAATGGAATTAATGGCGGTAATAGCCGGATTGGAAGCACTTAACAGACCATGTGATATTGAGTTGTATTCGGATTCTAAATATGTAGTTGATGCATTTAATCAAAAGTGGATAGACGGATGGATTAAAAAAGGATGGAAGCGTGGAAAGAATGAGCCTGTTAAGAATGTAGATTTGTGGAAACGCTTATTAAAGGCTAAAGAACCTCATAATGTAAGTTTTATCTGGGTAAAGGGCCACGCAGGCCATGCAATGAATGAAAAATGTGATACTTTAGCAACTACGGCAGCAGATGGAAATAATTTAATTGATGATGTGATTGTTGAAGATGAATCTCAAATGAGAATGGATTTATAATAAAATTTTAAATTTTATTAAGAAAAAAACAAAAGGAATACATTCTATTGAAATGGAAAAAACTATGTGATAGTATCAAACTAAGATGTAGAATGCGGTTATTAGGAGGCGGTAAATATGGTATTTTTAAGTACATTTTTAACTACTGCAATTAAGATGATAGTTCTTATGGCAGTTATAGTTTTAGCAGTATTTTGTGGACATAAGCTTCGTGATAGAAAAGATGCGAAGGATGCCTTGAATGCAAGTGAAGCGGTTGAAAACGATAGTAAATAGTGATTATTAAGCACAGAAGATTTTTCTTCTGTGCTTTTTATGAGATATAAAGAAACAATTTCGACGTTAATATTGAAAAACAAATATGAAATTAGTATAATCCTAATAGGAAAACTCAGAATTGAGAATGAGAGGATAAAGGTATGAAAATTTCAACAAAAGGTAGATATGCATTAAGATTAATGATAGATTTGGCCATTAATGCTGATGATGAATATGTAAAGGTTAGAGAGATTGCCGAAAGACAGGAGCTATCTGATAAATACCTTGAGCAGATTATCACTATTTTAGGTCGTGCTGGATTTGTAAAAAGTACAAGAGGTGCAACAGGTGGATATAAGTTAGCGAAAAACCCTGAGGAATATACAGTGGGTATGATTTTAAGACTTACTGAAGGTGAACTAGTACCTGTAACCTGCTTAGAAGGTGATGTGAATGAGTGTAGCAGAAAGGATACTTGCGCAACTCTTGTTGTGTGGGAAAGGATTACTAAGGCAGTTAGTGATGTTGTTGATAATATGACGTTGGCTGATTTGGTTGAAATACAACAGCAGAAGGGAAATGGCAATATTATCAGATAATTTGGGGAAACACAATGGAATTGAATTTAAAAGAAACATATAGATATTTGGGATATAAGGGACAAGAAGTAAATGAAGATTTAGAGAATCTTATTCTGGAAACAGCTAACCAGCTAAAATCCAGTGTATCACCAAAAAGTATTTATAGAATATTTGACTGTAGTATAAATGATGGACAGATAACTATAGGAAAGTTGAAAACCACTAGTAAAAATCTGGCTAGGAATCTTCGGGGCTGTGACAAGGTAGCAATTATGGCAGCAACTCTTGGGAATAGTGCAGATATACTGATTAAACGTTATTCAGTATCTAATATGGCAAAGGCAGCCATTTTACAAGCAGCAGGTGCAGCATTGATAGAGTCTTTTTGTGATGATGTAGAGGAAGAGATTAGAGAATTAGCATTAACAGAGCAATTGTATTTAAGACCACGATTTAGTCCGGGTTATGGAGATTTCCCTTTAGAGCATCAAAAAGACATATTTGATATGTTAGAATGTAGCAAGAGGATAGGAATTTCTCTAACAGATACATTACTGATGGTTCCTTCTAAAAGTGTAACGGCAATTATTGGAATGTCTACAGAGGAAAAGAGTAATTGCCACAGGGAAAAATGTACAGGATGTAATAAAGTGGATTGTGAATATAGAGGATAAATATTAATAAGGGTTAATAATGGAGGAAATATGAATTTTAGAGAACGCCTAGGAAAAGAAATGCTCATATTTGATGGAGCAATGGGAACAATACTTCAGGAAAATGGTTTAATACCTGGAGAAATTCCAGAATTATGGAATTTTTCTCATGAAGAAACCATTAAGAATATTCATAAAGATTATTTGAATGCAGGATGTCAGTTAATCAAGGCAAATACATTTGGAGCCAGTCCTTTCAAATTAAACAATGCTGAATATACATGTGAACAGGTAGTAAAAAAAGGTATTTCAATAGCAAAACAAGCTATTGAAGAAACAGGCAAAGATGCTTGTGTTGCTTTAGATATTGGTTCTTTAGGAAAATTATTAAAGCCGTTGGGAGATTTGGACTTTGAAGATGCTTATGAAGCATTTAAAACAATGTGTATTGCTGGTGAAGAAGCTGGTGCAGATTTAGTTTTGATTGAAACTATGAATGATACATATGAAATCAAGGCGGCAGTACTTGCGGCAAAAGAAAATACCAGTCTGCCAATTGTTGTAACAATGATTTTTGATGAAACTGCCAAGCTTTTAACAGGAGCAGATATTGCAGCTGCTGTAGCAATGTTAGAAGGCTTAAGGGTAGATGCTATCGGCTTTAACTGTGGTTTAGGACCTGCTGAGTTAATGAAATTTATTCCTGAAATTCATAGAGTATCGTCAACACCATTGGTAGTTAATCCAAATGCAGGATTACCTGTTGTAGTTAATGGCAAGACTACATTTAATGTTAAACCGGATGATTTTGCAAGAATGATGAAAGAAATTGCAACAATGGGGGCAAGTATCTTAGGCGGTTGTTGTGGAACATCTCCTGCGCATTTAGCAGCAATGGTTAAGGAATGTAAAAATATTGAACCAATGAAAGTAACAGATAAGAATTTATCTGTAATTTCTTCATATACTCATACAGTAGAATTGAATAATAAACCAAAGGTGATTGGTGAAAGAATTAATCCTACAGGTAAATCTAGATTCAAACAGGCATTAAGAGAAGATGATTTGGAATACATATTAAAAGAAGCATTAGCACAGGCGGACAATGGTGCACACATTCTTGATGTAAACGTAGGTCTACCAGAAATAGATGAAGTAGCAATGATGGAAAAAACAATATGCGGAATTCAAGGCATTATTGACTTGCCATTACAGATTGATACATCAGATATTGCAGCTATGGAAAGAGCTATGAGATTATATAATGGTAAACCTTTAATTAACTCAGTTAATGGTAAAAAGGAATCTATGGATGCTGTATTTCCTTTAGTTGCAAAGTATGGTGGAATGGTAGTCTGCCTAACACTAGATGAGGGGGGAATTCCAGAAACTGTAGAGGGAAGAGTAGAAATAGCTGAAAAGATAGTAGCGGAGGCTGCTAAATATGGAATAAAGAAAAAAGATTTGGTAATTGATCCATTAGCTATGACAATTAGTACTGGTCAGGAGAATGCCAAAACAACATTAGATGCATTAAATCACATTAGAAATGTAATGGGAATTCATACAGTTCTTGGTGTATCGAATATTTCTTTTGGTTTACCACAAAGGGAAAATATCAATACGGCATTTTTTACATTAGCAATGCATAATGGCTTGAGTTGTGGAATTATAAATCCAGGCAGTGATGCTATGATGAAAGCATATTACTCGTTCTGCGCTTTGAATGCAAGTGATGAACAGTGTACGGAATATGTAGCAAAATATTCTAATGTAGATAATAGCGCTAAAGTTGCTACAAAGAAGTCAGATGAGAAAGTAACATTATATGATGCGGTAGTTAGAGGTCTTGGAGAAAGTGCATATGAAGCAGCCAAGGAAATGTTAGAAACCAAAGAAGCATTACAATTAATAGATGAAGATTTAATTCCTGCACTTGATGTTGTAGGTCAGGGATTTGAAAAGAAAACGATTTTCTTACCACAGTTATTAATGAGTGCTGAAGCTGCTACTAGAGGTTTTGATGCTATTAAAGAGAAGCTGTCACAAAGTGGAGCAACAGCTGAAACTAAAGGCACAATCGTTTTAGCCACGGTTAAAGGTGATATTCACGACATAGGCAAAAACATAGTAAAGGTATTGTTAGAAAACTATGGTTTTGACGTTATTGATTTGGGTAAAGATGTTGATCCGGAACTAGTAGTTAAAACAGCTGTGGAAAATAATGTTAAATTAGTGGGATTGAGTGCATTAATGACAACAACAGTTGCCAATATGGAAATTACTATAAAACAGTTAAAAGAAGCACTTCCAGACTGTAAAGTAATGGTTGGTGGAGCAGTATTAACACAGACATATGCAGATATGATAGGTGCCGACTTCTATTCAAAGGATGCAATGGGTTCTGTTAGATATGCAAATGATATGTTTGCATAAGGCAGGAGGTAATGTATGGAACGTAGAGATAAAATAAATTATTATCTGGATTTGTCAGAAGTAGTATCACAAAGAGGAACTTGTCTTAGAAGAAATTTTGGAGCTGTTATTGTAAAGAATGATGAAGTAATATCTACAGGATATGTAGGTGCTCCAAGAGGCAGAAAGAATTGCTCTGATTTAGGTGAATGTGTTAGACAGAAATTAAATGTACCTAGAGGAGAGCGTTATGAATTATGCCGAAGTGTTCATGCAGAAGCTAATGCAATTATTAGTGCACCCAGAGACAAAATGATAGGTAGTACATTATATTTATCAGGAAAAGAAGTTGAAACTGGTGAATATGTTAAGAATGCCTGTTGTTGTTCTATGTGTAAAAGAATGGTAATTAATGCCGGAATTGATATTGTTTTTGTACGAGACGACAAAGATAATTATAGAAAAATTAATGTACAGGACTGGATAGAGGATGATGAATCTTTGGCTGGTACATTTGGATATTAAAATTGTGAAATGTTTTTGAATTAGTTTTTGAATTCGTTGACACTACCTAAAATAAGTATTATGATTTCACTCATAATACTTATTTTAACTTACGTTAACTTGATTAAGTTAATAGAAAGGTAGGTCTATATGCGAGAAAAGTTACAAAGAATGATGTATGGTAGATATGGTGTTGACCAGTTGTCAAAGTTTCTATTAGGGGTATCAGTTGTATGTATGATATTGGCTATGATTACGCGACTTAACTGGCTTGATATGATATCTGTTATTTTATTGATAATTATTTATGTTAGAATGTTTTCTAGAAACTTTAATAAAAGATATGAAGAGAACAACAAGTTTTTGCAAATGACCAGTGGAATTACTAGAAATTATAGAAAGCAAAAGAGCATGATGATGGATAGAAAAACACATCATATTTATAAATGCCCTAGTTGTAAACAAAAAATCAGAATTCCTCGAGGAAAAGGAAAAATAGCAATAACTTGTCCTAAATGCAGAACTGAATTTATTAAAAAAAGTTAGAAAGA
>CAYOMP010000118.1:0-8731 GCA_964405075.1 uncultured Lachnospiraceae bacterium
TTCAACATCTTTTGTAGCCTCAAAAATCTGGTCATAGCTGTCTTTTAATCTTATTCTAGGAGCAAGAGTATCTACTGGTACTTCTTTATCTCCATCTGGAGTCCAGTGATTGATTACACATGGTTTACCAGTTCTTTCATAAAAATACTGACCAATACGACGTGAACGAATACCATGCTCAATCCAGAATTTTCTAACCTCTTCATCTGCAGCTGATAATGTTCCATTATCACTCTTTGGATGAGAAAAATATGTTGGATTAAAATCAAGACCTATGCCTTTTTCTACAGCCCAATCAGCCCATTTTTCAAAATGTTTTGGTTCAATTTCATTTCTATCAACAAATGTGTCTGCCTCCTGATAGTTAGCATGTAAGTTAACTTTTAATTCACCAGGAATGAATTTCATAGCCATTTCAATATCAGCTCTTAACTCATCTGCAGTTCTGGCTTTTCCAGGATAATTACCTGTTGCCTGAATTCCACCTGTTAAAGCACTGTCTTCTTTCTTTTCGCATCCTGCTACGTCATCACCTTGCCAACAATGCATAGAAATTGGAGTTGAGTTTGCAATTTCGATTGCCTTATCTACATCAATTCCATACTGTGCGTAATATTCTTTTGCTAATTCATAACCTTTTTTTACATCATACATTTTCTATATCCACCTTTCTTTTTTCAAGACTCGTTCATAAGACTTAATGCCACATTCCCATTAACTCGCCTGACATCTCATATATACGAATCCATACACCTTCTTGCAAAGCATTTATTATTTGATACAAAATTATGCTCATATCAGGTTAACTATTGTTTCAAAACAAACCTCACATAATTAAACCCAAAATTCATTTTTCAAATAACAAATACTTTTAAACCCTAGAAACTATTATTATATCTTGCACTTTTTGCACAATAATCTGTACTACCAAAGCATAATTAATGGTTCTTTTGTACATTTAAACATAACAAAAAGTGGTTTATATATAAATTATATACAAACCACTTTTTATATACAAGGACTTTATTTTTATATTTTTACGTCCTTATTTTCCTTCATCACGATACTTTTTGGGACTGCAATTAAACTTTTCCTTAAATTTTCTATGAAAATAACTAGTGTTGTCATAACCAACCCTATATATAATATCAGTTATAGGAATTTCTGTTGTAAGTAATAAATGTTTAGCCTGATTTAATCGTTTTTCCTGTAATAACTCTTTAAATGTTTTGCCTGTTTCAGATTTAATTATCTTGCTCAAATTTGAAACCGAATGATTCAATTCACCAGCTAAATATGTTAAATTAGCATCCTTATAGTTTTCTTCAATATATTTTAAAGTTTTTAAAATAATTGTATTATTCTTACCCTCGGCTTCGTTATGTTCAATTCGCTCTGTATAGTTTACTAATTGCATAAACAATAATCCCATGGTTGTCTGATCAAGTTGTCTGTGATTATGCTGCTTATTTAATAGACTCCAAACCAAATTTTCTAACAGGTTCTGTATTGGTAAAATATCTGCCACTTTATAGTGCAAATAACTGGCCTCGCTATTACTCTTTCTTAATGTATCTACAATAAATCCACTAATAGCATTATTCTTACTAAGCATTGGTAATACTTCATCAAAAAATTCTGGCAGAATTATAAAGTTAATTCCTATATCTTTTTCTCCCGCCGGGAGAATTTCGTGTGAAGAGAACTGATTCAAGAATAACAAATCACCCTCTTCTAACACAATTTTGATTGTTTTATTAACTATATGAACAGTTTTTCCTGAACACATATACATTATTTCAATATAGTTATGTTTATGATCCGGAAAAGCCGCAAAACGAGTGTGAGTCCTTATATCAATAAGTCTCCCCTTCTCTAGCATCTTACTACTGTCAATAGTAAAATCTTTGCCAGTAGTATATATATCTTTATTCACTTTGCTATCCCCGTTTCCTAAGAGCTTTTTCTCCTCTTCTGTAACAGGTGTCAACTTTTCCATAATCTCTTTTTTCATAGTAATTCCATCTTCTCGTAATGTCAAATTAATTAATTATTTTCAAATTAACCTCATAACTAAAGTCACGAATGTTTTTCGTCAAATTATAAAATAATTTTCTTAGGACATTTTTCAGCACATTTGCCACATTGTGTACATTTAGTAGTATCAATATGAGCAACGTTATCTACTACAGTAATTGCATCGAATTCACACTGTTTTTCACACATCTTACATCCGATACATCCAACCGAACACGCTTTCATTACATCTTTACCTTTGTCTTTTGAACTACACTGTACAAGATGTTTTGCATCATAAGGTACTATTTCAATAAGATTCTTAGGACATTCAGCAACACATTTACCACATGCCATACATTTTTCCTTATCTACTACTGCAATTCCATCAACAATGTGAATAGCATCAAATTCACATACCTTAACACATGAACCAAAGCCCATACATCCATAATCACAGCCTTTAGGTCCACCTGTCTGCATATATGAAGCCATTTTACAATCTTCTACACCTGTATAATCATACAAGTTGTTAGCTTTATCACAAGTTCCTGCACATTTAACGAAAGCAACATTTTTAACACTTTCGCCAGCTTCAACACCCATAATCTCACTAATTTTATCAGCGACTGGTGCTCCACCTACAGGACATCCATTAACTGGTGCTTCACCACAGGCAATAGCTTTTGCTAAGCCATCACAACCTGCGTATCCACAACCACCACAGTTATTTCCAGGTAATTCTGCTCTTACCTTTAATTCTTTTTCATCAACTTCTACTTTGAACTTTTCCCCTGATACTCCTAGGAAAAGACCAATTAGCAAGCCTGTTATTCCGACAACTACTGTTGCCATTACAATTGCCATTATACTCATTTTTCTCCTCCTATATTAATCCTGAAAATCCAAAGAATGCAATTGCCATTAATCCTGCTGTTATAAGAACTATTGGAGAACCCTTAAATGCAGGTGACACATCATTATATTCGATTTTTTCTCTAATACCAGCCATAATTACAATTGCGATTGTAAAACCTACAGCTGTTGCAAAACCATTTACTATACCTGTTAAAATACCGTAGTCCTTCTGAACATTAGTAAGTGCAACACCAAGTACTGCACAGTTTGTTGTAATTAAAGGAAGGTATACACCCAATGCACTATATAGTGATGGACTAGTTTTCTTTAAAAACATTTCCACAAACTGAACTAATGCCGCAATAACAAGGATAAATACTATAGTCTGTAAATATTCAATACCAAATGGCGCTAATACAAATTTGTAAATAACTCCTGTAAAAGCAGAAGATATTGTTAATACAAAAATAACTGCTGCACCCATACCTGTTGCAGTTTCTACCTTTTTAGAAACTCCCAAGAATGGACACAAGCCTAAAAACTGACTCAATACTACATTGTTAACTAAAGCTGAGCCTATAGCGATTAATAATAATTCTTTCATTTATGTCCATCCTCCTATTTATTGTCTTCGCTTGGAGCAGAACCCATTCCACAACTGCTGTTTGAACATGAGGCACATCCACCTTCACCACAACCAGCTGCCTGAACAACTTCTTTTCCTTTTTTCGCATTATTAATTTTAACTTTGTTTTGTGCTGCTGTAAGCATAGCCAATACAAAGAACGCACCTGGTGCCAAAATAAAAATTGTAATTGGTTCATATGCACTTGGCATAACTTGTAAGTTAAATATAGTTCCGGCACCAATTAACTCTCTTACTGCACCAATTGCTGTAAGACCTACAGTAAAACCAAGACCCATACCAATACCATCAAAGATTGATGGAAATACTGGATTCTTAGAAGCATAGCTTTCTGCACGACCTAAAATAATACAGTTAACAACAATAAGTGGAATGTATATTCCAAGTGAATCATACAACGAAGGAATATATCCCTCTAAAAGAAACTGCACGATTGTAACAAAAGACGCTACAATAACAATAAACGCCGGCATACGAACCTTATCTGGAATAACATTTCTCAACATAGAAATAAGCATATTAGACATAGTTAAAACTACTGTTGTAGTTAATCCCATTCCTAATCCGTTAACAGCTAATGTTGTAACAGCTAATGTAGGACACATACCTAACATAAGTACAAATGTAGGGTTCTCTTTAATAATTCCGTTAAATAATCTTTCTTTTGCGCTATTCATTATTATTTACCTCCCCCAACAATACTTTTAAAATATACCAAACCAGCATTTACAGCGTTTGTAACTGCATTTGTTGTAATAGTAGCTCCACTGATTGCATCGATTTCATTATCAGCTGTTGCTCCTGTTTTTGTATATGCAAAACTTTCTACATTTTTGCCTGCATACTGATTTTTAAATTCTTCATCTGTTGCTTTCATACCAAGACCAGCAGTTTCACTAATACTTAATATTTCTACACCATTAAGTTTTCCATCATTCTGAATTCCAAGAGCTAATGTAATATTTCCGCCGTATCCTTCATTAGTTGTAACACTAATTACATAGCCTAATGCATTTCCAGTAGAATCAACAGCCATCATAACTTCGTCAATTGTTTCACCAGTTAATCCTGCTGCACTAAGCACATCAGCACTTGTTGTTAAATCTACATTTTCATCATTTACAAACTCTGATGCATCTGTAAATACAGCCATATATGACTCCTGCTTTGCCTTTGCCTTAGAAGCCGCGATTGGTTCTTTTGTAATCTCATAGACTAATCCTAATAATAATCCTGCAACAAGCGTAATTACAGTTAACATTAGGGCATCCTTAATAATACTATTTTTCATTCTTGTTTGCCCCCTCTCCAAAATGCTTAGGAATAGTAAATCTTTCAATTAATGGAACTAAAAGATTCGAGAAGATAATTGCATATGACACACCTTCTGCTGAACCACCAAATATTCTGAATACACCTGTCAATATACCTAAGATAATACCAAATATTACTCTTCCTTTAGGTGTAATAGGTGATGTTACATAATCAGTAGCCATAAACCATGCACCAAGCATGAGACCACCACCACAAAGGTGTGCAACTAAAAAGTTAGGATCTAATCCATGTCCGCCAAAAATTGCTATAAAAATTAGGAATGTAACAATATATGTTCCAGGAATAACAATTGAAATAACATTTGTTGCAAGTAAGAAAATAGCACCAATCATAAGTGCAATCACTGATGTTTCACCAATTGTACCTGATGTAGTTCCTAAAAACATATCCCAAGTATTTACACTACCACCACTTTTTAAAATAGCAAGTGGTGTTGCTCCTGTTATTCCATCATATGTAAATGTTGTCATTCTACCTGCAAATGAAATAAGTAAGAAGCATCTGGCTCCAAGAGCTGGGTTCATGAAGTTCTGTCCCAAACCGCCAAATAGCTGTTTAACAACTAAAATAGCAAAAACACCACCAATAACCGGAATCCATAATGGAACTTCAGATGGCAAGTTAAGTGCAAGTAACAAGCCTGTTACTGCTGCACTCATGTCTGAGATAGTTATTTTCTTTTTCATTAATTTTTCATATATATACTCTGTTGCAACACAAGTAATAATACTTGTTAAAACAACTAATAATGCATGTAATCCAAAATTGAATACGCCAAAAATTGTGGCTGGCATCAACGCAAGGAATACTAACATCATAATATTATTTGTTGTAATCTTTTTCGCCCTAATATGAGGTGATGATGATACATTCATTCCACTTTTCCCCCTATTTCTTCTTTCTATTAGCAAGAACCATTGCTCTCATTGTCTTAATAGACTGAGTTAACTGTCTCTTTGCTGGACAAATATAGCTACAACATCCACAAGCACAGCATTCCATTCCATTATATTTTAAGAACATTTCTTCATTGCCTCTTTGTGCAAAATCAGCAAGTCTTGAAGGAATAACTCCACCAGGACATACTTCTACACACTTACCACAATTGATACATGCAGTAGGTTCATATTCTGCTACTTCATCCTTTGTCATACATAACAACGCTGACGAAGATTTTGTAACAGGAACATTTAAATCATACAAAGCAAAGCCCATCATAGGACCACCTGATATAATCTTTTCAGGTTCAGTCTTAAATCCACCTGCTTCTTCTATTAAATCGTTATAATTCGTTCCTGTAGGAACAATTAAGTTAATCGGATCATTAATCGCATCACCAGTAACTGTAACTATTCTTTCCATTAATGGCTTTCCTTCTGCTACAGCTGAATATATGGCACATACTGTATCAACATTGTCTACTACACATCCTACGTCAGCCGGCAACATTGATGAGTTAGTTTTTCTATTAGTAACTGCGTAGATAAGCATTCTTTCAGCACCCTGTGGATACTTAGTCTGAAGTGCAGCAACTTCTAATCTATCTTCGTTTTTTACTAATTCCCTAAACTTTTCAATACAATCCGGCTTATTATCTTCAATAGCAATAACACCTTTAGCATTTTCAAAAAGCTTAAGCATGATTTTTAAACCTTCAACTATTTTTTCAGGCTCCTCAATCATTCTTCTATAGTCTGATGTAAGATATGGTTCACACTCTGCACCATTAACGATAACATAATCAATAGCCTTGTCGTCCTTTGGTGTAAGCTTAACATGAGTAGGAAATCCTGCTCCACCCATACCAATAATGCCCGCTTTTTTTACCGCGTTCCTAATATCTTCTTTAGTAATTTTTTCTAAATCAGTAGCTTTTTCATATTCTACCTCTTCATACAACCCATCATTTTCAATGACAATGGACATAGCCTTATTCCCAGTTGAAGTAAGTCTAGTTTCAATAATCTTAACTGTACCCGAAACTGAGGAATGAACATTAGCAGATACAAATCCTGTTGCTTCTGCAATTAACTGTCCTTTTAATACTCTGTCACCTTTTGCAACTATTGGAGCAGCTGGTGCACCAATGTGCTGGGCTAAAGGATATACCATTTCCTTCGACTCGCCAGGAAGTATTGCCTTCATTGGCTTATCCTTTGATAAATCCTTTCCATCATGCGGATGTACTCCGCCTTTAAATGTAAAAGATGTCATTTTTCCCAACCTTTCTTTCCCTTTGTTATATTTGTAACACACTTTAGTGTACCTTATTTATCATTAAATTTCAATAAATTATGTCATTTATTCTTCTTTTTCAACTTGCAAATCTACAATATAAAAGTTAATATTATATTGTTATGAGCTTTTTAGCATTATATTGACACTTGGAGGTCACATTATGTATGTAAAAAACTTTACAATAAAAATTGACAAAGACAAATATAATTCCTTACAGCGTCTATTATTTGACAGTTTCAAGATATCAATAGAGGATGTTTTACTTTTTGATATAGAAACTACAGGTTTTTCAGCCAAAAATACTTTTTGCTACTTAATAGGCTATATGTACTTTAAAGATGATAATTGTTATATTTGCCAATGGTTTGCCGATACTGCTGATGATGAACCCGAAATAATCAAAGGATTTTTTGAATTCAGCAATAACTATAACTATTTACTAACATATAATGGTAATGGCTTTGATATTCCATATCTTGCACAAAAAGCAAAATTATATAATATTTCCCACAATCTTAATGAGAAAAATAGTCTTGATTTGTACAAATTAATTTCACCTTATCGTAATATCCTCAAACTTGAAAATCTCAAGCAAAAAAGCATAGAACAATTCCTTGAGATTTATAGAGAAGATAAATTCACAGGTGGAGAATTAATTTCTGTTTATTTTGACCACATTAAGAATCCTAATGAAGAAGCTAAACAATTGCTGCTACTCCATAATAGCGACGATTTATGTGGTTTACTTCATATATTGCCAATACTCCATTACTCTGCCCTATTTAATGGTCTATTTGAAGTTACAGGCTATAATATCGCACCATATTCTGATTCAAATGGAGAAATGAATTTTGAATTTGTTGTAGACCTAAAGTTAGATTTTCCTATACCAAAACGTGTTTCCAGCGGATATGGTGACTATTATTTCACTGGTAATAATCATCGAGGCAAATTCAAAGTAAAGGTATGTAATGAAGAGTTAAAATACTTTTACTCTAACTATAAAGATTATTATTTTCTTCCAAATGAGGATCGTGCCATTCACAAAAGCATTGCCTATTTTGTAGATAAAGAGTAACTTTTACAGGCGAAGGCATCAAACTGCTACACAAAGCACGAAGGTCATTTTATACCACAATATGATTTACTAATAAATCAATATTTCAAAAGATAAAAATGTTTATCTGGGGTATTGCATCGATTTGACGCAGTTTTCGGAAACGGTAACAGAAAGAGAATGTGCAACCTTATGCGCACAGAAGATATTTCCTTTATTAGGGGAAATCAGCACTGGAAAAAACGGGAAGGTCAGCAAAGCAACCAGTTATAAACTGTTGGAAAACAGGTCTTGGAAGGGCGGTTATCATCGTTTTACAGATTTGTATAAAGATTTGAAAATGGCTTCGGTGCCGCTGAAGAAGGACAGCATCCTGACGCGCATCAAAAAAACACTGCGGCATCATCAGGATTTGATTTTCAGGTTGTTGTTGATTTTCTGTATTGTAGTGGGGATTTTGGCATTGATTATGATTGTTTCGCAGTTGATTTTTGGGGATGTTCCATTCCTGCGGCTGTTCGTAAACACGTTCAAAACAATCGGGACGGAATCTTTATTGCAGTGAGAAACAGGGAGGAAAA
>CAYOMP010000119.1:0-8540 GCA_964405075.1 uncultured Lachnospiraceae bacterium
TGAATGGAAGAAAGATGCAAGTAAATTAGAAGATTTATTGAAATTCAAAGATGACAAGGCAGTTTTAGAAAAGTTAGTTTCAATTAAGAAAAACAACAAGATTGCTCTTAAGAAATACTTAATGGATACTCAGGGTATCGAAGTTGATGAAAATGCAGTATTTGATATTCAGATTAAACGTTTACATGAGTACAAACGTCAGCAGATGAATGCTTTATACATTATTTACAAATACTTAGATATTAAAGCAGGAAACAAACCAGTTAGACCAATTACAATGATCTTTGGAGCAAAAGCTGCACCAGCTTATACAATTGCAAAAGATATTATTCACTTAATTATCTGCTTACAGGAATTAATCAACAACGATCCAGAAGTAAGCCCATACTTAAAGGTTGTTATGGTGGAAAACTACAATGTAACAAAAGCTGCTAAATTAATTCCAGCATGTGATATTTCAGAACAGATTTCTTTAGCATCAAAAGAAGCTTCAGGAACTGGTAACATGAAATTTATGTTAAACGGTGCTGTTACACTTGGAACAGAAGATGGAGCCAACGTTGAAATTCATCAGTTAGTTGGTGATGATAACATCTACATTTTTGGTGAAAGAAGCCAGACTGTTATTGATCATTACAAAAATGCTGATTATGTATCAAAAGATTACTTCGAAAATGACGAGTTAATACACAAATTAGTAGATTTCATCACAAGCAGAGAATTATTACTAATCGGTGAAAAAGAAAATCTTGTAAGATTACAGAACGAATTAATTAACAAAGACTGGTTTATGACATTACTTGATATTAAAGATTACATCAAGACAAAAGACCAGATTATTAAAGACTCATGTGATACTGAAAGCTGGAGTAAGAAGATGTTAGTAAATATTGCTAAAGCAGGATTCTTCTCATCAGACAGAACTATTGAGCAGTACAATAATGATATTTGGAAATTAAAATAATTTAATATTAAGAGACTTTGAGTAGGTTATGATTTGCTAATAATTATGACTTATCAAAGTAACACTAAAAGAAACGATAACTTGAGGAATACGCAAAGCGTGTTTCTCAAGTTATTGTAATATAGTTACAGAAAAAAATCTTTCTATATGTTAACATTATATATGATGTATAATGATTCTTAGTATAAATCATCAAAGTAACGTTAACAATATAGGAAGATTTTTTTGATAGGAGAGAAAGAATATGTATGATGTGATTATTGTGGGAGCAGGTCCGGCAGGACTTACAGCAGCTATTTATGCCAAAAGAGCCATGTTAAACGTGTTAGTCATTGAAAAGAGCTATATGGGTGGTGGACAAGTTCTAAACACCTATGAAGTGGATAATTATCCTGGCTTAAAAGGTATTAGTGGATTTGATTTAGGAAATAAATTTCAGGAACATGCAAAAGAATTAGGTGTAGATATTATTGAAGCTGATGTGGTAGACATTGTTGATAAGGGCAAAATTAAAGAAATAATTACGGAAGAAAAGACTTATGAAGCAAGAAGTGTAATTATATCAACAGGGGCCAGTCACAGGAAGCTTAACGTACCAGGAGAAGAAGAACTGACAGGAATGGGCGTGTCATACTGTGCAACATGTGATGGGGCATTTTTTAAGGATAAAACAACTGTAGTAGTTGGTGGTGGCGACGTGGCGGTGGAAGACGCCATATTCCTATCCAGAATGTGTAAAAAGGTATATTTAGTTCATAGAAGAGACGAATTAAGGGCAGCAAAGATGTTACAGGATACATTACTAGGTAAAGATAATATTGAGGTAGTCTGGGATAGTGTAGTAGAAAAAATAAATGGAGAGGCTCAAGTTGAAAGTATTAGTATTAAGAATGTTAAAACCAATGAGCAAAAGGTAATAATGACAGATGGTGTATTTGTGGCTATTGGCATGACACCAAATAATGATATTGTGGAAAAACTTGTAGAGGTAGATAAAAACGGGTGGATAATTGCAGGAGAAGATTGTAAAACCAGTAAAGAAGGTTTTTGGGCAATAGGAGATGTCAGAACAAAAGCATTACGACAGATAATAACTGCAGCAGCAGATGGTGCAAATGCAATTACATCTATTCAGAACTATTTATGATTTAGCACATAGCCCCATGATTTTGGCTATAAGATGGGTTGAAAAAATAATTTATTTATTCAATTTAATAATAAGCGGACAGGGGAAAAAAGTGTATATAATAAGTGATAGAATAGCTTGTATTAAAATTAAAACATTGGGAAAAAGCTTGACAAAATATTAACTATGCATTTTGCACAAATATGAAGAAAAATAGAAAAAGTACTTGCAAAATGTCAAAAAAAGTTTTCCACATTAAAAAATAAAAAAAGTATGAAAAAATCTAGTTATACACCAAGTTATCCACATTATCCACAAAAAGTTATGTGAACAAGTAGGGGAAAACTTCATACCAAAGAGAACGAATGTTTTGTAAAAGTCGTAAAAAATGTCAATTTCTAAAAAAAATCTAAAAAACATATTGACTTTTTTATCGTCAAAAAATGAGTAGGAATTACTGTGAAATTGTGTAAAAAAATTAAAAAATTATAAAAAATAACGGAAAAATATAAATATAATAAGAAAAGTATTGCAAAAATTACACTATTTGATATAATTAATATACGATATTACTTGGGAAGTAATTATTGTAATAAACGATAAAGGAGTTGGACATCATGCGTTATACAATTAGTGGAAAGAATATTGATGTGACTGAGGGTTTAAAGAGTGCTATTGAGGATAAGTTGGGGAAACTAGAAAAGTATTTTACTCCTGATACAGAAGTTATAGTGACTTTAAGTGTCGAAAAAGAAAGACAGAAGATAGAAGTAACTATACCAATGAAAGGAAATATTATTCGTTCAGAACAGGTTAGTAGCGATATGTATGTTTCAATTGATTTGGTAGAAGAAGTAATCGAAAGACAGCTTAAGAAATACAAAAACAAGATTGTAGATAAAAAGCACGGTGAATCAAACTTCAAACAGGAATTTGTAGATAAAGAATTTGAAGATGATGAAGAAGTATCAATTATTCGTACTAAGAAATTTGGAATTAAACCAATGTATCCAGAAGATGCTTGTGTTCAGATGGAATTGTTAGGACACAACTTCTTTGTATTTAGAAATGCGGAAACTGATGAGGTTTGTGTTGTATATAAGAGAAAAGGCAATACATACGGTTTGATTGAACCAGAGTGTTAAGCGTTAAGTAAATAGTAGAGTTCTCACTTTAGTGATGATATGTCAGTAGAGTGAGAACTCTTTTTTACGCGAGCAACGAGGAGAAAATTATGTTTACATAGTTTTGCGATGAGCGCCGCGATAATTTGATAAACTCAAAAAGTGTGTTTATCATAATTTGCTGTTAACAAAATGTAAATAAATTGTATACATTGCTCAAGTTTACTAATTTAAGTTGAATTAGAAATGGTAAAGTGTTACAATATCATACAAGGCTTAAAAATTAGGCAATCTTATAGAAATATGTATATTAGGAGTATATAACATGGGATTCATAGAAAAGATATTTGGAACTCATAGTGAGAGAGAGTTAAAGCTAGTTTATCCAATCGTTGATAAGATTGAAGCTTTACGACCAACTATGCAGGCTCTTACAGATGAACAGTTAAGAGATAAGACAAAAGAGTTTAAAAAGAGAGTAGCAGATGGGGAAAGTCTCGATAGCATTTTACCAGAAGCTTATGCAACAGTTCGTGAGGCTGGTAAAAGAGTGCTGAATATGGAACATTATAGAGTTCAGCTTATTGGTGGTGTTATTTTACATCAGGGACGTATTGCTGAAATGAGAACTGGTGAAGGTAAAACATTAGTATCTACTTTACCGGCATATTTAAATGCACTTTCAGGAAAAGGTGTACATGTTGTTACTGTAAATGATTACCTTGCAAAGCGTGATGCTGAATGGATGGGGCAGATTCACGAGTTTCTTGGATTAAAAGTCGGTGTTGTTCTTAATTCAATGAATAACGATGAAAGAAGAGAAGCATATGCATGTGATATCACATATGTAACAAATAATGAATTAGGCTTTGATTATCTTAGAGATAATATGGTTATTTATAAAGAGCAACTTGTTATGAGAGATCTTAACTATGCTATCATCGATGAAGTTGACTCTGTATTAATTGATGAAGCTAGAACTCCACTTATCATTTCAGGACAGAGTGGTAAATCTACAAAGTTGTATGAGGCATGTGATATTTTAGCTAGACAGTTAAAACGTGGAGAAGCCAGTGCAGAGTTTTCAAAAATGGCTGCAATTATGGGCGAAGAAATTGAAGAAACAGGAGACTTTATCGTAAATGAAAAGGATAAAGTTGTTAACCTTACAGAAGAAGGTGTTCATAAGGTTGAAAAGTTCTTTAATATAGAGAATTTGGCAGATCCGGAAAATCTTGAAATCCAGCATAATATTATTTTGGCATTAAGAGCTCATAATCTTATGTTTAAGGATCAGGATTATGTAGTGAAGGATGATCAGGTACTTATCGTAGATGAGTTTACAGGTCGTATAATGCCGGGTAGAAGATACTCAGATGGTTTACATCAGGCTATTGAAGCTAAAGAGCATGTAAAAGTAAAACGTGAGAGTAAGACATTAGCTAATATTACATTCCAGAATTTCTTTAATAAGTACGCAAAAAAAGCTGGTATGACAGGTACAGCACTTACAGAAGAAAAAGAATTTAGAGATATTTATGGAATGGACGTTATTGAAATCCCAACTAACAGACCTGTTATTAGAGAGGATAAGCATGATGCTGTTTACAAAACTAAAAAAGAAAAGTACCATGCAGTAGTTGAGGAAGTAAAGGCAGCATATGCCATTGGACAACCTGTACTTGTTGGTACTATTACAATTGAAACATCAGAAATTATCAGTAATCTTCTTAGAAAAGAAGGAATACCACATAAAGTACTTAACGCTAAATTTCACGAGTTAGAAGCTGAAATTGTAGCAGAAGCAGGTAGACATAAAGCTGTAACGATTGCAACTAACATGGCAGGTCGTGGTACAGATATTAAGTTAGATGATGAAGCAAAGGCTGCAGGTGGTCTTAAGATTATTGGTACAGAAAGACACGAATCAAGACGTATTGACAATCAGTTAAGAGGTCGTGCAGGTCGACAGGGCGATCCAGGTGAATCAAGATTCTACATTTCATTAGAAGATGATTTAATGAGACTATTTGGTTCTGAAAGATTAATGGATATGTTTAACACATTAGGTGTTCCTGAAAATGAACAGATTGAACACAAGATGTTGTCAAGTGCAATTGAAAAAGCACAGATGAAGATAGAAGGAAATAACTTCGGTATTAGAAAGAATTTATTAGAATATGATCAGGTTATGAATGATCAGCGTGAGATTATTTATGCTGAAAGAAGACGTGTTCTTAACGGAGAGAGTATGCGTGAAGTTATCTATAAGATGATTACTGATATTGTTGAAAATACAGTAGATATGGTAATCGGAGAAGATAACTTGAGTGAAAATTGGGATCTTCAGGAATTGAATTCATTATTGTTGCCAATTATGCCGATTAAAGAAATAAAATATGAAGCAGTCAAAGACTTAAAGAAGAATGAATTAAAACATAAGTTAAAAGAAGAAGCAGTTAAACTATACGAAGCAAAAGAAGCAGAATTCCCGGAAGCAGAAGCTTTGAGAGAAATTGAACGAGTTATTTTACTTAAGGTAATTGATAAGAAGTGGATGGATCATATTGATGATATGGATCAGCTTCGTCAGGGTATTGGCTTGCAGGCTTATGGTCAGAGAGACCCATTGGTTGAATACAAAATGAGCGGTTTTGATATGTTTGATGAAATGACAGCGGGTATTCAAGAAGATACAGTTCGTTTATTAATGCATGTTAGAATTGAGCAAAAGGTAGAAAGAGAGCAGGTTGCCAAAGTTACAGGAACTAATAAGGATGATTCTGTTCAAAAGGGACCAGTTAAAAAGGATGCAAAGGTTTATCCAAACGATCCATGTCCATGCGGAAGTGGTAAGAAATATAAACAGTGTTGTGGTAGAGCATAGACATTTAAGAAAAATCATTAACAGTATTAGAATAAGTAGTGAAGTGGATTATACATATCTGCTTTAGAAAAATAATGCCACATTTACAAGCAAAATATGTTTGTGAATGTGGCAAAAATGTTGTATTATATAGATGATTAATTTAGTAGAGAAAGAAGGGTCAATGTTGGTAGAATTAGATCAGTTTAAACTTACACTGAACTCATACGCAGGAGCATTAGATGAAGTGAGGGATTCACTTTGAATTAGTTCGCAAAGAACAAAGAATAGAAGAATTGGAAAAAAATATGGAAGCCCCGGATTTTTGGGACAATCCTGAAAAATCTCAGGAATCTATGAAAGAGTTGAAATATTTAAAAGACGATATTGAGGATTTTAATCATATAAAGGAATTGTATGAGGATGCTGAAACCTTATTGGAAATGGGATATGAAGAAAATGATGCGTCACTCATTCCGGAAATAGAAGAAATAATAAATAGCTTTGAGGAAAAATTCGATAATATTAGAATTAGGACATTGTTGTCAGGTGAGTATGACAAAGATAATGCCATAGTCACATTGCATGCTGGTGCAGGTGGTACAGAAAGCTGTGATTGGGTAAGTATGTTGTATAGAATGTATACTCGATGGGCAGATTCTAAAGGATTTACTTTAGAAGTGTTAGACTATTTAGATGGTGAAGAAGCAGGGATTAAGTCTGTTACGTTTCAGGTAAATGGTGAGAATGCCTTTGGGTATTTAAAAAGTGAAAAGGGCGTTCACAGACTAGTAAGAATATCTCCGTTTAACGCAGCAGGCAAACGTCAGACATCTTTTGCATCGTGCGATGTAATGCCGGATATAGAAGAAGATTTGGATGTTGAAATCAATGAAGACGATTTAAGAATTGACACATATAGATCTAGTGGAGCTGGTGGACAGCATATTAATAAAACATCATCAGCTATTAGAATTACACATCTTCCAACAGGGATAGTTGTACAGTGCCAGCAGGAACGTTCGCAACATTCTAACAAGGATAAGGCAATGCAAATGTTAAAGGCTAAGTTGTATTTGATGAAGCAGCAGGAAAATGCAGAAAAAGCTTCTGACATAAGAGGCGAAGTTAAAGAGATTGGCTGGGGAAATCAGATACGTTCATATGTAATGCAACCATATACAATGGTAAAAGACCATAGAACTAACCAGGAATCTGGAAATGTTGATAAGGTTTTAGATGGCGATATAGATCAATTTATTAATGCGTACTTAAAATGGAGTACCACAAGTGCTAAGGAGGCATAAGAATGCAGGAAATTAAACCAATTATTTTCAAGTTAAATCAGGAACAGTATGGCATAGATATTTCGAGAGTAAATGCTATTGAACAGGTGCTTAAGATTGTGAGAATACCTAATGCACCAAGTTTTATTAAGGGTATTATTAATCTTCGTGGAGTAGTTGTGCCCGTATTTAGCTTAAGAGAAAAATTTGGTTTGCCACCAAAGACAGATGGTGAGAGTAAGCTAATTATAACAAGAATAGGAGAAATGGATTTAGCTATTGAAGTGGATGAAGTAAGCGAAATCCAGAATGTTGAAAACATTAACCTTTCAGGCAAACCAAGGATTTTGGCAGGTGCAGACACTGATTATATTGGTTCTATAGCAAAGGTAGATGGTAATTTGGTCATTATTATCGACATTGATAATTTGATGAGTGATGAAGAGAGTGCTGGTATTAAGAGTTTTGTTGAAACACAGAAATAACAAAATATGGAATTACATTTTAGTATTTCGTAAAACTTGATGTAAATGGTGATAATGATAATCCACCATTTAATGGTAGAAAATTTTAATAAAAGTCTTGGAAATAATGAACGATAGGTAAGATTATTTCCAAGGCTTTTTTTACGTATTAACCCTAAGGCTTCTGCATCAAAACAAAAACATTTCCATTTTATGCAAAAAAAGGGTTGAAACACTAATTGAATTATGTTATTATCTCTCAAGGAAAAACATTTGTTTTTCGGACACAAACAAAAAGGAAGATGTTTAAATGAACAAAGAAAAATATTTCGTTGTAAAACAAAAGGCAGTTCCGGAAGTTTTGTTGAAAGTTGTAGAAGCAAAGCGGCTTTTAGATGCTGAAAAAGTAATGACAGTGCAAGAGGCTGCTGAGCGGGTAGGAATAAGTAGAAGTTCATTTTACAAATATAAAGATGATATTTTTCCATATCATGAAAATGTAAAAGGAAAAACTATTACATTTGTAATCCAAATGGATGATGTTCCAGGATTATTATCCGAGGTTTTGGGAACTATTGCAAAATATAGAGCTAATATTCTTACAATACATCAGACTATTCCTATTAATGGAATAGCAACATTAACGCTAAGTGCAGATATATTGCCTGATACAGGTTATGTTGATGCAATGACGACAACTATCGAGGACT
>CAYOMP010000120.1:0-6171 GCA_964405075.1 uncultured Lachnospiraceae bacterium
TGCTGAATAATTTGTGCAATCCAACCAGAATATTTTCCATGCTGTTTCTTAAAATTTTGTTCAAGGTAATCCACCTCAATATCCTTATATCTGGTGCAAGGTCTTACCCCATCCAACGAAAGAAAATCTTCCTCTGTTTGAAAAGCCCCAGTCTTTTTGGTAATAATGGGATTTTCTTAACCATCTTCTGCTCCTTTTATTTAACTCAAATTTTCAAGAAACTCCTTTGCAGCCTCCCGCATCTGCTCTACAACTTCACTTGATCCGGTTACTTTCACATCCTTACCAAGACTAAATATCCATCCAAAGAACTGAGGACTAACATTCACATCTACATGAAGTTTACTATGCTCATTATCAATAGGTATAATGGAAATATCCTTACCAAATCTATCAATAAACACTCCACACATATGATTGGCAAATTGAATTTCTACCTTTGTCTTTTTCCCATGATACATACCAAAAGTCGCTTTAGAGTACTCAGCCATATCAAAATTTTTGAATTCTTCTTTTCCGGCACGCCTCTCTTCTACAACGGAAATATGCATCATCTTATCCACGCGATAATGCTTAATCTTCTGTTCACGATCATCGAAAGCTATCATATAATAATTCTCATCATCCCATGTAAGCGCCCAAGGACTAACAAAATACCAATCACCTTCGTGGCGTGGAACTAATTTTTTGTTAATATCCCACTTATAGTATTTGAACTTAATCTTTTTATTATTATTAATGGCATTATGAATATCATCAACGTTGTAATACACCGACTCATTCATAGTCTTCACACGATCATTTATATACACCTGACGCTGTAATTGCTTAGCCTGGTGCTCACTTACAAGACCCTTGACCTTTTTAATTAACTCACGGGATTTTGTCTGGGTGATAAACTTTGATGACTGAATTGAATCAATCAAAAGCTTTACCTCTGCAAGTTCAAATTCTCTAGAACCCACATGGTAATAAGTTTCTCTTCCAGACTGTTCCTTTATAATCTCAATTCCAAACTTCTCAGTCATATCCTGAAAATCAGAATATATGCTTTTTCTCTCAGCGGTGACATCATACTTTTCAAGTTCCTGCATTATCTGTGCCATAGTAAGACCGTGCTCATCATCTGTCTTGGTCTGCATAATTTTCATAAGATACGTAAATTTAAACTTCTGGTTTGTTCCTCTCGACATAGGCTCTACCTCCGTATAATTTTCATTATCTTAATTATGACCTTACCTCAACCAAAAGTCTACCATTATTTGACATTTTGTGGAAATTTATTGGACAGTATTATCTTCTACTTATGCAATTTTTCTTTTATTTACTATGACAGTTAAAGTTAATTGATTTTTCACTTCATTACGCATTCTCAACAAAGTTCTACCAATTTCTTCAAATACCCACCTGTCTGTTGAAAAGCAGCAAGACTTGGTATATGCCCACTATTCTTGATTTCAACTATGGATAAATTTTCTTTCTTACTTTTTGCAAGTTGTACAAGAGAAGCCTTTGTGGCACAGATAATATCGCTTTCTCCACTAAGTATCATATAAGGTATTTCTATTTTTTCCAGAATTGGGATTTCATCTAGTAAAAGCAACTCCTTGTAAATGGAAATATTCATCATTGTGTCATTACTCATAAAAGTTTTCAAATCACCTAATCTGTAATCAGGACTCGCCAGATAACCCCACAATAGTTTTGCTTTAGGCATAGGTTTAAATCTTCGATCTGTGTATCCATTGGTATACTTATTTATTATTTTATACATAAATTTTAATCCATTTATATCGAAATGTTCCGGAGTCAACTCTTTAAAACGCTCCAGTTTCTTTGGTGCAATCTTATGATTCTTTAATTCCTGTTCTACTTCATTATTTAGCCATGGTTCTCTAACAAACTGTCCCCAAGCAAGCACTCCATCAACAAGCTTTGGTTCCCTTTCAAGAGCCATTGAACTGAGTACAGTTCCCCAAGAGATTGCAAATAATATTATTTTGTTATTAGGGAACATTTTCTTTATTTCATGAACCAAATCTATGGTCATATCCACATAATTTGAAACCGAAAGGTCCTTTGCACTTTCATCTGCATTGCAGCCACAACCAAGCTGATCCCAATACACCATTATGTATTTGTCTGTATATTCAGGAAACATTCCTCTACAACCAACACAAAATGGTACCGGCATCCCTGGACCACCGTGCAAATTGATTACAACTGGCAAATTCTCCATTTTCCCCTCAATCAACACTTTCTGTGAATATCCCCCCAAGTTAAAATTACATATTTTTGAAATCATATTAGATTTAATTATTTTTTTCCTATTTAACATAATTTTTCCTTCTCCCTAAAATCTTAATCATTGACTGTTGCAAATCCTAAATTATATATTCTCCTATGTAAATAAATCTTTCATAGTGTCCTTGAACCATTTCAATTGAAACAATGCTGAATCTATGCCATATTTCACAGTGAGAAGTTGGTATCTGAATATATCTTCCTGTTCCTTTGGTACAACCTTTTTCTTACCTTCCTCATAAACCAAACATAAGCAATCATAAGCATTTTTCAAGTTTTCAATATGTTTTTCCAAACGTTCTTTTCGAAGTTCTTCCTTGGAAAATCCCATAAAATAGAATTTGGTTAATTCAGGATTACGGTTACTATCAATTGAGAACTCTGAATTAATCCATTGCTCAAAGTAAGCCTTTCCGGCATCTGTAATGGTATATACTTTCTTGGTTCTTCCATTTTCTTTAACCTCTTCAATTGTTACATAAGAATTGGCCACCAATTTCTTTAATGCTGCCTGTATGCTCCCTGTACTGCAACTATACAAAAGCTGCATACTGGAGCTAAGCGTCTTACGAATCTCATATATCGTTCTACTTTTTAATAAAAGAAGTCCCAAAATCAAGGTATCCATTTTCTCTCCTCCGTGTTTCTCTAATATTTTTTCGTGCTCTCTTATATGTTACTATTAGTAACATATAGATTTATTTTTGTCAAGAACGAACAAATCACGTACAAATTCATTCTCGCGGTGCTCGCGTAAAGAACAAAGAATGTGCCTTGGCACATTCTTGCGCCGCTTTTGCGTCGCATTTTGCGGCATTTATCTACTGCAAAAGCATGCGCATCTTCGTGGAGCGTTTTATTTGATAGGAAAGTTCTTTCCTATCAAATAAAAAAGCTTCATCAGTACTATACCGACAAAGCTTTTCATACATTCTTTTCCTAATATATGCCTCATTAGACATAAATATTTGTTGTTTCAATAAATAAGTTTATCGATTAACTACTACATTTTAACGATAAATTCACTATTTTAGTAGAAATTGTTTCCTTAAAAATGTGGTTTTCCCTTTTCCATTTCTTCCTATGAAACCAAGTTTCCAATTGGTATCTATTGAAAAAGAAACATTATCAAATACATTATCAAAACTTCCTTCATATGCGAAGTTCAAATTACGTACACTAATTTGAGCCATAAAACCTCCCTTCCCCTGTGAATTTCCTATAAATTAAGAAACGGTCCTAAAATGCATACGCAAAATAGAACCGCAAATTCCAACTATATTATCATCATATGATAAAAATAAGGAAAATAAAATGCGATAATCCAATCTAAGCGTACACAAACACCCCCCTGCTTCACAGGTCTTCGTCTATACTATGTGTTCTGCCTAAACTAAATTATCTATTAAACATTTCCTCACCTTACACAATATGTGCTCTTTCTTTTTATTTGTCCTTACGACACGCCAATAATATCATTATTCATAATACTGTGCAACTAGATTTTTCTATTTAATATTGATCAAATTTATAATTGCTATATCACTTTTATTTCTTCTTAAATTAAGGAAATCTTAACTCTCTAGACTTTTTAAATATCTTATTATTGTATCAAAAATATCATCAATTCTATCATCCAGCCAACGCTTATCACTGCCATCAACCTTTTTTTGGTATTCTTTATTCTGAAATACTTTTTCAATTCTACTTACAACATCAGACATATCTTTTTCCCGCATTCCTTCTTCAGAAAATATATATGATTCCAAGCAAATAATAAGTTTGTCCTTGTCAAGATTATTGCAATGATAATACATATCATAAATATCCTTATATCTGGTGCTAAATCTGCCAAATTTAAGGAGTGAACGCAATTTTTCAGTAAACATTTGCTCCTTTGAATTAATGAGAAGCGATACACCTTCATCAGCAAACGCAATATCAAAGCAGTATTCTTCCTGCTCTATTTCTAAACGCTTATGTACTCCTAAATCAATTTTACTTTCAATAGAAGAACCCTCCTTATCCCTAATAAGAATTTTCACGCTCCTTCCATGATAATCCTGCTGATTCAGTTCTGTGATTTTACCTATCCGCTCAATAGATATGTCCGAAAGACAGTTAATCTTTTTTAAAAAAATATCAATTGATTCATCTGACAGAGAATATCTTATAAAATCAATATCCAAATCCTGTGTTGCCCTACGCACATTACCAGTCATACTTCGCATTACAACACCACCCTTAATTGTTACATTTCTTGAAAGGCTACTGGAAGCGATAGCTTTAAGCACAATGTCTTGACACACTCTTGCTCTTGCATCTTGAATAGAATATCCCTTTGCCTCTATCTCATCTATCATCTTCTGTATATTCATTTAAAAAACCTCCATTTGGATTGTATCCATTACTAATTTTGTTTTAGGCAGACGCTCTGCATATTCTTCAACAATCACAAAATCAAGATCATATATCCTCTTTCGATAATTGCAAATTATTTCTTTATAGTAGTCAAAAGGTAACTTAGATTTGTTTCTTATAAGCTCAATTAATAATCTCTCCTTAGAAAAAATCTGTATATCATAACCACAATATGAAATAGTTTCCACACCAACCTTCATACTATCGCAATTATCAAAAATCTGTTTTACACTCTTATCTGTTATCTTAGCTGCATCTTTATCCGTTGCCAGATAATAAAAGGATGGGATTGTATCAGTCAACCCCTGATAATAAAATGCACTATTCAATGTAAACACAGCTTTAGGATATTTTTTTCTAATAACTGCTGTATCCGGTACGTTTTTCTTATCTGAATAAATTCCCGGTTCTAACTTATACAATTCTTCAGCTTTAATTGCTTTTTTTATTCTATAATCACTACTATATTTTTTCATACATTCATAATATGAATATAACATTGTTACTACCACCCTTTGTTAATTATCCGTATTTTTTATTTTTTTACGGACATTTGCTTTAATTGTAGTATATGTCTCATTCTTTATGATGTCAATTACTTTTTTAAATATTTTATCCGTATTTATTGCATTTTTACGGATAATTACTTAACTCTATCGTTATAGAATTCGTGGTAAAGTAAAAAAGTAAATTCCATTTTTAACTTTTCAAATTTAAACTCCAGAGTAAATTCTCTTAATAATTACACACAAAAAAGACAAAATCTCTACTGTATTTAGCTATCTCATTTTGTATATACATATTTATAATGCAGTAATCCAAAAACAAATCGCTGAAACAAAGGAAAGTGGTGTCATTATATATTTCTCTTTCTTACTTCTTGAAATACAATTCATAACTGTATTTATCGAAAGATATACTGCCATTACAATACATATGATTCGTGTAACGTTATAAGGAAACCACAGTGGTATGATTTCTCCCATCTGCAATATAATCACAACAAAAAAAATCTGCATAATAAGTTGTGCTACTAACACAATTCTTAACTTTTTAGTAAAAACTTTATATTGTCCACCCATTGTTAATTCACCTAACGGCAATCCACAAATCAGAAGAATACTTATTATAATTACAATCAAAAATAAACTTGCACCAATTATTGCTATCATTATTCTGCCCCTTTCAAAACTTTTTGTTTCTTAATTCGACATTTTCTTACTCTTTATTTTCATTCCTCAGAATTGCTAAAAACCATTCCTTATCCGGCAGTTTTATGTTATCTCTTGAAACTAATGTTTCTGCAAATCCCTGAATACTACTGAAAAATAATACAGAAAGTGTCAACGGATCTCCCTGTCTGATTTCTCCTAATTCCTGCCCTTTTTCTATATACGGAACACTCATTGTCTCAATATCATGTTCTTTTATCATTTGAGTTGCCCT
>CAYOMP010000120.1:6181-8501 GCA_964405075.1 uncultured Lachnospiraceae bacterium
TGCATTTATAGCTGCCAATCCCATAAAAACAAACATCCTCGATGCAAACTTGTTTTGTGTTGCCACAGTCAGAAACCAATCAACCTGTTTTTCAAAAAACATCATGGGTGATTCACCTTCAACAGTGTCAATTGTTAGTTTTTCGCAACCAATTTCTACTAATGCTTCATAAAGCGCCAGCTTATTTGGAAAATAATGAAACATCAAACCAGAACTTATTCCTGCTTCTTCCGCAATTTTTCTAGTGGATGTTCCATAAAACCCATATCGTATAAAGTGGTTTAATGCGATATCTAGAATTTGCCCTTTTCGCATTTCATACTGTTCTTCCTTTTTCGTCATGCTTACCTCCAAAATCCAAACACTTCTTTCGTGTTTCCTTTTTCTTAAGTGCTATAATTTTTTTCGTTAAACATATTTTCTATCCTATATTTATATATTAAGCACTCGCTCAATATTTGTCACGTATTAATTTTAAAATGCCCCTAGACACAGTTAAGGAGTGGAATTCTAAGAATCCCACCCCTTCATTTGATAAAGAACTCACTATAAACTCACATCTTCGTACTATTCTCTAATCCTTACCGGCAAGTTCTTCTTCAACTTCCTTAAGTCGTTTTATAGTTTCAGGCACAGAACTAAATAAAATGCCAGTTCCTCCATATGCTTCCCACTCCAAAATATTTTTTTGAAAATCATCAATTAGAATGCAATCTTTGCCAATTGCATAGTTTTTCTTTTCTTCACGATAAACAATATTCACTTTCAGTTTATCTGTCAATTTTCTATGTGCCCAGGATATTTTGTCTTCACCTGCAGTAATAATTCCACGTCCAGGTTTTGGAATAGCACTTAGTATTTCGCAAATATCTCCATACTTGTTGTAAATATCAAAAAACATCTCTCTTGTCCCAGGCATAAATTCCAACTTATCATAAAAGTGTTCTATTGACTTGACTGCTTCCCAGATTCTATCATCATCAGATTTCTTTTTGTTTGATTGATTCACTGGCTCAATTCCACACATTTCCCTGATTCCTCTATTGAAATCTGCAAGAACACCATCCATATCAAAATATATTTTACTTATCTTCATTTAGTTACCCTCATAATCTATCTATTTATAACTAATACTATTTCATAACATGTACATTAAAAATAACAGCTCAATTTGAGCTGTCATAATTTTTGCCTATTTTCAAACATTTTCTTCCAATCTTCTATATGTTGATCCATTCCACCTTTACGATTCAAATTCACTCCATAATCGCCAATACCTTTCAAGGAGTGTTCTTTCAAAGATTTTGTTGCAAAAAGTCTCTTTGTTACAATTAACATTTTGCTAGTAATTATAGCTTAGCAATAGTTACTACATCTTGTACTCTTGTAATATATACAAATATGTACCCTATGCTATTCTCATCGGCAACTATTATTTTGTATATAATCTTGATATTAAATAAAGAATTAACCTATTACATATATTATCCTTGCTTTGTATTTCAAAATTACTCTTCATCTTCTACCTCCCCAAAAATTTCCTTTAATTCTTTTGGCTGACCTGTTTTCATATAATCTTCACGAACTTCTTCTCTTTCCTTTTCAGAAAGAGTTAATGGCTTCTTAAGCTTAATTGAAAATCCATAAATATCCGCTTTACCAATCCAAGGAAGAATATCATTTATATCAGTTAGAGACATATTTTTTTCAAACATCTTCTCACATGCTTCCATACTAAAAAACGTTCTATCATATTTCAAAATTAATTCTTTAAAATGATATTTATCAATCCATTCTTTAATCTCTCTTGCACCAGCATAAAATTTGTCAATTCTTTCAAACGGATCTTCTGTATTATTTAACTCATTCCAAATCTCCTGTCTTCGTTTCTCCATATTAGCTATTGTTTTATCCTGGAACTTATCCTCATAAATATCCATGAGAATTGTTGGGTATTTACCGTTTTCGCGAAGCATTAACATGATATGTGTCTCGTCAAGATCATTAGCAAGAATCTCCCATAAATCCCACGTTTCCTCACTTAAATAATCCCTTCTAAAAGTATAATTATCATCCCCATCTTCATACAAATGCTTGCACATAATATTCAACATATTTGTTAAATGCTTTGCTTCCTTTGTATTCATAAATTCGTTCCTCCTTATGCTTTCTAAAATTATTTCTTATTTGTATTAGGACTTATAAATACTCATAAAAGTCAACTTATAAAATAATTCTATTTTTATACTCAGCGCGAATTGCATCGTAAGCGCTAAATAATCCCCCGTAGGGATATTAGAAATGGCATCCCTAAGGATGC
>CAYOMP010000121.1:0-8417 GCA_964405075.1 uncultured Lachnospiraceae bacterium
AAAAAAAAATTTATTAAAAAAGAGTAGATTTCTAAAATAAATTCACTTATTATTTCTTTTAACTCGTTGCACTCCCTCAAAAATGAGGGCACCACTAACTGATGCAAGTAGCAAAAAGGGACCTGTTGAAGACTGACTCAGTATCATCCAAATAAAGGAAGCTATAAATAATACAATACCGATAATTAAAACAGTATATTTTTTCATTTCATTTTTCTCCGTAAATTCTATAATAAATATCACAAAAATATTTACCCCAACAAACTTTAAGTTCTCTATTTATTATATCTTCAATTAATATCTATATCTCATATCCACATATCGATGTTCCTTATCAACAAAACCAACCCTCTTATATATTAGATATCCTTCCTCTGTTTAGTATATGTTATATCGTCGTCCTATTTTATCCATATTTATCGAAAAAGATTACTATTTTTTAGTTTAACATATCAAAAGAAAAGAAGCTTTACTTTTTATTAATATTTTCCTTAATATTCCATAATAATATGTATTATTTTGGTAAGCTTGTGTTTAGTAAATACTTACTACCTTTGTGCTTCCTTTTTCTTTGAGCGAAATAATTTATAGGTTTCTCAAATCCTTATTAACTATCTTCTTACCCTTTGGACAAGAAGCATTCCTCGCTCCAAAAAGCTCGGTCAATTTTATAGAAAAATAAAATGAACTATGTTATGATTTGAATAAAAAAAATTATGCTTAACTAGGAGGGATGGTATGTTGTGCCATTTAGTAATAGATTTGAACAAATTACTCTGTACAAGGTCTAATGAAGGGACGAAGCCTGTACAGAGATAAAAGATTAGACATCATCAATTCGTCCACATTGGATTTTGTACTTATGGATAGTTATTAAAACAAAAACATAAGGAGATAAATTCAATGAATAACAATTTTAAAAGATATATTATATTTTGGCTTAGCCAGGCATTGTCACAATTAGGAAGTTCCATGACAGGATTTGTGTTGGTGTTATGGGCTTATACGCAAAACAATTCAGCAATGACAGTTTCTTTAATGTCATTTTTTAATTATGTGCCGTATATCATCGTTAGTTTGTTTGCAGGTGCTTTTGTAGACAACCACAATAAAAAGAAAATTTTACTGTTATCAGATAGTATCGCTGCTATCTGCTCAGTTGCTATTTTGGTCTTAAACACAAGATGTTGCTTGCAGATATGGCATATATACTTAATAAATTTTATTATAGGTTTTATGAATGCTTTTCAGGGACCTGCGGCTTCAGTAGCAATTGGAAAAATTGTACCAAAAGAAAAACTGACCCAAATAAGTGGAATGAATTCCTTTTCAAATAATCTTGTAACGGTTCTATCACCAGTACTAGCCGCATCATTGTTTGCCCTGGGTGGGCTTAAACTGATTCTTATAATTGACTTATGTAGCTTTGTATTTGCCTTTTTGGTATTACTTTTTGTACTAAAGATTCCAGAAAATATACCTCAAAAACTCGAAAAGAAGTCTATGTTTGCCGGATGTACAGAAGGATTACTCTTTTTAAGAAGCAACAAAGGAATCTTTATGATTATCATCACAATGGCATTATTGAATTTCTTTTCAAGACTGACCTACGAAAATATTTTATCACCAATGATACTTGCAAGAAGTAACAATAATAGCGTTGTTTTAGGTGTTGTGAATGCGATAATGGGAATTGGTGGAATCATAGGTGGCATTATTGTTTCAACTGGAAAATTGAAAAGAAGCAGTATAAAAATGATTTATATATCTGCTATAATTTCATTTTTATTAGGTGATATAATGATGGGTGTAGGTAGAAACGTGATAATCTGGTCATTGGGCGGATTAGCTGCAAGCCTTCCAATAGCTTTTATTAGTGCCGGGCAAATGGTAATTCTATATAGATATGTTCCTGAAGAAATACAAGGAAGAATATTTGCGGTTCGAAATGCGATTCAATTTAGTACAATTCCTTTAGGAATTCTTTTAGGCGGCTTTTTGGCTGATTATGTGTTCGAGCCATTTATGATGACAGAAACTCCAATTACTAAGGTTTTGCACTTAATAGTAGGAACAGGCGCAGGAAGCGGTATGGCTGTAATGTTTTTGTGCACAGGTGTATTAGGTGCAATATTTAGTTTCGTTTCCTATCAGCAAAAAGCTATCAAAGATCTTGATGTAGAATAAATATCCTGACATACGAAACACCTTATATCTTTGCTAATAAAGATATGAGGTGTTTATTCTTTAATTAAAAATTGTCACTTCCATAATAAATTCCAAAATGAGAACGCCAATATTATCCATAGGCATAATTAGAATCACTTCATAAATCTCATACATTTTCTGTCATATTACAGGTACTGTCATGATAAAGTATTTCATCATAATCTTATGTAAAACAGTCAATATCAGTGACTATCTGTTCTGATTTTTCCATTTCTTTTGTGATATTTTTGATATATATCATTTTCCATTGCCATAACTTTCTCGACAGGTATTGGTTTAAAAAATGCTTGTTTCTTTTTTAGTAACCAAGGAACTGCATATAATGCAAGTGCTATAAACATAACCATACACAATCCATATATCCGAAATCTTGTCACATTATCTTCTGCAATATTCCAAATCATCCACAATGTACCAAGCATACCAACTACTGGAATTACAGGACCACCTGGCACTTTAAAATTTCTCGGAGCTTTTGGCAATCGTTTTCTTAAGATTAATACATCGATTTGTACAAGAATATATGCCATCATCAGTATGACACATGCACTAAGAATCATGAATGATAACTGACTTGTTGTAGATAAACCTGTAGCATTTATAATTACCATAACACCACCAATAATTAAAGTAGATATGTATGGCACACCCTTTTTATTCTTTTTCATAAAAATTTCAGGAAGTAAACCTATCTTCGCCATACCTGCTGCAATATTGGCTAGACCAGCAATATTGGAATTTACAGAACTTATTACTGCCAAAATTGCTACAATTGCCATCCACACTTTTCCAACGTTACCAAGTAATAACGTACCATAGAGAATATGTGGAGAGGCTGACGCTGCTAATTCTTCCCATGGAGTATAATTCTTAAACCCAATAACCAAAATGGACTGCATAATCAAAATAATCAACAAGCTTAGCACCATTCCAAGTGGTACATTTTTTCTTGGATTTTTAACATCCTTTGAAATGGGTATTACAAATTCACTGGCGATAAACAGGAAAAATGCAAGCCCACACATGTTGATAATGCTATCAAAATCCCCTGCAACAACTGCTGGCTGATTAACTATTTTTCCGGTTCCAAGTCCAAAGGCCCCTATTAATCCCAAAATTACCAAAGATGAAATAAGCCCCCATGCAACCACATTTTGAACCTTAGCAAACAAATCCACTCCATTTAAATTGACTACAATTAATACAACCAAAATAGCAACACAATACACAACAGATGGTACTGGAGAATTTGGGAACATTTCTAAAATTGTATTCCCAAACATTGCACATTCAACACTTGCAACAATTGTATTTCCAAAAATATAACCACCTACCATTATTAATATAGTAACAAATGGTCCTACACAGGCCAATGTGTACTGTGCTAATCCACCTGTCAGATTTGGCATAAGCGCATTCAATTCAGACATAGCAAATGCTGCAAAACAGTTTAACAAACAAGCCAATATCATTGAGATAATAAAAGGCGTACCTATCGCTCCAGATCCTTGCCCTAAGGATAAAAGGCAGCTTGTGGCAACAATAACTCCCACTCCTGTTGCAATAACACTAAATAAACCTAATTTTTTCTTTTCTTCCATAAATATTCCTCCAGTTTAATGAAGTGCTTCTTCGCCTTCTTCTCCAGTTCTGACTCTGATAATACTTAAAATATCAGAAACAAAGATTTTTCCATCTCCAATATGTCCGGTATACAACTCCTTTTTTATCACATCAAGAGCTTTATCCAGCTTATCTTTTTCCATAACCATCATAATCATTTGCTTTGGTATAAGCTCTATTTCGTCATGAATCTCATCTTCATACTCCATAGTTCCTTTTTGGACGCCACAGCCCATTACCTGACTGACCGTCATTCCAGTTATTTCCAATTTAGAAATTGCTTTCTTAAAACCATTTAATTTTGTTGCTGCTGTAATTACTTCTACTCTTACAAATTCCATATTTTTTCCCTCCATAAAATAGGCATTTCAATACAATGAATATTTATATTGCATCAAAACGCCTTTGTTTTGTTTTTCTATTTATACATATCTGTTACAATATCTTTTGTTGTTTCAATGAAATCAGTAATATCCTGATCAGTCATTGGAAGTGTAAGACCAAGCTGACCTCTGTGGACAGGTAAAAATCCTCTCACAGCTATTTCAAGTGCAAAAGTCTGCATCATTTTCCTATCAGACTTTGTCCAATAGTCTCTATGCGTTGTAATTTTCTGTCCTAGTTCTTTTGTAAATGCATATGCAAGAACAGATGATTCACCAAACACCGTAAAAGGAATGCCTTTATTTTCTGCCCAGGTATTGAGTTCCTTCTTAATTCTCTCCCCCATTCCGTTTAATCTTTCATAGGCCTCATCATCCATCTGTTTCAATGTAGCAATTCCGGCAGCACACGCAAGTCTGTGACCATGATGTGTACCTGACATCTGTACAATATCCTTTGTAACTACATCCATCACTTCTGCACTGCCACCAACAACCCCAAGAGGAATGCCGCCGCCTAAAGTTTTTCCTGAAATTGTAAGATCTGGTTTCACACCATATCTGCTTTGGAAACCACCTTTAAACGCTCTAATAGTAATGGTCTCATCGAAGATCAATAAAATACCTAGTTCTTTTGTAAGTTCTCTGATTTTCTTCACAAAATCAATATCTAAGGTGATAATTCCACCTGAGCCTGATTGTAATTCCATCACTACGCATGCTAACTCATCTGCATATTTTCTGATAATCTTCTCACAAACCTCAAAATTATTCTGAGTAAGGAGGATTACATCTTCTGCACGATTAGCGGGAATTCCGGCTGATTCCGGCTGTGGAACAATATTCTCCAAATCTGTACTTGCTTTTTCTGAACTAGGATGAGCAGAAAATGAAAAATCATCAAGAAAGCCATGATATCCGCCTTCCATTTTTGCCACTTTTGTCCTGCCTGTATATCCTCTCGCAATTCTTAAAGCGCCAACACATGCCTCGGATGCAGAGCAGAAAAACTTTACTTTTTCAAATGAGTCAATTCTCTCACAGAGCATCTTTGCCAGTCCTACTTCTTCTTCCGTAGGATTTCCTATAGAATATCCTTTTTTCATCGTATCAATAATTGCCTGATCCACATCTTTATTCTGATAACCAAGTACACTAACTGTAAAATTGTTATTAAAATCCAAAAGCTTCTTTCCATCCACTGTATAAATGTATGCACCTTCTGCTTTATCAACATAAATTGCATGCGGTCCATAATTAAAGCTTCTTCTACTATAAGAACCAGGAATGAACTTTGCCGCCTCATCACTCATTTCTTTTGATTTCTTAAATGTGTCTAAAAAATTTTCTAAACTTTGTTCGTAAGTTAACGCCATATCATTACCTCCTCAATTGTAGTAAAATACAAAAAGGCACTTGTTCAATAATCAATCGAAACAAGCGCCTTTGCTTTATATGTGAGGAGTATATCAAAGCTGCACCCTTTATACAATGTTTTCAGTAACAAAAATAAGCGATATCATTGTAGAATTCAACAATTACGTTTTATCTAAAATTTGAATCATTCTCCTTACTTTTAAAGCTGTAACAATATCAGTTATAACATTAACATCTTTTAAATCCTTGCGAATAATATCTTCAATCTGGTGTAATCGATATCTTAATGTATTTTCATGAACAAATAATTTCTGAGCGGTGATTCCCTTATCGCAATTATTTTCGAAATAACATTCTAATGTTTCAAAAAGATGCCCTTCATTATTCTCGTCATATATCCATAAGTCCTGAAACACGCTACTACAATAGGATTCAAACACAGAAGCCTCATTCAAATCATATAACAGACGCCATATTCCTAAATCCTCATAAAACAGTATATTCTCCTCCTGCTTTTTCATAGTTTCAATCATATCATAAGTTCTGATTGCTTCCTGTAATCCAATATGGCAATCTTCCATTTTATCCTTTATTGTACTTACAGCCATTTTTAAAGTTTTGAATTGATTCTCGATATCATGGTATATTTTCATAATTGCTGCTGCATCTATAAGTTTTTCAGGTAAAATACAAATTATTAGTCCTTCCCATATAGTCATAAGCACAATATCATACTTGTCTCTAAGATTACTTGCAATTTTTTCATACAATTCCGGCTTATTTGCTTCTTCACTTTCTATTAAAATAACCCTATATCGTTTACCATAATCCAATGACGAAATACTCATAAGAAACGACATATCCATACGCTCATATTTTCCGTAAGAAAACAATAAATACTCTGTGATACCTTTTAATAACATCCTATGATCAACGGCAAAAGACGCCAACTGTGTACTTTTATCTTCGCCTACAGTGTTCAAAATTTCTTCAAAGATTGAAAGCTCCCTCTTTCTCATTATCATCACCTCAATTATAAAAATTATAGCATACCTATTACTTCTTTTCAGCAACTATAGGGAAAAATAACAGCCCACATCAAAATGCGGACTGCAAACTTTCAAATCTATATTTATCATATTCAGTTAAAAGAAATATAAAACTCTATATCTATTCCCAACTACCTTTACATTTTACCCCTGACTTTTCTGCAAGTAATTCCAGATTCGCAATTTCATCAGGTAATAACGTAACCTTAATGCCTGCAGAAAGGGCCTTTGCATGTTCTGGTTTTGTCAACCCAACTATCGGGATAACTCCTTTGGAAATAGCCCATGCAATAGGAATCTGTGAAACATCTACCTGATATTTTTCTGCCAGCTTTCTTTCATACTCAATTAATCCTTTTATTTTTTTGAAATTTTTTCTCCCAAAAGAAAAGTTTCTCATTGAAAAAAATGGGAAAGGATTTTTTTCGTCATAGCTTCTTTAATCTGTGCAATGTTGCAGTTTGACAGACCTATATTTTCTATTTTTCCCTCTCTTATGCCTTTTATCATTTCATTTATATTTTCTTTCAATGAATAAGGTTTATGTAACCAGTATAAATCTATTTTTTCTATGCCCATTCTGTAGAGACTTCCGCTTATAGCATTTGCAATTTCTCCTGTCTCATATTTTTTATTAGGCATATGCTTAGTAGAAATCATAGTATCTTTGCTTTCGTTAATGCATTTTCCTAATATTTTTTCAGCATTTCCCATACCATATACTTCAGCCGTATCCCATAATGTAAATCCTAAATTGTATGCAGTCAAAAATGTTTCCATTAGCTGTGCTTCGTCGTATGTTTTACCAAAAATCATTTTCGAACCATTTAATCCATTTCCCCATGCCCAGGTTCCAATCATACAAGGTGGAATCATTTTTCCATTTAATTCCCTATTCATAAATACATCCATTTATAAAACTGATAAAAGCATTGACAAACATTTAAATATATGTTTAAATGTTCATATGTTAATTGAATATATGATTAATTATTCATATGAATTAGGAGGGAACACAAATGATTTATCAAATACTAGCTATTTCAATTTTAATAATATTTTATGCATTCTATTTTGCCAAAATTATAATTCAAAAGAGACAGTCTATTAAAACAAATCAGATGGGTACAGGAAATAAGCCAAAGAAAGTACTACTAATTGAAAGAATTATGAGCATTGCAACAATAATGGCAGTTATCGTTGAGATAATAAGTATTTTTCTGGTAAAAAGATTTTTAATGACAGAAATCAGAATTGCAGGAATCGCAATAGGTGTTATTGCTGTGATTTTCTTTGCTTTAGCTACTATAACAATGAAAAACAGTTGGAGGGTTGGAATACCAGAGGAAAAAACAGCTCTAATTACAAACGGTATATACAAATGGAGTAGAAATCCTGCTTTTGTTGGATTCGATTTATTGTATATTTCAATATGCCTTATGTTTTTTAATATTCCTTTGATATTAGTATCTGCTTGGGCAACAATAATGTTACATATTCAGATTTTGCAGGAAGAAACACATATGTGCAATACATTTGGAGACGAATATGAAGAATACAAAAAACACACTTTAAGATACTTTGGAAAAAGATAGATTACAAGCTTTCCATTACAACCAGAACAAAGAATGTGCCTTGGCACATTCTTGCGCCGCTTTTGCGTCGCATTTTGCGGCATTTATCTACTGCAAAAGCGTGCGCATCTTCGCGGAGCGTTTTATTTGATAGGAAAGAACTTTCCTATCAAATAAAAAAA
>CAYOMP010000122.1:0-8359 GCA_964405075.1 uncultured Lachnospiraceae bacterium
ATAAATAGGTTGTGTCAAGAAATATGAAGCACCTGCTTCCATCTTATTAATAATACGTTTACAAATGGCATCTTTGTTGACACCATGATAATTAAGTGCCCCACCATAAACTAACCCTTTATTATCAAATATTTCTTCATTCATTCGTTTAATATAATCCATTAATTTAATAGAATTAAAATTATATACAGATTTAATGCTTTCTCTATCCGCACTACCTACAGGATCACCTGTAACTATTAACAAATTATCTATGCCATTTGCCTTTAGTCCTAGCATTGCTCCTCGTAAAGCAATTGCATTTTTATCCCTGCAGGAAATATGTGGCATTACGTTAATTCCAATTTCCGTTTGAATTTTAGCCGCTAATAATCCTGCATCCATTCTGGCTCTTGCCAAAGGTGAGTCAGATAATGTTAATAAATCCACTTCACATTCTTTTAAATCCTTAGCACCATTACAAACTTTCTCATAGTTATAATCAAATGGGGGATCTAATTCTACTACTAAAACCTTTTCATTCTTCTCTATCTTCTCAATAAATTTACTTCTGTTTACAACATCAGCCTGTTTATGATTATCCTTTAATTCAACAACTTTTAAAAGTGATTTTACATCTTTTTCTTTCAGTTTTTCATTTATTTTCTCTATATATTCAGGAGTAGTTCCGCAGCAGCCACCTACAATACTAACCCCTAAATCAGACATTTGTTCCATAACTTCTGCAAAATATGTAGCATTATTAGCATACAAAACTTTGCCTCTTAACGTATTAGGATAGCTGGAATTTGGCAATACAGCTACAGGCTTATCACAATAGAATTCCTGATTCTTCATAAAATTATATAAATGACCTGCTGAAATACCGCAATTAAATCCATAGGCATCTATAGCTTCCGTTTTTGCTGCCGTCTTTAAAATTTTATTAATACTGATACCTTTATTTGTGTATCCTGCCTTATTTATTGCAAACTGGCATATGGTATATATTTCACTATTTTTTTCTTTAACATATTCAACTAACTCACATACACTCTGTGCATCTGCTTGAGTTTCAAATAGAATAATCTCTATTCCTTCATCAACAAATATATCTATAATCTGCTTATATTCTTCAATAATTTCTTCATAAGTCTTTTCTGTAAAATCGCAGATAGTTCCTATATCGCCAGCTATATAAATATCCTCAATATTTAATTCTTTTTTTGCCTCCTCGACTGCCTGTTTAGCATTTACACAGGCTGCTTTTATCTGCTTCTTCATTTCTGCAAAATCACAAAAATATGAAGAATTAATGGCAAAAGTATTCGTTCTAATCAATCTGGCGCCAGCCTTTATGTATTCCTTATGTATATCCCTAATAACTTTCCCATTGGAAACATTTACTTTTTCCACTATTTCATTGTTTTCTATGCCTCTTTCTCTAAGCACCTTATCATAATAGGTACCCATTGCACCATCTGTTATTAATCTATTTATTTTTAAGTATTCCCTTATTTTCATTTTGTGTTCTCCCTGATGTTTATTCGTCTTTTTGTGTTTAACCATATTCTAAGCTCATATCTAATTTCATCTTGGCTATATGCGCATCTTTAGTGTCGTGCTTTTTATATCATAAGAAATTCATATAATTTCAAACTTTAATTCAATGATGTTTTTCCTATAATATTGAAAATGTTACGCATTTAAGCAATGTAACATCCTTAATACCAATCTTTTCTATTTTAACATACTTACGTCTGATAAGCCATTCTAAATTCTTCATCATATCACTTTTATACGTTTCATTTCTATAACTTTAGTCTTTTGTTATATTAGGATTCGCACTTCCTTCTTAATGATTTTTTCGAAATCTATCATAATTATCATTTTGTACTGATTTTAAATAGTCTACGCTTTCTCCATTTCTTTAATGTACATTATATCTCACAAACTATGTTAAATAATCTTTATAATTTGAACCTCAAAAAAAATGCACTTCTTAATCAAACAACAACTATACCAAACGATAATTTACAATTTTTTTAAATTGCCATATTATCTCTTGAATGCTAATATAAACAAAACATTCTGTCTGTTAATTATGTTAATTAAGAAATACATTTTCAAAGAATATTTTTATGCAAAATACCTACTTTTATATTATTGCTAAATATTCGTTTTTTAAACAAGACCTGCTAATTTTTCACCTAACTGCTCACACTCTGCAATTGTTTCTTTTGAAGGTTCTGCCATGCATATTACACCTTTTTCGACTAGTACTGCACCATCTTCAACAATTCTCTCTTCCCAGTCATTCATCCATTCACCGTCTCCCCAGCCATATGAACCGAATAATCCAACATTTTTACCTGAAATCTTAGAATCTAAATCCGCCATAAATGGTTCCATTTCTGATTCCTCCAACTGTTCACATCCCATTGATGGACAGCCCAATGCAAATGTTTTTTCCTTTGCTAAATCATCTGCTGAAATATCACTTACTTCTATAGTTTCTGCTTCAACACCTTTAGAATTTGCTCCTTTCACAATAGCATCTGCCATTGCCTTAGTGTTTCCGCTACCACTCCAGAATACCACCTTTAGTTTACCCATATGTCTTTTCCTCCTATACTGCTATATCTTTTATTTTTTCACCATCAAGGACCTGCTTTATGGCCTGTTCTTTAGCATTATCATATTCTTTGAATAATCTTAGAATTTTATTTGGATTCTCATATACCTTCCAATACCCGGAATATTTGTAATTTTTCCCTTTATTTATAATAAACCCTTCTACATCCTCTATTGGATACCCTAACAATATACCTATCTCATGGGGAAAATCTGCTTTTTTATTTATATATCGTTCCAATCTTTCACCCTGAAAGTTTAAAACTTCCTCTAATGTTTTATCAGACATATAATCAGATATCTCATTCAAGCAAAAATATCCCTTCATTTTCAGAAACTCAACATTCCTTTTTAATAGCAATATTTTTTTCAAGGATTCTTTTCTATATAATAACCATGCAATCTTGTCACCACACTGGTATAGCTTGCGACAACTGATATTTGTTTCTTCCATTAATTTCAAAACATCATATTCCTTTGTCAAAATTAGCAGTGATGATTCCTTTATGTTCTTTAGTACAGGAGCACAATTAGTAGCAAGCTTCATCTTTACAACATTATCCTTCGATGTGCCCATACAGTACTCAACAATTTGTTCTATAGGCATTCAAAATCCTCCTTTAAAAATCACTATTATTTAGTCTCTCTCCAAATAAAATATTTATTCATATACCAATATCAGATAACGCGCTTTAAAGTTAGCATACACTAACTGTGTTTTGCAATATTTTTCATGATAAGAATTATCATTTTAAACTTATTGATTATTTTTCTCGTAAAGAAGGAAATATATATAAGTCCAAGAGCTTAAATATCAATTCATAGTTGGAATTTCCTATGGATAAAAAAATCTCCTAGAATTGCATACCACAGCACATACTAAAATTCCTGAAATATTACTCTTTCTAAACCTCTAAAAATATTTCAATAACTTTGTTACTTGCTGCCTAAACAAATCTAGGAGACATAAGTAAGGATTAAAATTCCCTACACAAAAATATCTTTTTTCAACTAGCTTAATTTTTCAATAGCCACTTTTATTCTATTTATTGTTTCATCTTTTCCGATGATTTCCATAATTTCTGTAGCCCCTGCTGGTGTCATCTGTTTACCAGATACAGCAGTTCTAATTGGCCACATTACATAACCATTTTTATAGCCTTTTTCTTCAACATATTTGCATAATGTTGCGTACAAGGCATCATTGCTATAATCGTCTTGTGCTTCGAGAATTGGAAGCATATCCTTTAATACTTCTAATGAAGTTTCTGCATTTGTTTTCATTTTCTTGTGGGTATACATTTCAATGTCATACTCTGGTAATTCTTCAAAGAAATCTACTAAAGCTGGAATATCTGGGAACACTTCAATTCTAGTTTTAACCATTTCAGCAATTTTCTTAAGATCTAAATCCTTAGTAATTACTTTTTCTAACTGTGGTTTTGCCAACTCATAGAATTTATCAAAATCCATAGCCTTAATATATTCACCATTCATCCATCTCAACTTAACCATGTCAAATACAGCTGGAGATTTACTCATATGATGATAATCAAATGATTTAATCAATTCTTCCAATGAGAAAATTTCCTTATTATCAGAAGGACTCCATCCTAATAAAGCTACAAAGTTAACAACTGCCTCTGTTAAAAATCCCTGTTCAATTAAGTCCTCATAAGAAGAATGACCACTTCTCTTACTTAATTTCTGATGTTCTTCATTTGTAATCAATGGGCAGTGTACATATGTTGGAACTTCCCATCCGAATGCTTCATATAATCTGTTATATTTTGGTGATGATGAAAGATATTCATTTCCTCTTACTACATGAGTAATTCCCATTAAATGATCATCTACAACGTTAGCAAAATTATATGTTGGATAACCATCTGATTTAATAAGTATCATATCATCTAATTCATCATTATTTACAGTAATATCACCATATATTTCATCTTCAAATGTTGTTGTACCTTCTGTTGGATTGTTCTGTCTTATTACATATGGAATACCTGCTGCTAATTTTTCCTCTACCTCTTCTTTTGAAAGTTGTAGACAATGTTTATCATATACATGAATTTCTTTTCCATCAACAATCTGTTTTAAAGACTCTAATCTCTCTTTATCACAGAAACAATAATAAGCTTCACCTTTTTCAACTAACTTCTTAGCATATTCAAGGTATAATCCCTGTGCCTGTCTTTCGCTCTGTACATATGGACCTACTCCACCATCTTTGTCTGGCCCTTCATCATGAACCAATCCTGTTTTTTCTAATGTACGATATATAATTTCAAGAGCACCTTCAACGAATCTTTCCTGATCTGTATCTTCGATTCTTAAAAGAAAATCTCCGCCTTCGTGCTTTGCAATTAAATATGCATAAAGAGCAGTTCTTAAATTACCAACATGCATTCTACCAGTTGGACTTGGTGCAAATCTTGTTCTAATCTTCTTACTCATTTCATTTCTCCTCAGACTATATCTTAATTAATATTAGACTTTTATAGAAAATCTATAAATTTCCGTTATTTATACCAAAATGTCCATTCCTTGTTTATCAGAAAATGATTTTCTAACGCAAAAAAAATGTTACCTCCAATACGTCTTCTCAAATCCCAAACTACCAGTTAATCAACATTTTTACATACTTTAATCATTATACACTCATATTTTTCCAACTGCAACCGCATTTTTTGATTAAATTTATTTTCTAGTTACATTTTGTTTATTCATTTTTGAGTACCATTTCGAATATTAAAATCAAAATTTATAATCTAATACATATTTTATATTTACTATTTTTATTTTTATAATTATTTATATCACCATAATTTCAATTTATAACTATATATGGTATATTTTTTTCATAAAAACACACAATAAATAGTATAGTAGGTGATTTAGATGTGTCAGTATGGTGTAGTTTTTTCTGGTCAAACTGGTGATACAGAAAAGATAGCAACTGCAATATATAACGCAATTCCGAATACTTCAAAGGATATAATATTTGTAAATGATTCCTTAAATGATGATTTTGCTCAAAACTATTTCATTGGTTTCAATGCTAATAGTGGTTCTTGTACAGATGATATTTCATATTTTTTGCATAAAATACATAACAAAAAAGTAGCACTATTTGGAACATATGGTGGTATTGATTTAGCTGATAATTACAATGATATTGTTCAGCACACCTTAGAAAATCTTCCTTCAGATAATATTTTCTTAGGTAGTTTCATATGTGAGGCTAAATTAACTGCCTATGAACGTACTCAGTATGAAGTATTTTTCAAAAATCACTCTGAAAAGAAAGAGTACGCTACAATAGTTAACGCTTTAAACAATTTAATGCTACATCCAGACGTCAATGATGAATTTCGTGCACAAGACTTTGCAGTGAATGTAGTTAACAAAATTGCAACTTTATAGCTATTCACAATTATTTGTTATTTTTATACTATCCCCTTATTAAAAGGAGCTACTCGTACTCTGAGTAGCTCCTTTTTCATATTATGAGAAACTTGCAAAGCATATTTCTCATAATTCATTATTTACATTTAAACTTCGTCGATTGCTTTTCCAATATCACTTCTGCAATATTTGTTATCAAAATCAACCCATTTAGTAGCTTCATAAGCATTTCTTCTAGCTTCTACCAAATCATTACCTGTTGCTGTAACCCCAAGAACACGACCACCATTAGTAACAATCTGACCGTTATCATTCTTAGTTCCCGCATGGAATACAAAATAATCATTTTTTCCTTTAAAATTGTCCAAACCTTTAATAGGTAATCCCTTATCATATTTTATCGGATAACCTTCTGAAGCTAATACAACACATACTGCTGCATTATCTTCAAACTGTAAATCTATTTTATCTAATGTTCCATCAATACATGCTTCAAATACTTCTACAATGTCATTTTTCATTCTAGGAAGTACAACCTGTGTTTCCGGATCGCCAAATCTAGCATTATATTCTAATACCTTTGTTCCCTTATCAGTAAGCATTAATCCAAAGAAAATAATACCTTTGAATTCTCTTCCTTCTGCTTTCATAGCATCAACTGATGCCTGATAAATGTACTTCTTACAGAATTCATCAACTTCCTCTGTATAGAACGGACTAGGAGAAAATGTTCCCATACCACCTGTATTTAAACCCTTATCTCCATCTAATGCTCTCTTATGATCCTGTGCAGATGTCATAATTTTGATAGTATTTCCATCAACAAATGAAAGGACAGATACTTCTCTACCAGTCATAAATTCTTCGATTACCAATGCATTACCTGCACTACCGAATTTTTTATCTAACATGATTTCCTGAACGCCAGCTTTTGCTTCCTCTAATGTATTACAGATTAATACACCTTTTCCTAATGCAAGACCATCAGCCTTTAATACAATTGGAAAATCTGCTGTTTCAAGATATTTTAATGCAGCGTCTGCATCTGTAAAGTTCTCATATGCAGCTGTTGGAATATTATATTTTTTCATCAAATCTTTTGAAAATGCCTTTGAACCCTCTAATATTGCTGCATTCTTTCTAGGTCCAAATACTCTTAAACCAGCTTTTTCAAACTCATCAACAACACCGCCAACTAATGGATCATCCATTCCTATTACAGTTAAATCAATTTCTTTTTCTTTAGCAAATTCAACTAATTTGTCAAATTCCATAGCACCAATATTAACGCACTCTGCAACTTCTTCAATTCCAGCGTTTCCTGGTGCACAATATATTTTATCTACCTTAGGACTCTGTGCAATTTTCCAACAAATAGTATGTTCTCTTCCGCCACTACCAACTACTAATACTTTCATATTTTTATCCTTTCTATTCATTAACGATAATTGCCTTACCATCAACTACTTTTACCTTGCCATTAGCTATTAAATCAATGGCCTTTGGCATAATAACCCACTCTGCCTGCTCCATAACACGTCTCTGAAGTACTTCGGCTGTATCATTATTCTCTATCATTACAGGCTGTTGCATAATAATTGGACCAGTATCAGTTCCAGCATCAACAAAATGAACTGTTGCTCCAGTTACTTTTACTCCTCGTTCTAATGCTTTTTCATGAACCTTGAGGCCATAATAACCTTTTCCACAAAAGGCTGGAATTAGTGATGGGTGAATATTTATAATTCTGTTTTCATATTTCTGAATAAGCATCTCTGGTAGCACTACTAAACAACCTGCCAAAACAACTAAGTCCACGTTAAATGAATCAATAGTTTCTAATAATGCTTTATTAAAATCTTCTCTTACTTCATAATCCTTTGGAGATACACATACTGCATCTATATTATGATTTTTGGCTCTTTCTAATGCATAAGCATTCTTGTTATTACTAATAACTACTGCTATCTCAGTGTTTGTTATAGAACCATTGTCAATTCCATCAATAATAGCTTGAAGATTAGTTCCTCCGCCAGATACTAACACTGCTATTCTTAGCATAATGTTACTCCTTTTTCGCCATTTTCAACATTTCCAATAACAAATGCTTCTTCACCTGCTGCTTCAATTGCTTTAATAGTTGCGTCTACATTTTCTTTATCTACTGCAACGATCATACCAACACCCATATTGTATGTGTTGTACATCATTTCTTCAGCAATGTTTCCTTTTTTAGCCATTAATTTGAAAATAGCAGGAACTTCATAACTATCCTTTTTAACTACCGCACGAATTCCTTCTGGAAGCATTCTTGGAATATTTTCATAGAAAC
>CAYOMP010000123.1:0-8313 GCA_964405075.1 uncultured Lachnospiraceae bacterium
CAATCATACACCATTGAAGACAGATACGGCAACGGACATCTTTGTGCATGTGCATTATCAATAGCATTATCAGCGTTAACTAATAACTCAATGAAATAATCCATCTGTTTCTTATATGCATCATAGAATTCATCAAAAGTCTTCATCTGAGTAACGTCGCCCGTCTGAAGTCCAACTCTATCACCATATTCATATCCATTAGAAAATACCATTTCAAGTGGTCTACACATATTAAAGAATGCCGCATCATGCCAACCATCTGTCTTACCAGCCTTCTGTGGTTCAACACATCCAATAATGTTGTAATCTCTGGCGTCTTCCAATGTAATTCCTCTATTTATCATAGATGGAATAATTATTTCATCATTGTAATAAGCAGGCAAACCAATACCTGTTCTTGTAAGCTTAGCTGCCTTAATAAGGAACTCATCCGGGCTATTATTCCATACACGAACAGATAATGATGGAGCCGGCAACATAACGTGCATAGATGCTTCAATACACATAAATGATAAATCATTAGTAGCATCATTGCCATTAACGTCCATACCACCAGCAATAAGGTTCTGGAATAAGCTATATCCTGCAAATCCTTCTGCAGAGCTGGCATCTCTTACTTTATTCAAATCGTTGAATTTAACCCAGATACAATCCATTATTTCCTGAGCAAATTCTCTTGTAATTTTACCTTCTCTAATATCCTTTTCATAATAAGGATACATATACTGGTCAAATCTTCCTGGAGAAATTGAATGACCGCTAGACTCTGTCTGTAATAACATCTGTACAAACCAAAATGACTGACATGCCTCATAAAAATTAGAAGCACCATTTTCAGGAACCGCTGCACAATTCTTAGCGATTACCAATAATTCTTCTTTTCTAACAGGGTCAGTACAACTATTAGCCATATCCATAGCTAATTTTGTATATCTGTGGGCATAATCAATAGCCGCAGTACAGCTTATTATTACCGCATTCAAGAAACTGGCACGTCTGGCATAATCTTCATCACCAAGATTTAACTTCGCTAATGCCTCTTCTGCCTCTTTAATAATTCCTCTATAACCAATTGCAAGAACCTTGTCATACTGAACTGTTAAATGCCCAATTCCATTATAGAAATAATTTCCCGGTGTAAATACACTATGCTTCATAGCCATTAATGTTTCATCTGCCATATATGACATTGCTAATTCACTACTTGTCTTACCCTTCCAATATTTATATGCTTCATGAAGTTTTTTCTTAGTATCTTCTGAAATAAAAAATGGATCTGCACTTCTGGTAGCAACTGTATCAAATTCTGCCTCAAGCCACTCATATGAATATTCAGGGAATACCTGACAACCTCTAGGCTTTAGAGAATTACTACCCACAATTAGTTCATTTTCTCTAATAGTAATAGGCAACTGTTCACATATTGCCTTAAAAGCCTTAGCTCGTCTAATTATTACCGGATCTCCTTCTGTTTCTTTGTAAGACTCCGTAATAATAACTGCTCTATCAGCTTCGATTTCTGGAAGCTCTCTGTACAAATTTTCAACTAATTTTGCAATTCTAGGACTTTTAGTGATTTCTTCATCATTATATTTGTTCATCCCCGATTCTCCTTTTCCCATAATATAGTTCTACCTTATCCAAAATTACCAGAAACACGCTTTGCGAGTTTCTCAAATTATCGCGGCACTCGTCGAAAACCTATGTAAACATAATTTTCTCCTCGTTGCTCGCGTAAATCAATGCAGATATTTACAATCCGTTTCCCATATTCTCCAGTAGCCTTCAAGAAATTATGCAAGGCAACTACACCGGTCACTTCACATAAAATAAAATAGCCACCAATCATTATCATATCTACATACAATTATATAAAATACCACTAGAATTGTCAATAAAACAAACACCAAATTCAAAATAAAACCACATTTTTTTATTTGTTTTATTTTGTATTCGGTGTTTTTACCTAAAAATTATAATAATTTTTCTTTTATCTTTAAAACTAAAATCACGAGTGTTCTACGTCAAATCATAAACACATCTTTATTAATTCTATGTATTGTGCTTATGCACTTTTCAAGTATTTACATATTTTTACCATATTAAATACTATTTCCGGCAAACTGCGTCATATATAATTCGTAATATTTACCCTTTTGGTTTAACAGTTCTTCATGATTACCTGTTTCAACTATTTCTCCTTGCTCCATAACTATTATACAGTCTGCATCTTGTATGGTAGATAATCTGTGAGCAATAATTAAACTTGTTCTATTTTCCATTAATTTGAGCATTGCATCCTGAATCTTCTTCTCAGTTCTAGTATCAACACTAGATGTTGCCTCGTCTAATATCAATATCTTTGGTGCAGCCAAAAATGCTCTGGCGATTGATATTAGCTGTCTTTGGCCTTGAGATAAATTATAACCAGATGGTGCCAGAATAGTTTCATATCCTTTTTTCATATGTTTAATCATTCCATGGCAATTACTCTGTTTTGCTGCATTTTCCATTTGCTCATCTGTAGCATCTTCTTTTGAGTATTTAAGATTATTTTTTATACTGTCTGCAAATAGTACTGTATCTTGCAACACTATTGCTATATTTTTTCTTAATTCATTACAACCAATATCCTTAATATTAACTCCATCGATTAATATCTCTCCACTATCAACATCATAAAAACGCATAAGTAAATTAACTACTGTAGTCTTTCCACTACCAGTAGCTCCCACCAATGCTATCTTGTGTCCTGCCCTAACCTCAAAGTTAAAATTCTTAAGTACTTGTTTTCCTTCAACATACGAAAAATTGACATTATTGAAACTAATAACTCCCTTAGTATTTTCCATATTTTCTTTACCAGATTTATCTTCTAATGGCTCATCCATAATGGCAAACACTCTCTCAGCACCTGCAATAGCCGTTTGAATCTGGCCATATATCTGGGCTAATTCATCAATAGGTCTGCCAAACTGCTTCGCATATACAATAAAGGCTGATATTAACCCAATAGAAATTTCTCCATTAATGGCAAAATATCCTCCAAAAGCAGCAATAATAACAAATCCTACATTGTTAATAAAATTCATAACCGGTCCCATAGAACCACCTAATATTTCAGCAGCTATACCAACCTTTGTTAACTCGTCTGAAATATCTTCAAAATCTTTTTCTATTGTTTCTTGTCTGTTATAAGCTACTACTGTTTTGTAACCGGTAACCATTTCTTCAACAGTTCCATTCAATTCACCAAGCAAAACCTGTCTTTTTCTGTAGAATCTTCTCATCGCTTTTGATAATGATTTAGTAGCAAGTAATGTTAAAATAACTGTAACGCACGATAACAATGCCAATGGTGGACATAAATATATCATTATTCCTACTGTACCTACTACTGTCAAAACCCCTGAAAACATTGAACTTAATGACTGTGATACAGTGTTTGAAATGTTCTCAACGTCATTCGTCATCCTACTCATAATGTCCCCATGTGAATGACTATCCAAATATTTAATAGGTAAATTAACTATATGCCCGAATAAGTCTTCTCTCACTCTCTTTACAATTCTTTGACTAAGAACCGCACTGGTCTTGCTTTGAAATAGTGTACACAAGCTATGAACTCCATATACTACCAGCATCATTACTAATATATTATCCAAATGAGAAAAATCCCCCTTTGAAATAGAATCAATAGCATTACTTTGTAATTTAGGTGCATACACCGAACATATTACAACAATCAACACTGCTGCTAAAAGGATTATTATTGTAATTTTTTCACTTGCAAAATACCCCGCTAATCTAATAAGAGTTCCTTTACTATCATTTGCCTTTTCAACCTTTTGATGACGATTCATTGGCCCGCGCATTCCAGGCATTTTCATATTCTGAGCAGTTTGCTGTTTATTATCTGCCATTATCGTCACCTCCTGTCTTTAGCTGTGAATTGTAAATATCCTGATAGATTTCACTATTTTCAAGTAATTCCGCGTGGTTTCCGCAAGCTGCCATTTTTCCATTATCCATTACAACAATTCTATCTGCGTCTTTAACAGACGCGATTCTTTGGGCAATAATAATCTTTGTAATTTTTTTATAATTTTTCTTTAATTCCATATATAGATTTGCTTCCGTTTTCAAATCAAGTGCACTGGTAGAATCGTCAAAAATAAGAATTTCTGCATTCTTTAATACTGCTCTACTAATTGCAAGTCTCTGTTTCTGTCCCCCTGATAAACTGGTTCCACCTTGTGAAACCTGAGTATTCATTCCTTCAGGTTTATTTTGAATGAATTCCATTGCCTGAGCTGTCATTGCTGCACCCTCTATCATTTCGTCAGAGGCATTTTCATTACCCCACGCAATGTTCTCCTTGATTGTTGTACTGAATATTTCACTCTTTTGTAAGGCTATTGCTACTTTTTCACGCAAATATTTCAACTTATATTCTTTAACATTAACATCGTCAATCAATACCGCCCCTTTTGTTACATCATAAAACCTGGGAATAAGATTAACCAAACTTGACTTGCCGCAACCAGTGGCTCCTAATATGCCAATAGTTTCACCTGGCATAATAGTTAAGTTGAAATTATCAATAATCATTTCTTCACCAAGACCCGGATAAGTGAATGATACATCTTTAAATTCAACTTTTCCAGCAACCTCTGTATTACCATCAAAATTACCATCTGCAATCTTTGGCTCACATTCTAGTATCTCTCCAACACGTTTACCTGATGCCAAACCTCTGGATATTACTTGAAATATCATTGCCATTCGCATTACTGCATTTAGAATCTGTGAAATATATGTAATAGCTGCCATAACGTTACCCGGAGTAACCACTCCTGCTTCTACTTGAATGCCTCCAATCTTAATTATGGCAACAACTGATACATTAAGAATAATATTCATTATAGGTGTCATATGTGCTAACAATACAAGTACATTTAGCTGTGTATCTACTAATTCATTGTTAGCCTTGGCAAAACGCTGTTTTTCATATTCTTCACGAACATATGCCTTTACTACTCTTGACCCAGATACATTTTCCTGCATTACGTTATTAACACCATCTAACTTATCCTGTAGTACAGTAAATAACGGATTTGCCTTTGAAATGAAATATATAGCACATGCAATAATTATAGGTAAGGCACATGCTACAACAATACCAAAACTAATATCCAGCTTAAGCATACACACAATTCCACCTGCAAAGAGTAGAAACGTTCTAACAAATCCTCTGATACTTTGCATTACAAAATTCTGCAATTGAGTAATATCATTTGTTACTCTAGTTATCAACGAACCGGTAGAAAAATCATCAGTCTGTTCAAAAGACATAGACATAATCTTCTTAAAAGCATCTTTTCTAATGTCATTGCCAAAATTCTGACTGCATAAATTTGCCCAGACACCTGACATTACTCCAAAAAACACTCCAACTGCTACTAACCCAATCATCTTCAAACCGGTAACTATAATAAGATTTAAATCTCCAACGCCACCATTAGATAAGCCAAGCACACCCTCATCAACGATAATACTCATTAATCTGGGTTGTAATAAATCCATCATTACCTCACCCATCATAAACACTGGTGCTAACACTGCAAATAGCCAATACCGCTTAAGATATTTCCACATTTTATTCACTCCTTGTCTTCTCTTACCAAAACTAGCTGAGAAATTTCTTATATCTAAAAATGCTTATATCATAATATTCTCACATCGACTATTATATCATATTTTTCCCACCTAAGTGAAACACGCTTTTGGTGATTCACATAGCTTTCACAGTCATCTAAACTCTTGCAAGCAGGTAATTCTTTTAATTTCTTCACATTACATAGTAACTTCTCCACCAGCATATACAAAGTGTTCGATTTCATTAACTGCAAATTCCGTACCATATGCCTTTTTTGAATATTCTCTAAACAATCCTACATTTTTCTGAATAGACAAATTGTTTATTGTTTCAACACTAAGTCTTAAAATTTCTTCAGGCGATGCTGTTATTTTCATTACCTGTCCAAGATTCAACTGCTTTACTCTCTTTGCAACAGTAGGCTGATCTGTAGCTAATGGGGTAACAATCATAGGAACTCCAAAATGCATTGCTTCATTTACACTATTCATTCCTCCATGTGTAATAAAAAGTGCAGATTTTTGTAAAATTTGTAACTGTGGTACAAAGGGATAAATTCTAATATTATTTGGTAATTGTCCAAAATCAGCTATATTTACCTTTTTTCCAACTGAAATAATCACATTATATGGACTCCCCTCAAATGCCTTAATACAATTTATATAAAATCTCTTTGCATTATTTAGCATAGAGCCTAACGAAATATATATAATTGGTCTTTCAAAATCATCTAATTCGAGAACATCTGACTCCGAACGCCCTTCGATAGAAGGTCCAATAAATTTGTACTGATGTTTAGAAAAATCTCCTTCATTAATTTGAAATTCTTTCGTTGTAAATATGAAATTGAGTTTTGCCGGATTATAAATAATTTCCCTTAACATATCAGATTCTTTAATTTTAAAATCACCTAGTAACCGTTTTGTCATTAATCTTGCAATCTTTTTAGATTTCAATAATCCCATAAGAGGTCCACCAGTATTAATTATCTCAGATAATATCTGGTTATTAAGTGCAAATGTTGAGAATAGGCGCACCGCAGGTATTTGCAGTTCGTCAGCTATAAACTTTCCAGGAAAGAAAAGCATTTCATAAATTAAACACTCATAGTTCCTACCATACTTTAACGCAGTACTATACGCAGCCTTAAATGATAAACATCGCAATTCAAGCTCTGTAGGTATTTGTGGAAAATCTTCATAGGGAATACACCTTGCTCCTGCTGCTTCTATTTGACTTTGCCATTGCCTTGATAATATAAAATCCACCTTATGACCTCTATTCACAAGTGCTTTTGCTATCCCTAACAAGGGATTGATGTGACCTGAAAAAGGTAAACTAACCATCAGTATTTTCATAAAAACCGCCTCCAAATGTCACTCTTGTGACAGTTATGATTATACTGTATAATGAAGATACTACAATGTCAACGTTCCTATTTTAAACGCTACAAATCAAGAAAAATGTGACACTATGGAGGCAAAAAAATATGTACGAAACACAGAATCCCATTGCAATTCAATCAAAAAAATGGTTAGAGGCTTCTCTATTAAAATTAATGGAACAAAAACCATTTTCAAAAATTTCAATTCAGGAAATTTCAAACGAGGCGCAATTAGACCGCAGAACTTTTTATCGGAATTTTTCTTCTAAAGAAGATATATTGTCATTTCATATAAAAAATCTAAGTGACGAATTAGTAGCCTCCTTATTGGAGGAACCTACACTAAATATTCCAACTGTTTTAAAAATATTCTTTGAAAAAGCCGAAAAGCATAAAACATTTTTAATATGCCTTAAAGATAATAACCTTTTGATGTTTTTACTCAATAGTTTTAACGAACTTCTCCCCTCTATTCATCTGATAATAGAATCCAAATTTAACGGGCAGTTTGAAGATGAAAATATAGAATATATATTTGCATTTAATACAGGGGGTTTTTGGAATATTCTTATCAAATGGATAAATGAGGATTTCACAAACACCCCTGCTGAAATGGCTGAAATTGTCCATGGTCTAATGTTGAAGACCTTCCCAATCAGCTATTAAACTCTTTTTTTGATTTTTAATATAGTTGACGGAGGATAAAGCTTTACATATGACAATATGCCTTTCTTTTTAATACTTGCTTACGAGTCTTGCACGCCGAATTCTTATAGACGTGAGCTTACATATTTCCTATTCGAATTCGTGCGCATCCTCGTCAAATCATTAAATAGTATTATCTCTTATCAATAATCCTATCTATCAAACCGTATTCAAGTGCCTCTTTCGCCGACATATAATTATCGCGTTCTGTATCTCTACCTATTTCCTCAATGGACTTACCTGTATTTTCTGATAAAATACGATTCAATCGTTCCTTACTTTTTTGCATATGTTCTGACACGATTTGTATATCTGTTGCCTGCCCTTGTACACCATTTCCATGAATTGCCGGTTGATGTATCATAATTTCTGCATTCGGAAGAGCTATACGTTTGCCTTTTGCTCCGCCAGCTAACAAAAACGCTCCAAAACTCGCTGCAAGTCCTATACATATCGTAGACACATCACACTTAATATATTGCATTGTATCATAAATGGCAAAACCTGCCGAAACAGAACCACCAGGACTATTAATATATAAATGAATGTCTTTTTTAGGATCTTG
>CAYOMP010000124.1:0-8093 GCA_964405075.1 uncultured Lachnospiraceae bacterium
TCTATATCTCCACTTTTGTACTGTGCTGACGCCAGGTAATATATCGTATCAAATTCCACATTAGTTATCCCACCATTTGCCGAACTTAATACACTTCTAAAGTAATCTATGGCAGTCTGATAATCTCCTGTGGACATACTGGCAATACCACGTCCACGATTAATTAGTTGAATATCTTCCTTCACAGCCTCAGCAGCATCAAAGTTTGTCAAAGCCTCTTCATAATTACCAGCTTCAATACACTCCATTCCTAACTTTGTATAGGTTTGTTCTTCTGTTGCACTGTTTCCACAACCAGTAATTATCATCATACTCATTGCCAGTGCTATAAAACATTTCTTCATGAGTTCCTCCAAAATACTATTTATGAACGATTATTTATCTTCACATCCAAGATAAACCTTTTCCTTGCCCTTAATGATTAAGTATAACATATCATTTACAGGAGTTGGAATATTATTTTTCTTACCATATTCAATAACCGTTCCTGCAAAGTAGTCTATCTCAGTTCTTCGTTCTGCTTCTACATCCTGTAGCATTGATGTTTTGCCTTCTGGAGTAAAATTTATAATAACCTGTTCTAAATCCTTAACATCTTCCATTGTTAAATTAACTTTTTCAGCTTCAGCCAATGCTAATACTTCAAGCATTGCTTTTTCAAATATTTGGAATAATTCATCATTTTTTGCAAAGTATTTGAACTTTGCTCCCACTGCTGCTGATGACTGATTAACACCAACATTTAGCATCCACTTTCGCCATAACATTCTTTTCATATCTGTACATACTTTACATGGAATCCTGGCATCAGATAAGTACTTCTCAACAGCTAATACTTCCGGCATTGGATTAGTATTATCTGCATATCCAAACTGCACTACTCCATCATCTGTATACACTACTCCATTTTCATTTCTAATGGCATCAATACCCATTGATAAACCCATTAATACTCTTGAATTTGGATACGCTTTGCTTAATCTGTCACTGGCTGTTATTCCATTTAACAATGGAAGTAATATAGTGTTATCATCAACATGATTTTTTATATCTTTTATAGCCTGCTCTAAATCATAATTCTTAACACCGATAATAATCAAATCAAATATTTCATTGTCAGTTATATCTGACATTTTAGGATAAAAAGTTGTCTGATTCACAGTAAGTCCTTTTTTCTCAATTCTTTGTTTTCTTTCATTTCCTGCTATTACATAAAAATTATCGCCATAAAATTCATATAAATATTTTGCATATACTGCACCTACTGCTCCTGTGCCTATCATTGCTGCTTTATTAATCACTTTTTTACCTCTTTTCACTACTTATATCTTTTTAACTCTTATATTTCTCTACATAAACCTCTATACATTAAAACAACTGCCACCTACAAACTCCCTTAAAATAGAATTATTAGGTATATCATCACTTCCTATGGTTAAGAAGTAATCTAAGAATTTGAGTAATCTCTTAGCCTCCAAATATTCCGGACATTCCTTATCAATTCCAAACAATAGTGATTCCGCGTATGGCTTTAACACAGCTAATTCATATATTAAAGCTGAGTTAAACATAACATCTGCTTCTTCCTGAAATGGGAAAATATATTGCTCTTCACCTTTTCTAACTGAATGCCACATGGCAATTGTATTTTGTGCTGATGTTCCTCTGGTTCTTGCATCTCTAACCATTCTTCGAATCAGTCTTCCATCAGTTGTTGGTATTCTGTTATGTTCATCTATATTAAGCTGTGTCAAGGCACTAATATAGATTTTAAATTTATTCTCCTTTGGTAAAGAATAAGATAATGCATCATTAAGTCCATGTATTCCTTCTATTACTAAAACATCATCTGGTCCTAATTTCTTGAAATTACCTCTATATTCTCTACAACCAGTTTTGAAATTGTAAACTGGTAATTCTACCTCTTCACCCTTTAAAAGAGCTGTCATATCCTTATTAAATAATTCAACATCAATAGCCTCTAAGCATTCAAAATTATAATTTCCATTCTCATCTCTCGGACTATCTACTCTGTTTTTAAAATAATCATCTACTGCAATCGGATGTGGTTTTAATCCATTAGCTCTTAACTGTACTGATAATCTATGTGAAAACGTAGTCTTTCCAGATGATGATGGACCAGCTATCATAACGAATTTAACATTCTCACGGTTAATAATCATTTGGGCAATTTCTGCAATTTTCTTTTCCTGAAGTGCTTCCTGAACCAGACATAATTCTGCAGTCTGTCCATCACAGATTTTGTCATTTAATGCACCAACTGTATCAATTTCTAACATTTTGCCCCACTTGCCAGATTCCTTCATAACTTCGAATAGTTTTTCTCTAGGTTCAAATGGTGGAATTTCTTTAGGAGCCTTTTTCGTTGGTAATTGTAGCACAAAGCCTTCTTTATAAAGAAATACATCAAAATATTTCAAAACACCTGTACTCTGAGCCATAAATCCATAAAAATAGTCTTCAAAATCATTTAAACTATAAATATTAACCTTTGAAGGTCTTCTATATTTAAAAAGTTTTTCTTTATCATTCATTCCATATTTTTTAAATAATTTTATAGCATCATCAGTATTGATGCTTCTCTTCATTATTGGTATATTTTCTTCCACCAGTTCTTTCATTCTAGCCTTTAATTTATCTATGAATTCCTGATCAATTATTACATCTCCATCAACTGTACAATAATAGCCTTTGCTCACAGAATAATGGATTTTTACTCTTTCTACATTATCATGTCCTAATACATCATATACAGATTTTAACATCAATAAAGTGGTACTTCTTTTATATGCCTTATTTCCGGCATCCTGACTTGTTGTAACGAATTCAATATCACATTCTTCCTTTAGCGTTTTATGAAGTTCCCTCAGTCGTCCATTGACTAATGCTAACACCACATCATCTTCATACTTATCAACAAATTCTTTTGCTATTTCCAAATATGTTGTTTTATACGGATATTCCCTAACCTCGCCACATACATTTACCTTCACTGTATTATCTCCCATAAGAAAAACCTCCTTTATTATTGTTGTATATTCCACTATATAATTTCAAAAGGAACTACTATATCTTCCGTTAATACCTCAATATCTGTAAATTTTTCATTTATATATTTTTCCACGAATTTAACAAAAATATGTTCAATTCCATAATGTCCCCCATCTATTATTATTAGATTTCTAGCTAATGCATCAATACCTGTATGATGGTCAATATCTCCAGTAATCATTACATCCACGTTTTTCTCTACGGCTTCATTAACAAAGCTTTTTCCTGAACCTGGCATTATTGCAACTTTTGAAACTACACTGCTTTCATCACCAAATACTTTAACATTTGGAATCTCAAACTTTTCCTTAACCCATTCACATAACTGTAAAACAGTCATACTTTCAGGCAAAGTACCTACCTTTCCATACCCAAAACATTTACTATCAAATTTATCTGTATCTTCCAAATTTTCATTAAATTGAATACCTAGCTGTTTTGCTGCCAATTCCCCCATGTATACCTTATCAAAATTAGTATGCATAGCATAATAAACAATATCATTTTTTATTAACTTAATTAATCTTTTTTGAATAAAATCCCCGGTTGTAACTCTCTTTATTGGTGAAAATATCAATGGATGATGCGTAATTATCATATCTACATTTTTTTCTATTGCATCATCTATCACTTTATCAGTTAAGTCCATGGCAATATATATTCTCTTAACTTCCTTAACAGTACCCTCTACCTGTAGACCACTATTATCCCAACTATCTTGGAGACATTCCGGTACATCCTCGTTCAACACTTTTATTATTTCTGTATTATTCATAGAATTCAAGTGCCTCCTCAATATATTCTAATTCCTTTTCAACTTCAAATTTTCTGTTAAATATATTCTCTTTATCTTCTCCGGCAGCCGCCAATTGTTTAAGAACATTAGTATATATCTTCTTTTCTTTTAGTAAAAACTTTTGTAATACCTCGTTTTTTCCCTCTAATAGAAATTTGCCATATTTAAAATATATTTCTCTATCATATTCCATATGTCCATGAACTACCTTAAACATTGGATAGTACTTGCCTTCATCAATTACCATACGTTCTTCAACAATTTCATAATTATTATTTTGAAGATATTTTCTAACCTGAGCTAACTCCGACTGGGGCTGTAAAATAAATTCTTTAAACTCCGAAAGTATTTCTCTTCCTTCAGTCAATATTTTTATAACCAGTCCACCACCCATGCCAGCTATTATAAGACTATCTCCTTCCCCTTTTTTTAGGGCTTGTACACCATCTGACAATCTGGTTTCTATTTTTTCACCCAGTTTGTGTTCATTTATATGTGCTTTTGCCCTTTCCAAAGGTCCTTTATTTATATCCATAGCTATTGCCGATGGTACAATTTCATTTTCTACTAGAAATATTGGCATATAACCATGGTCGCATCCGGCTTCTACTAATCTGTTCCCCTTAGTAACCATAGTTGCCACTGCATTTAAACGTATTGATAACTGCATTATTACTCATTTTTCCTATTCCAAATAGTCTCTTAATTTCTTACTTCTACTTGGATGTCTTAATTTTCTTAAAGCTTTTGCTTCTATTTGTCTTATTCTTTCTCTGGTAACGTCAAATTCCTTACCAACTTCTTCTAACGTTCTGGTTCTACCATCATCAAGACCGAATCTTAATCTAAGAACCTTCTGTTCTCTTTCTGCCAAAGTATCTAATACTTCTAACAATTGTTATCTTAATAATGTGTATGTTGCACTTTCCACAGGAACAGGCATATTATCGTCCTGTATAAAATCACCCAAATGACTATCTTCCTCTTCTCCAATTGGTGTTTCCAAAGAAACCGGTTCTTGAGAAATTTTTTGTATTTCTCTAACCTTCTCAACTGAAATATCCATTGCTTCGGCAATTTCTTCCGGTGAAGGCTCTCTTCCTAAGTCCTGAAGAAGTTGTCTGGATGTTCTTACTAATTTGTTAATAGTTTCTACCATATGTACCGGAATTCTAATAGTTCTGGCTTGGTCTGCAATAGCTCTGGTGATTGCCTGACGAATCCACCAAGTAGCATATGTACTGAATTTATAGCCTTTTTTGTAATCAAACTTCTCAACTGCTTTTATTAATCCAAGATTTCCTTCCTGAATTAAATCCAAAAATAACATTCCTCTTCCAACATATCTTTTTGCAATACTAACTACCAGTCGCAAATTTGCCTCTGCTAATTTCTGTTTTGCAAGTTCGTCCCCTTCTTCCACTGCTTTTGCCAGTTCTATTTCCTCTTCTGTTGAAAGTAATGGAATATTACCAATTTCTTTAAGGTACATTCTCACTGGGTCATCAACACTTATTCCCTCTGGTGCTGATAAATCGATTTTCTCCAAATCGATTTCTTCTGTTTCATCTTCTATATCATCACATTCAATTAGCAAAGCATCCTCATTATCAGTTTCCTCAAGTACCTCTTCTGTAACGTGTGCCTCTAATAAATCAATTCCTTTTTTTTCTAAAAAGGCATAAACCTCATCATAATGTTCTTCCGGAACTTCATTATTTTCTAATTCTTGTTTAACTTCCCCATATTCCAATACGTTTTGTCTTTTTTTTGCAATTTTTAAAAGGTTAGTTTTAACTAATTCAATCTTTCCTTCTAATCCGTCAACTCGCTCCATTAATCTTGCATCCATAAGTAATTACCCCCATAATTCTTTTTATATCTAATTCAATGTAATGTGTAGCTTTTTGATTTCTTCTAGATTTTTTTTCAATTCTATTACCCTTTGTAACCCCGCAATATCTGTAGGTTCCAAAGTACTGTTAATAACATTAATGCTATTTTCCATCACTCTTAAAAATGTTTCATTCAATGCCTTCTCTCTGTCCGCTTTTGTATCAACTTCTTTCAATCTGGCATTAAATAGTGACGCTGCCTCTTTATGCTCCTCCTCATCTGTAAAATAATTAATTATCTTAGCTGGATTTACCTCTCCATTTTCCAGCTGTTCAAATAAAATAGTTGCCACAGCCTCATATAATTTTTCAGTAAAATCACTTGGTTTGATATATTTCTTTATCTGATTATAAATATAAGGTTCCTCAATTAACCATGTAATCAGTAGCTTTTGTGATTGTTTCATACCGTCTACTTTATCACGATTACTATTAATTCCAACCTTAGGCCTGTCTACTTTTACAACAGTATTGTCCCTCTTCATACATTCTGTTGCCACTCGCGTTCTTAAATTCTCATATCCGATATTATATTTTTCAGCAACTGCCTTAATATAATTTTCCCTTTCCATTGGATCTTCAAAGGTCTCAGCCAGCATTACTGCAACTTCCACATCAAACTTTGTTTTTTCAGCCGGATCCTTCAAATTATATTTTGTTTCAAGAAGCATTACTTCAAACATAAAGCTATTATTAGCTTCACTTATACGCTTCTCATACTCTTCTGCTCCTAAGTTTTTAATAAATTCATCTGGATCCTTATATGGTTTCATGTTTATAACCTTAGCATTAATACCGACACTTCTAAGTATTGGTACTGCCCTAAGCGCCGCTTTGGTTCCCGCCTCATCACTATCAAATGTCAAACATACATTATCTGTATATCTTTTTAGCAAATTAGCATGTCCTTGTGTAAAAGCTGTCCCCAATGCTGCAACTGCATTCGTAAAACCCGCTTGATGAAGTGCAATTACATCCATATAGCCTTCACACAGTAAAATATATCCTCTTTTAGACGTTCTGGCAAAATTCAGTCCATATAAATTCCTACTTTTATCGAACACAACTGTTTCCGGCGAATTTAAATATTTAGGTTCTCCATCACCCATTACTCTTCCACCAAAGCCTATTACCTTACTATTAACATCCATAATAGGAAACATAACTCGGTTCCAAAACTTATCAAATACACCTTTTTCAGAATAGGTAAACAGTCCTGATTCTCTAAGTACCTCGTCAGAAAATCCTTTTCCTTTAACATATTTGTACAAATCATCACTATATTTATTAGAATACCCCAATCCAAAGTGCTTCATCGTATCATCTGACAATTCACGATTAGCCAAATAATCATAAGCCTGTTTCCCTTTCTCGGTTCCAAGCTGATAATAAAAATAATTTGCTGCCAGTTTATTAACTTCTAATATTGAGTTCTTCAAATCAGCTCTTCTTTTAGCTTCTGGTGAATACTCTGCCTCCGGCAATTTTACCCCTACCCTGTCGGCCAGGGATTTTACTGCTTCTTGGAAGGAATAATTCTCGTATTCCATTTCAAAGGTAAATACATTACCACCTGCGCCACATCCAAAGCAATAATACATCTGCTTTTCACCTGATACAGAAAATGATGGTGATTTTTCATTATGAAACGGACATAATCCAAAATACGAGCTTCCCTTTTTTTGAAGCTTAACTCTTGATGATATTACATCCACTATATCATTTTTTGATCTTACTTCTTCTATTAAATCATCTGGATAATACATCTATCCATTCCTCCAGTTACTTTTCTTTAATAAATACTCCATGCATATGGCATAAAATAATCAGCAAATTTGCTAATTGCATACTGATCTGTCATTCCTGCAATGTAGTCACAAACAACCCTTTCCGGTTTTTCATTCCTATTCTCTATCATATCAATATACTCAATTGGCATATCTTCCAAATGCTCCATATAGTGACCATACAAAGATTTCAACATTTCCTTTGCCTTTTTTTCCTGCCCCTTTGCCTTAGGATTACGATATACATTTTCAAACATGAATTCTCTTAATTCTTTCATAGCTACTTCAACCTCTTCTGACATAATAATGTCATCCTTATCATAGCTGTTACGAATTATATCATGTATCAACGTATTCAATCTTTCCTTAGATGAATACCCCAAAACTTCTCTATACTGAATAGGTATATCTTCTTCTTCCATTATTCTACCCCTTATAGCATCATCAATGTCGTGATTAATATATGCTATTTTATCTGACAGCCTTACTATCTTTCCCTCTAATGTGCTAGGGTTTCCTGATGTTCTATGATTAAGAATTCCA
>CAYOMP010000125.1:0-8031 GCA_964405075.1 uncultured Lachnospiraceae bacterium
CAAAATGCGACGCAAAAGCGGCGCAAGAATGTGCCAAGGCACATTCTTTGTTCTTATGTAATTTGATAAAAAATCCCAAAAAACCGCTATTTTTAGTTAATTATTTAACACTAAAAGTGGGTTCTATTAGGAAAAAAATTGTGATAAAGTATTAAGTAGGAAAAGAGGAAAAAACGGAGGCAATTAAAAATGGATGAATTAGAACTGAAATACCTAAAGGGAATTGCAAGACAGTATCCAACGATAGCTTCAGCTTCTACTGAAATTATTAATTTACAGTCGATACTTAATCTTCCAAAGGGGACGGAACATTTTTTGACTGATATACATGGTGCTGACGAACAGTTTTTACATGTGCTTAAGAATGGGTCGGGTTCAGTAATTAGAAAAATAGATGATGCTTTTGGGAACACATTAAGTAGCAGGGATAAAAAGAGTTTGGCAACATTGATTTATTATCCGGAAGAGAAACTTAATATAATAGCTAAGCAGGAAGAAAACATTGAGGACTGGTATAAGGTAACATTACACAGGCTGATAGAAATAAGCAAGAGAGTGTCATCCAAATATACTCGTTCAAAGGTTAGAAAAGCACTACCAAAGGATTTTGCCTATATTATTGAAGAATTAATAAATGAAAAGGCAGAGGTTTTAGATAAGGAAGCATATTATAATGAAATCATTAATACTATTATTAGAATAGGCAGAGCTAATGAATTTATTATAGCTTTGGGAAATCTCATTCAGAGATTAGTTGTAGATCATTTACATATTGTAGGGGATATTTTTGATAGAGGACCGGGACCTCATATAATAATGGATAACCTTATGAAATATCATTCTGTGGATATTCAGTGGGGAAACCACGATGTAGTGTGGATGGGGGCAGCATCAGGTAACCTTGCTTGTATTGCAAATGTTGTAAGAATATCAGCTAAATACGGAAATCTGGATATGTTAGAAGAAGGATATGGAATAAATCTTATTCCTTTGGCTACATTTGCAATTGATACCTACAAAGATGATCCATGTGAGTGCTTTGAAGTTACTTATGATGGAAAGGATGATGATATAAAAAATATTGAACTGGATAAGAAAATGCACAAGGCAATTACAGTTATTCAATTCAAGTTAGAAGGTCAGTTAATTAAGAAAAGACCAGAATTTAAGATGGAAAAGAGATTGCTGTTAGATAAGATTAATCATGAGAAAAAAACAATTATAATTGATGGAAAAGAATATAATTTGTTAGATAGTAATTTCCCAACTGTTGATGCAGATAATCCATATGAATTAACTAAAGAAGAAACTTTAATAATGGAAAGAATAAAAACAGCATTTGTTAATTGTGAAAAGTTACAAAAACATGTTAAGTTTTTATTAGCTAAAGGAAGCTTATACAAGGTCTATAACTCCAATTTGCTTTATCATGGATGTGTTCCTTTAAACGAGGATGGAAGCTTTAAAAAGGTTAATATATTTGGAAAAGAATGTAGTGGAAAGGCTCTTTATGATGAATTGGAAAGTTATGTAAGGAAGGGCTTTTATGCTGTAGATAATGAGGAAGAATTGGATAAAGGTAGAGATATTATGTGGTATATCTGGTCAAATGAGAATTCACCGGTATATGGTAAGGAAAAAATGGCTACTTTTGAAAGATACTTCTTGTCTGAAAAAGAACTACAAAGTGAAAAGAAAAATTATTATTATTCACTAATAGAAGATGAAAAAGTAGTAAACAGAATTCTTGAAGAATTTGGATTGAATACTGAGGAGAGCCATATAATTAACGGACATATGCCAGTGGAACTTAAAAAAGGAGAAACTCCTGTTAAGTGTAATGGCAAATTATTAATAATTGACGGAGGTTTTTCAAAAGCTTACCAAAGCAAAACAGGAATTGCGGGATATACTCTAATTTACAATTCCTATGGATTGCGTTTAGTATCTCATGAGCCATTTGAATCAGCTGAGGATGCAATTGTAAATGAAAAGGATATTCATTCAGATAGTATGGTTGTTGAACAGGTTAAACAACGCAAATTAGTTGGTGATACAGATATTGGTGTGGATATTAAGGAACAGATAAGGGAATTGGAATTATTATTAAAAGCCTATAGAAGTGGTCTTATTATAGAAAGATTGTAAAGGATAAATGAGGTACGATAGGACGTATATTAGTGTGGTATATGTACAAATATCCCATTAAAAGTGTCTATAAACGTGAAAAATAAACTATAATGCAAGAGGATTGAGTAAGTAAAAAACAATAATATGTGCAAAAAGTACATAAAAACAAAAGAAAAGATAAAAAAAATATGCAAAATTATTAATAAAATATTGACAAATTCTTAATATTGTAGTAATATTCCATTAAAGGCGAATATGAAAAAAGTTTATAGATGAAGCTTTAAAAAGGGAGGCAAAACCCGGATAAAGTATCAGTCACATTGAAGGTGTGAAAGGTATTTTATCTGGGTTTGTTTTTGGAAAAATATAATCTTCTTTTTTGAAAAGAAGTGAATGAGAGTTACTTTAAAAACGAAAAAGGCTCATCGTCAGAATTTATGAAGTGCATTAGCATATATGCGCACATAATGGCTACATTTTCTTCTTCAAGTATACGCTTGCATTCTGCCCTGTCTGCTATAATCACTTGAATATCTTCTGAGGCTTCCTGGTGAATATTAGTAGGATTACCAGTTAGATATCCATATACTGTTCCGCAAGATTCGTCAGTCATTCCAATAGAAGTAAAATAAGGCTTGTTATAAAAATCAGGAACATCTAATGGATTTAACGTAAGACCAGTTTCTTCGTAGATTTCACGTATGGCAGCCTCTTTCATATCTTCATTAGGTTCAACTAACCCTGCTGGGAATTCATATATATAGTCATCAATAGAGTAACGAAATTGTTTGACTAAAACGACCTTGTCTTTATTTTCGCCATATACTCCAAATATAGCTACACCATCAGGAGTATTTTTTCTTGTTGTAATTTTTAATTCCTCTCTATTTTTTGCTCTTGAAGCAACAAAATATGGACCAACAGAACCATTTCGTTTAACTGCATCTACGCAAAAAAGATTTAAGAACTTGTTATTAGTCTGCTGTAAAATATTTTTTATTCTATTCATAATTATTCGATTTGTAATGCAAAAGCATTTTTTCCTTTCTTTTTATATGTAAAAGTTTAGTAGTAAATATTTTTAATATATTTTAATACAAATGACAGAATATAAAAAGATAAATGTCTTATTTCGCTTGTTAAAAATTTAATTAAATGGTAATATATCATAGATAGATTTTCAGTTTCAGTAATTCTTTGATGAAAATGTGAATCTTGCATAAAATATAAAGACTAATACGAAACAAAGGTATTTTTAGAAAACAATAAAAATATATTATGGAGGAAATAATGGATTACAGAGCAAATTATCAATTATGGTGTGAAAATGAGTATTTTGATGAGAAAATGCGAAATGAGTTGAAGAGTTTAACAGATGAAAAGGAAATAGAAGATAGGTTTTACAGAGACTTAGAGTTTGGTACAGGTGGCTTAAGAGGTGTGATTGGTGCCGGAACTAACAGAATGAACATCTATACTGTTAGAAAAGCAACCCAAGGGTTGGCTAATTTTATTATTAAGGAGAATGGTCAGGATAAAGGTGTAGCAATAGCATTTGACTCAAGAAGAATGTCTCCTGAATTTGCTAATGAAGCAGCGGCTTGTTTGGCAGCTAATGGAATTAAGGTATATATATATGATTCTTTGAGACCAACACCACAATTATCATTTACGGTTAGAGAATTAGGTTGTATTGCCGGTATAGTAATTACAGCAAGTCACAATCCACCTGAATATAATGGTTATAAGGTATATTGGGAAGATGGTGCACAGATTACAGCTCCAAAAGATGAGCAGATTATTACAGAAGTTAATAACGTAACTGACTATGCAACTGTTAAGACTATGGATATTGAAGAAGCTAAAAAGGCTGGTCTTTACAATATAGTGTCTTCTGAAATTGATGACAGATATATGGAAGAGTTAAAGAAATTAGTAATTAATCCACAGTGTATCAAAGATATTCAGAAAGATTTAAAGATTGTTTATACTCCATTACATGGAACAGGAAATTTACCAGTTAGAAGAATTTTGAAAGAAATAGGATTTGAAAATGTATATGTGGTAGAGGAACAGGAAAAGCCAGACGGCAATTTCCCTACAGTAAGTTATCCAAATCCGGAAGATCCTGCTGTGTTTGATTTAGCTATCAAATTAGCCAAGGAAAAGAATGCAGATATTATTCTTGCCACAGACCCGGATGCAGATCGATTAGGTGTGTATTCAAAGGATAGCAAAACGGGAGAATATCGTTCATTTACCGGAAATATGTCAGGTATTCTTATTTGTGAATACATTTTATCTCAGAAAAAAGCAAATGGAACATTGGCTGACAATGGAGCGATTGTAGAAACTATCGTTACTACTAATATGGCAAAATTAGTTGCAAAAGAATACAATGTTAAACTTATTGAAACTTTAACAGGATTTAAATATATTGGTGAACAGATTAAATTCTTCGAAGAACAGAATACATACAACTATGAATTTGGTTTTGAAGAAAGCTATGGTTGTTTAGTTGGAACACATGCCAGAGATAAAGATGCTGTTGTTGCAGTTATGAGCTTATGTGAAGCGGCAGCTTATTATAAATCTAAGAATTTGAGTCTTTGGGATCAGATGATTAATATTTTTGAAAAATATGGTTATTTCAGAGAAACATTAGCAACTAAGACTTTAAAGGGTCTGGAAGGTGCTACGCAGATTAAAAAGATGCTTGAAAAAATGAGAAATAATCCTATTAAAGAAATTTCAGGATATAAAGTAATTACAATAAATGACTATGATAAAGATGCTAGTCTTGATGTTGCAACAGGAAAAATAAGCAGTACAGGTCTTCCTAAATCTAATGTATTATATTATGAATTGGAAGAAGATGCATGGTTCTGTGTAAGACCATCAGGAACAGAGCCAAAGATTAAATTCTATTTTGGCGTTAAAGGTGTGTCTTTTGAAGATGCTGAAAATAAATTAGAGAAATTAAAAGAAGATGTACTTAATTTATTTGAGGATTAAATAATGGAAAAAGAATTGATTTTTTTAGAGCCGGTCTTGAAAGAAACGATTTGGGGCGGGGATAGAATAAAAAAAGATTTTGGCATACAAAAGGCTACTGATAGTACAGGTGAGAGCTGGTGCATTAGTGCTCACGAAAATGGCGACTGTATAGTTAAGAATGGAATATATAAAGGAAAAACATTATCGTATTTGTGGAAAAATCACAAAGAATTGTTTGGTAATGTGGATGGAGATAAGTTTCCACTATTGATTAAGATTATTGATGCAAAGGATGATTTAAGCATTCAGGTCCATCCGGACGATGAATATGCCAATAGAAACGAAAATGGTTCGTTAGGAAAAAAAGAATGTTGGTATATTTTGGACTGTTATGAGAGTGCCACAATTGTTATTGGTCATAATGCAAAAACAAAGGATGAATTAATTAGTATGATTAATAACAAACAGTGGAGTGAATTTATCAGAGAGATTCCTGTTAAGAAGGGGGATTTCTTTCAAATTAATCCTGGAACAGTTCATGCGATTAAGGGTGGAACCCTTATACTGGAAACTCAGCAAAATAGTGATATAACATATCGTGTATATGACTATGACAGAATGTGTAATGGCCAGTTGAGGGAATTGCATTTAGATAAAAGTATTGATGTTATTCAGGTTCCTTTTGAAGAAAAGCATATTGAATGCCAAAATGAGGAAATGTTTATTAGTTGTGATAAATACACTGTGTTTAAGATAGATATAAGTAGTGAAAGAATATTAGAAACATCCAATGTATTTAAATGCGTGACAGTTGTTGAAGGTGAAGGGATGGTAAATGAGATACCTGTTAGAAAAGGAGAAAGTTTTATCATTCCAGCTAATTATAATATATGTCTAAAGGGAAATATGCAATTAATTGTGTCAGAACCGTAAAAATGATTTAGCTTGTAGAGATGATTATATTATTAAAAAACCTGAGTAAAATTTTATTACTCAGGTTTTTGCTTTGAATATAGACTAAAGAATATTATAAAGTAAAGTTCTGTATAAGTTCACGTAAACGGTCTGCCTGGCTAGATAACTCATCAGAGGCTGCTGCACATTCTTCACTGGTAGCTGAGTTACTTTGGGTAACACTGGCAACCTGTGCTAGTGCCTGGTCTATTTGACTAGTAGCCATTGCCTGTTCTTTAGAAGCTACAGCAATAAGTCCAATTAAATCTACTATTTTATCAATATTATCTGATACAATAGCAAGACTCTCTGCTGTACTGCTAGCAATCTCTGAACCTTTTGTGATTTTTGTAATAGAATCTTCAATAAGCTGTGCTGTTTCGCTGGCAGCAGTAGCACTTTTAGCGGCCAAATTTCTAACTTCTTCTGCAACAACAGCAAATCCTTTGCCTTGTTTTCCTGCTCGAGCGGCCTCTACGGCAGCATTAAGAGCTAATATGTTAGTTTGGAAAGCAATGTCATCAATAACTTTTATAATCTTATAAATATTTTCAGAGGCAGCGTTGATTTCATTCATTGCATTAACCATTTCATGCATTTGCTCTGTTCCTGTAATAATACTTTCTTTTGTATCTACTACAATGTTGTTAGTTTCTTCTGCTTTTTCAGCATTAGTATTAGTTTTTTCAGAAATGTCCGTAATAGAAGATGAAATTTCTTCAATAGCACTAGCCTGTTCAGTTGAAGATTGAGCAAGACTTTGGCTGGCCTGAGCAACCTGGTCAGAGCCTGAGTTTACCTGTAATGCGGCTTCATTGATATTACTGAGAATATATCTATTGTCAGTTACCAGTTTTAATAATGCATTTCCAACAACATCCTTTTCAGAGTGAGGTTTAACATCAACACATAGATTACCTTTGGCAACATTTGAAATAATTTCCGCTTGGTATTTCATATTATCAACCATTTCACTAAAGCGTTTCATCATAACACCTAATTCGTTGTTGCCTTCATTAGATATTTGAACATCTATATCACCGCGAGCAAGACTTTCAGAGGCTTTTGTAAGAGCTACTACAGGTTTAGTAATTAACTTAATAACTGCAATGGATAATACTACACCTAATACTAAATACAAAATAGTTAATGAACCAATGATAATAACCATTTTGTAATTATGGTATTCAAATTGAGCAAAATACTCAGTTGCATGTTTATCTAAGGCTGTTATCAGGCTATTAATACTCTCTTCAGTATTGTTAGCAGCCTCTACACCTTCATTACGTAAGATACTTCTGGCTACGTTAAGATTTCCTTCGTCTACTGCAGCGAGACATTTATCAACACTTGCAAAATAATCATTAGCATGTGTAATAGTATCATTGCAATATTGAATACTGTCAGAGTCAATAAGATGTTTTGAAATATCAGACATATTATTTAACATGGCATCACGACTGGTATTTAAAGCATCAATACTATTGCTTTGAGATTCCTTTTCGTCTGCATATAAATACAAAATGTTTCGAAGTTCAACTTTTACATCTACAAACTCTGAATATGCAAGACCTATATCGCCTTGAATAGTACCATAGTTTTCATATAGCATTTGTGAATTTTTTGTAGTTGTAGCTAATGTGGGCAACAAATACCCTGCTGTAGCAGCTAATTCAACCATTAGTGCTGCATAGGATACAATTAAAAGTGTTTTAATCTTAACATTCTTTAGGTGCTTAAATTTCATATAGTCTTCCTCCTTTGCTATTTACCCCTAATGAGTTTCAAACAGCCATAAAAAATTATGCTTACATAACGCATTAAATTTGAATTAAAAAAATATAGCATAATTAAAATATAGCAAAAAAACAAATATGTTTTATTTTGAAAACTTAAATTATTTAAATTATATATCGAAATTGACAGAATATCATCAAAATAAATATGAAA
>CAYOMP010000126.1:0-8031 GCA_964405075.1 uncultured Lachnospiraceae bacterium
GAGTTTCGCGGTGCTCGTCGAAAACCTATGTAAACATAATTTTCTCCTCGTTGCTGGCGTATATCATAAAGGCACATACGACATATTAATTGTATGTGCCTATCCTCTTTACTCTATAGGTTTTAAATTCTTTAATGACACGTCTATAACAGGTGCTGCATAAGTTAACGCACCTGCTGAAACAAAATCTACACCTATTTCAGCAATTTCTTTTAATCTTTCTTTTGTAACATTACCAGAACATTCTGTCTGAGCCTTATTGCCAATTCTTTTAACTGCTTCACGCATTGTATCATTATCCATGTTATCTAACATAATGATATCAGCCTCAGCTGCTATAGCTTCATCAACCTGTTCTAATGTTTCTACTTCTACTTCAATCTTTCTAACAAATGGAGCATATTCCTTAGCCATAGCTACTGCCTTAGTAATACTTCCAGCTGCACCAATGTGATTGTCCTTCAATAAAATACCATCTGATAAATTATATCTGTGGTTGCAACCGCCACCTACTTTAACAGCATACTTTTCAAATGCTCTCATATTAGGAGTTGTTTTTCTAGTATCTAATAATTTAGTTTTATACCCCTTCAGGCAATCTGCATATTCCCTTGTATATGTAGCGATTCCGCTCATTCTTTGTAAATAGTTAAGAGCTGTTCTTTCACCTGATAATAGTGCTCTAATATCACCTTTAATAACGGCCATTAACTGACCCTTTTTAACGAAATCTCCATCTTTCAATTCACACTCAATTGAAAATGTCTCATCTAATAATTCAAATACTCTTTTAAATACATCTAATCCACAAACAATCCCATCCTGCTTGCAAATTAGTTCAGCCTGACCTAATACATAATCTTTCATTACAGCATTAGTAGTTACATCCTCACTACTAATGTCTTCTCGCAAAGCACTTAATATAAATTCGTCTATATTAATTTTCATTGTTACACCATTTAGCATAAAACTCTCCATCCTTTTTCTTTATAATCTCCATCAAAGTAACTCTGTTGACTTCTTCTATTTCTTCAATATCAACTTTATCAGCATATTTTGCTTCTACCATTTTTAATTCCATACTATCTATTTCTCTATTTATTACACCAGCTGCTCTTTTTGCAAATACCAGACTTTCTAATAGTGAATTACTAGCCAACCTGTTTTTACCATGAACACCATTATTAGCAGTTTCACCCACTGCAAACAGATTTTTCATACTGGTTTCACCATTAACAGAAGCCTTAATTCCGCCCATCAAATAATGCTGAGCTGGAGTTATTGGAACCAAATCCTTAGACAAATCATACCCTTCTTCCAAACATGCCTTATATATATTCGGGAATCTAACTTCAATCTCCTCTTTTGTTTTTCCCGGCATAGTCAAATACATATGATCACAATTAAACTTCTGCATTTCCTCATAAATAGTATTTGTAACAACATCACGTGGCAACAATTCATCTACAAATCTTTCTTTATTTGGATTAAGCAAAATAGCCCCTTCTCCTCTAACTGATTCCGATATTAAAAATCTTCTTCCTTTTTTCTTAGAATAAAGAGTTGTTGGATGAATCTGAATATAGTTGATATTCTCCAGTTCAATATTATGCCTTGCCGCAATCGCAAAACTATCGCCTGTAATATGAGCAAAGTTAGTTGAATTTTTGAATATTCCACCAATCCCACCTGTTGCTAAAACAATGGCTTTTGAATGTACACAACATACGTTTCCATCACTATCAGCTATTACAACACCTGCACATTCATTATTCTCAGCAATTATGTCAATCATTGTAGTGTGTTCCATAATTGTAATATTTTTTCGTTCTTTTACTCTTTCAATTAATTTAGATGTAATTTCTTTTCCCGTAACGTCTTTATGATGAAGAATTCTGTTTGTAGAATGAGCAGCTTCTTTAGTGAAATTGTATTTGCCGTTTTCATCCTTATCAAACTCAACTCCAAAACCAATTAATTCTTCAATAATTTGTGGTGATTCCTCAATCATTATCTTTACTGATTCCTTGCGATTCTTATAATGTCCCGCTCTCATTGTATCTTCAAAATAATCATCAAAATCGTTTTTGTCTTTTAATACGCAAATCCCACCCTGTGCAAGGTAAGAATCGCTATTTTCCATTACATCTTTAGTAATTAGTAAAATGTTTTTGTTATCCTCCAGACTAAGAGCTGCAAACAACCCTGCACAACCTGTACCTACGATAACTACATCTACTATTTTTTCTTTCATAATATAATCCTCCAAAGGCCTTATATCTATTTAGCTAACTCTAACATTCGTATTAATGGCTGATTGGCCTTTTCAATGACTTCATCTGTCATAACAACTTCATTTGTCATTGTGTTCAATGTATTATAAACCTTTTCCATTGTAATCTTTTTCATATCTGCACAAATCATTTCTGCAATAACTGGATAAAAGATTTTATCTGGATTTTTCTGTTTCAATTCATATAAAACACCTGCTTCAGTAACAATAATGTATTCCTTATCATCATGTTCTGATGCATACTTTATTATTCCTGACGTACTACCTACATAGTCACACAGCTTTAATACATCTGGCTGACATTCCGGATGTACCAAAACTTTAGCATCTGGATGTTCCTTTTTTGCATTTTCAATATCTTTAACTGATATTTCATTATGTATAGGACAAAAACCTTCATTATAAATAAAATTCTTCTCTGGCAACATCTTCGCTATATAGTTTCCTAAGTTTCTGTCTGGAATAAAATAAATATTCTTATTAGGTAATTTGCTAACAATACCAAGGGCATTAGCACTAGTAACACATACATCTGCATACTGCTTAATTTCAGCAGTAGAATTAATATAGCATACTACAGCCACATCATCATATTTGTTATGTATATCCTTTAAATAATCAAAATCTATCATATGTGCCATTGGACAATCTGCATTTGGCTCTGGCACCAATACTGTCTTCTTAGGGTTAAGTATTTTGGCACTTTCTCCCATAAAATATACGCCACACAACACTATAACATCCACGTCTAAATCAACTGCTATCTTGCTAAGATAATATGAATCCCCAACATAATCTGCTATAGCCTGTATTTCATCATCTACATAATAATGTGCCATAATAACAGCATTCTTTTCTTCTTTTAACCTGAGTATTTCATTTGCCAAATTGCTCATTTTATATCCCCATTCTTCATAAGTAGAACTTATCTTTTTATTACTATTTCTAATAAGTTTGTTTATAGTTTCACAAAGAAATAGTCCAACCCTTACTATGCCACGAACAAAGGCGAATGTCAAGTGATTTAGCCTTAAAGAATCCTCTAATTCCCAAAAAACCACACTCTCTAATTCGCCTTTTACAATTCGCATATTTCTTAGTTGCAAACTTGTGTATAAGTATCATTAATTTGAGTTTCCATTTGCTGTCTCAAAGCCTCACTAGATATTTGACTAGCCTTAATCATAGCATTATCATACATTGAATTAACATAAGCAGGCCAGTTTCCATCCTCCTTATTAATTGCCAGCATATTTGCTGTTATACCATTAATTTCTTCCATTAATCTATAATCACCATCACTAGCATCATCTATATTTGACAATGGATCTGTTTCCTCATATTCTCCTATAAAACTTCTTACAGGCAAATCATTTACAAATGATGACATTGCTGTTTTCCATATTTTTAAAGGATATGATGAACCATACAATCCGCTCAATTCCTTAGGACTGTCATATCCAACCCAAACAGATATAGTGTAGTATGGTGTAACACCACAAAACCAGCCATCTTTATTATCATTAGTGGTACCTGTCTTACCCGCTGCTTCTGTTAAGCTAGACCAGCCAGCACTAGCTGCAGTACCGTTAGTTATTACGCCCTTCATAATGTCAATCATACCATTAGCAGAATTTTCATCATATACTCTGTATGCTATTGGTTCTTCATATATTTCATTACCATCTTTATCAAGAATAGAAACAATACAAGTAGGTTCATTATACATTCCATTATTAACTAATGTGCTATAGGCACTAGCCATTTCAACTGTCGATACACCATAAGTTAATCCACCTAATGCCAAAGATTCATAGTAATCATCTGGAACAATCTTAGCAAATTTCATATTCTGTAAATAAGTTACCGCCTTTTTAGGCGTAACTTCTAACATCAGTCCCCAAGCTGCTCCATTTATCGAACGTTCTACAGCCTCTCTTAGAATAATTGGACTACCTGTTACAATTTGGTTTGTCTGCCAAGCAGTAATGTCTAAATCATTAATAACACTACTAGCTCCATATCCCATTTCCAATGCAGGTGTATATACTACCAAAGGTTTTATAGAACTTCCAGGCTGTCTATAACTTTGATATGCTCTATTCAGATAAGTAGTCATATCCTGACTTCTACCACCAATTATTGCTACAACCTTATGTGTATCATTGTCAATACAGGTTGCACTTCCTTGTAAATCATATATTCCCTCACTACTTTTATCTTCGCTAAAACTAAGATTATTATCAATTGCTTCCTGTAAAATATTTTGTTTCTCTTCATTTAAAGATGTATATACCCTATATCCGCCGGTATATAACTCACTTTTAGCTTCTTCAAAGCTTTCATTATATTCTTCTAAATATTCCTTATAATCCGCCATAGAAGTAAATTCATACCTAAATTCAAAACCATTTTTCTTCATTAAGTAACGGGTTGCACAATCAATTGCATAACTTACCCCATAAGAATTACTTTCTACACTAGTACTAACATTTAATTCTATCTTTTCATTTATGGCTTCATTATATGCCGTTTCGGTAATATAACCCATTTCTAACATATCTGCAAGAATCTTATCTCTTCGTGTTAAAGCATTATCTGGATTTTTAATCGGGTCATAATACGAAGGAGAATTCGGTATTGAACAAATGTATGCAATTTGGCTAAGTGACAATTCACTAGAACTTACGCCAAAATATCCATTTGCAGCCGCTTCCAAGCCATAGTATCCGTTAGCATAATAAATATTATTTACATAATATTCCATTATAGATTTCTTGGGATAACGTTTAGTTAATTCAACTGCATAACATATTTCTTTTATTTTTCTATCAATCGTAACCTCACTTGAAATGTAAACATTTCTTACTAACTGCTGTGTAATTGTACTGGCACCATGCTTTTGAGCACCCTTAGTTAAGATGTAATCTTTAACAACCCTGACTATACCCTTAAAATCCACACCAGGATTACTCCAAAATGTTCTATCCTCAATTGCAATAAAAGAATTTATTGCATCAAGAGGAATGCTCTCATATTCCAAATAAGTAGTATCTTTATCCGTTTTTAATTTTTTTATAGTATCTCCACTATCATTATAAATATATCCCGTTAATGAAGAATAGAAAACATCGTCTCCTTTTTCTGCTATTACTATTCTTGCTTCTGTAGTATACTTATCTAGCATAGGATAAAAAATAGCAAATAAGCCAACTATGCAGGCTAAAAATATAATAATTGTCCCTATAATAAAACCATTTCTAAATGCTTTTAAATATTTTTTCTTCATAATTTAATCCTTTCTATATTCTAGATAATTATACTACATTTTGTGATTTTATCTATAGATTATTATATTACAATTTTCACTAAAAAAAATTAAGTTACTTTTAACTATATATTACTTAGTTTCATCGCATATGTAAACAGTACAACCTTAATTCTTTTTATCTATTATTTAAATAATAGTAACTTCCGTCTCACTTTATTTGAGCATCTTTATTCCGATTGAATACGGCTAATGTTGTCATATCTGCAATACGAAACGTACTCAAACTGATTGATTGTATATGTGATTTCTGTTCGTCGAGCCTGAGGTTTGCTTACAGATCCCTTCATATTCCATCTCACGAAAGACACCCTTGCTGTTCGGCTATATACTTCCTCGCCATCTAGGCGTATTGGGGATTTTCATCCGTTAGAGCACGTCCAGGGTATTCAAATTATAATAAACACGCTTTGCGAGTTCATCTAATTATCACGTCGCTCGTCAAAAAACTTTGTAAACATAATTTTCTCCTCGTTGCACGCGTAAATACAAAAAGACGTAACCAAAAAACGGCTACGTCTTTATCTTCTAATTCAAATTAAAAAATGAATTCCCCTTACATAGTTATTTAAAGATGATCCATTTACTCTGCTCTGGCAATTGCCTCTTCGTAATCCTTTGTTCCCACAAATATTTCATTTGTATATGGATTCTTTTTAAGTTTAATAGACTTCTTAATTATTAAACCTAACACAACAACATTAGCCACCAAAGAAATTATAGCGATAATTCCCATTGCTGTTGGGTTAGCTGTTGTTGGATGTGTCGCTGCATCCATAAAGCCATCAGAATATAATGAAGGAATTACAGCAAAAACTCCTTTATCCTGAAATAATGGAAATACCTGTGCAAACATACACCATAATGCTAATGTATTAGCTCTATTTTGAATCCAACCACCTTTATTCCAGAAAAAGTTAGCAAATGTTGGAGCCAATAATAATGCTAAACCACAATACCAAGCATGTGTTGGTAAGTTGTTATATGTATATTCGAAATTCCATAAATCATATGCAAGTATAAAACACCAAGTCATATCAGGCCATAACATATCATCATGCTTCTTTGATCTGTAAATTCCAAGCCAACCTGTCATACAAAATATATTAATGATACCAGCAATACCATTTAATACATTCCACCAACCACCATATAACCAAACATTCTCTGAAGATAACCACCAACGAGAACCTGTTTCAGCTAATGCCATTGATCCCTTAACAGCAGACTCAAAATCGCTACCTACAGCAATTAAAATATTAATTGCCACAATTAAAAATGGAAATGGTTTAAACCAATCTTCCTTTCCGATTCCCCATTTGTACTTAATCATCATAAAACCAATACAACCAGCTGTTGCTGCGTACAATTTGGCATAATGGAACCAACTTGTCATATGAAGATAAGTCTGATTATTTAATGCCCATTCTGCACCATTTGCTGCTGAAACATAAATTGCGATAAAATAAACTGTCAATACTGCTGGTAATGCAAGAAAACATAAAATTCCTCCAATTTTACTTCTTCTTGCAAATTCATTTGCTAAAACTAATGCAACAAATACCATTAACCAACCTAATAATTGGTACATAGCTCCGTCTCCGTAAATTTGAAATAACATATTTTTCTCCTTTCACTCTCCAATATGTGTTTAATTTATTTATAAGAAAGCTCCCTCTCTTTCCTATTTACTCCTAATCGTTTTCATTTAATTTCTTTATTATCATATCATATTTACATATATTTCCATTATATTCTTCTCAATATAATTTTAACATCTAAATATCTTATGTCAATAATCACACATCTTTTAACTTTGATTTGTAACAATTATGACATTTTATATCAATTCTTTTTACATTTATTTCACTATTCTTTTTTATTTACTTATTCTCAACTATCATCTTTAGTTATTTTTCCGACATATATATCTAAAAAATGATGCATTTTATACTATAGCTTATTTTTTCAAAATTTAAAATACATTCTTCATTAGCCCAACTATTCCTTAATTACGCATTTCGCTTAACATTGTTAAATTCTGCTTCATCTAATTGGTAGTTGCATAAAACACACTTTACAAATTTAAAAAGAGTTACTGTAGACATCATATAATTTTCTCAAACAGACCATTCTCTACATTTCAACATATATATAAAACAAAAAAGCCAAAATACCGACGAATCAGCACTTTGACTTTTTCACTACCAGGGACAGTAGGACTTGAACCCACGACATTTGGTTTTGGAGACCAACGTTCTACCAACTGAACTATATCCCTACAAAAATATGTGACTATTTCTAGCCACTTAACAGACATATGTCTCATTGTACCTTCAAAACTGTATACCTACTTTTCATCTTTCCAACAAACCTTTTTTCTAGGTCATGCCCTCGACCTATTAGTAAC
>CAYOMP010000127.1:0-7996 GCA_964405075.1 uncultured Lachnospiraceae bacterium
CAAAAAAAAGCTATTATTTTCTGTATTTTCGCTTTATTTTGAAGTTTTTCTATTTTCACGATTATTTATCTATTTTTTATCTTTTGCATTAAATGTAATTTTAATTGATGTTCCCTTGCCAAGCTGGCTATCTAAGGACATTTCAGCATTGTGCTGTGCAACAATGTGCTTTACTATTGCTAATCCAAGACCTGTTCCACCAGTTGACTTTGAACGGCTTTTATCTACCCGATAAAATCTCTCAAATATTCTTTCCTGATGTTCTTTGGAAATACCTATTCCTGTATCCTTAACACATAATGATACCTTATTATCGTTTTTTTCTACATAAACATCTACTGTTCCATTTTCATTGTTATACCTTATTGCATTATCACATAAATTATAAACTAACTCTTCTACTTTTACTTTTTCAGCACTAATAACAGCACTTTCCCCATGTAAAGATAATTTAACTTTATGATTATTTGCATTTACCTGTAGCATATCTACACAAGCCTTTGATATTGTGTATAAATCTACATCTTCAAAATGCAAAGCCATATCGCTGGCATCCATTTGAGAAAGTTTGATTATATCATTAATTAACACTAACAATCTATTGGAATTTCTATGAATTTCACTGGCAAATCGTACTACGTCATCATTAGCAGCCATTCCACTCTCTATCAATTCAGAATATCCTGAAATAGCCGTTAATGGTGTTTTTAGCTCATGAGATACATTAGCTGTGAATTCCTGACGCATCTTTGCACTTTTCAAAATGTCATTATGCTGCTTACGAATAGTATTTATAAATGGCATTAATTCCTTATATGTACTCACTGTTTCCATATTCTCCATATCATTTGCCATTTCTTCAATTGGCGCAACTAAACTTTTTGTAAACCAATGAGCCAATACAACGCATATCAGTACCATAAATACTAATATTATCGTAATTGCCGGGAATGCACTAATAAAAATTCTCCATACACTATCAGACTCTTTCGCAACTCTAATAATACTACCATCATCTAATCTTACAGCATAGTAAAAGGTACTTTTATCCAGGGTATCGGACTTTCTTACTACTTCTCCTTCCCCTAACAACATAGCCTGTTCCACCTCTGGTCTGTCTGCATGATTATCCAGTTTCTTAATATCAACACTCGAATCATAAATAACATCACCATCGGTATCAATTACAGTTACTCTTATTTTGTCCTGTTTTATATATTCTTCTGTAATTTCTATACATTCCTTTGCATCTTGAGAATTCACAAAAATGTGGGCATACATTCTTAATTCATCTGAAACTTCATCCTTAAACAAACCATAAAACACATATACAGTCATAAATAATGTAATAACAGTAGCGATTAATGCAATAAGAACAAATTGTATATTAATCCTCTTCTTCATTATTTACTCCATTATATATCCAACATTTCTAATTGTCTTTATTCTGTTTCCTGAATCCTTAAGTTTCTGACGTAAGGTTTTAATATGCATATCCAAAGTACGGGATTCTCCTTCAAAATTAACTCCCCATACTTTTTCCATTATTACATCTCTTGTTAAAACTATCCCTGTGTTTTTTATTAATAGTTTTAAGAGTTCATATTCCTTATACGTTAATTCACATTTTTCGTCATTAACATACACTGTATGTTTTTCTCCATTAACAAATATCTCGCCCAGCTTGAATGTTTTTTCTTCATTCATGTCTGTACTTCTTCTAAGTAATGCCTTAACTCTGGAAATGAGTTCCATTACTCCAAAAGGCTTAGTAATATAGTCATCCGCTCCGATGTCTAACCCCTTAACCTTATCAATTTCTGTAGTCTTAGCTGTAACCATAATTATAGGAATTTTCTTTGTCTCAGGATTACTTCTAAGTTTCTTGACAATAGATAAACCATCTTCGTCAGGTAACATAATATCTAAAAGGACAAGATTCGGTATCTTGTCCTTTAATCTTTTGTGAAAATCCTTCGCACAAGAAAAGTCCTCTACACCAAAACCACTGTTTTTTAATGAAAATGTTTCTATTTCTCTAATATTTTCATCATCTTCAACAATATATATAAGTGCCATAACTTCTCTCCTTATTCTTCAAGGTTCGCCTGCAAGTCTTACATATCGAATTCTTGTAAGCATAAGCTCATACATTTCCTATTAAAATTCGTATGTATCCTCTCCAAGCATTTATGGAAGCATATATTTTTCTTTATAAATTTCATAATTCTGTCTGAAATCTGTATTTTCACTCTTATCAAGAGTTTCTAAATAACCATGTGTATCATACTTATCTTCTTCAATCTGAATTACACATACTGCAACATTTGAACAGTGATCTGCAACTCTTTCGAAATTAGTTGTAAAGTCAGACAAGATGAATCCCATTTCAATAGTACATTTGCCTTTTCTAAGACGTTTAACATGACGTTTCTTAATTTCTGAATTAATCTGGTCAATTACCTCTTCTAATGGTTCGACTAATGTAGCCTTAGTAACATCATCTTCTTCGAATACATCAACGGCAAGATCCATAATTTCTCTAAGTGCTGCTGTAAATACAACCATTTCTTTTTGTGCTTTTTTAGAGAATTCTGATTCTTTACTATGCATATCCTTTGCAATCTCTGCAATATTAATAGCATGGTCTGATATTCTTTCAAAATCACCAATCAAATGTAATAACATAGATAATGTCTTGCTATCATTTTCAGATAAGTTTTTACTACTAAGTTTTACCATATAAGTTCCCAATTCATCTTCATAATGGTCAACTCTATTTTCAATTTCTTCAACTTCTTTAAACTTATCTTCATCATATTCTTTAATCAAATCTATAGAATAGAATAAAGCTTTTCTCGATAACTTCGCCATTTTGATTGCAAGACCCTTACACTGTTCCATAGCAAATGCAGGCTGATCAAGAAATCTGTCATCCAAAACCTTGAATTCATTTTCAATAACAGCCACTTCACCTGTACTATCTTTTATAGTTGCACAAGCAAGCTTTTCTAATACACCTGAAAATGGTAATAATAAAATAGTTGCTAAAATATTAAATGCACTATGAATAAATGCAATACCCGCTCCATTAGCCGGATCATTTAAGAATTCAAAATGAACAAACATATTAATTGAATAGAAAATAATTACAAATACTATTGTACCAATCAAATTGAAATATAAATGAACAACTGCCGCTCTTTTGGCATTTTTACTGGCTCCAATACCTGAAATCATAGCAGTTACACATGTACCAATGTTTTGTCCCATAATTATAGGCAACGCAACACTATATGGTAATGCACCTGTCGCACATAACGCCTGCAAAATACCTACAGATGCAGATGAACTCTGTATTACAGCAGTCAATACTGCACCAGAAATCATACCTAAAATAGGATTAGTAAACATAGTTAAAATATTAGTAAATTCAGGTACATCAGCTAGCGGCTTAACAGCATCGCTCATAGTTTCCATACCTGTCATTAAAATAGCAAACCCAATAAGAATTGTACCAATATCATGCTTCTTTTCCTTTTTTGAAAACATCATCATTGCAACACCAATTAACGCCAATACTGGTGCAAATGAAGTTGGTTTAAATAATCTTACAAAAAAATTACTGCTTTCAATACTAGATAAACTTAAAATCCAAGAAGTAATGGTTGTACCAACATTGGCACCCATAATAATACTAATCGCCTGAGTTAATTTCATAATCCCAGAGTTTACAAAACCAACTACCATTACAGTTGTTGCAGATGAACTCTGAATTACAGCTGTAACAAGTGCGCCTAATAAAACCCCCTTGAATTTGTTAGAAGTAAGCTTTTCAAGTATACTCTCTAATTTGCCGCCTGACAATTTAGAAAGGCCATTTCCCATAGCATCCATTCCATACAAAAACAGTGCTAATCCGCCTACCATCGTCAACACACTAAAAAAGTCCATAGAATCCTCCGTAAATTTTACTATTTTATGAAAAGGCACAATTCAACCTTTACATCTATTTTACAAAATTCACGATAATATATCAATGTAAAATTTACTTTGTTCTTATGTAAAATTTGTGTAAAATTTCGTCGATATTACCCAAATTCACTGAAAATCACTTTACTAATTAATTTTCACATTTTTCTTAAGACTAAAATCACGATTTTTTTGATAAAGCTACAAAGCAAATATTTTTCATTAACTTTTCCAGTATTTTTTATATTTTTATCTAGTCATTTACGTGTTCACCACTAATTGAATATATTACCCATTCAGCAATATTCACTGCATGATCACCAATACGTTCAAAGTACTTAGCAATCATTAATGTATCAGCTGCCTTTGCGCCAATATTAGGATTAGTATTTATCAATTGAACAATTTCATCTGTAACTTGAATAAATAAATTGTCAACCACATCATCAGCTGATATTACTTCTTCAGCAAGAGTTTCACTTTTTTGAACATATGCATCTACGCTTTTTACCACCATCAAAGTAGTCTCACTTGCCATATTCTGTAAATGTTCAACCATCAAAGGATCCCCTGTTTTTGATAACATAATTGTAATTTCTGCAATATCTGCTGCATGGTCTCCTATTCTTTCCATGTCAGTAATCATTTTTAATGCAGCTGAAATTGCCCTTAAATCTCTTGCCACAGGCTGTTGTTGAAGCAATAATTTTAAACACAAATTTTCAATAGTTCTTTCCTGCTTATTAATTTCTCTATCAAATTCAATTACTTCTTCTGCCCTCTTTGCATCCAGATTACTAAAAGAGCCAATTGACATTTCAATAGCCTTTTCAATCATACTGCCCATTTCAATCAACTCATTATTAAGCGTATCTAACTCTCTGTCGAATCTGTTTCTCATTAACCAAACCTCCCTGTGATATAATCTTCTGTTCGTTTATCTTTTGGTTTTGAAAATAATTCATCTGTATCTGCTGCTTCCACTATTTCTCCTAACAAGAAAAAAACTGTTTCATCAGATATTCTAGTCGCCTGTTGCATATTATGCGTAACCATAACAATGGTATACTTATTTTTCAATTCCATTACCAAATCTTCTATTTTTAATGTAGCGATTGGATCTAATGCTGATGTAGGTTCATCCATTAAAAGAACTTCCGGATTCACTGCCAATGCCCTGGCAATGCATAATCTTTGTTGCTGTCCACCTGATAATCCAAGAGCACTGGTTTTTAATCTATCCTTAACCTCGTGCCAAAGTGCTGCATCCTTTAATGACTTTTCAACAATCTCATCAAGTTTTTTCTTATTTTTTATACCATGTGTTCTTGGTCCATATGCAACATTATCATAAATACTCATTGGGAATGGATTTGGTTTTTGAAAAACCATTCCCACATCTCTTCTTAATGTATTTACTGCTATATTTTTATAAATATCAATTCCGTTGAATTTTACTTCGCCTTCAATCCTGCAACCCTCTACTAAATCATTCATTCTGTTAAGAGTTTTCAAAAATGTAGATTTACCGCAACCGGAAGGACCAATAAAAGCTGTGATTTTATTAGCTTTTATATCTAAATTAATATTTTTTAATGCTTTGAAATCTCCATAATACAAATCAAGATTTCTTACCTCAAATTTATTTTCACTCATATTTTTCTCCTGTTACACCTTTGCAACCTTTTTTGCAAGTAATGATGATATGGCATTAATTCCAACAACTAAAATCAGTAAAACTACCGCCGTAGAATATGCCTGTTCAATATGTAAACCTTCATTAGATAATACATACATATGAACGGCTAATGTTCTTGTAGAATCTAACATGTTATCAGGTATTTCAGCTACAGTTCCTGCTGTATACATCAATGCAGCTGTTTCACCCACAATACGGCCAATACTTAATATAATTCCTGACATAATCCCGGGAATTGCTGCCGGAATAACTATTCTAAATACTGTTCTTAATTTGCCAGCACCTAATCCAAAGCTTCCCTCTCTGTACAAATCTGATACAGCCATTAATGCCTCTTCCGTTGTCCTCATTATCAATGGAAGAATCATAATGGACACTGTACAAGCCCCAGATAATAATGATAAGTTCCATTTTAGTTTTGTTACAAAAAATAACAAACCAAACAAACCATATACTATAGAAGGAATTCCCGATAATGTTTCTGCTGTAATTCTTACTATTTTTACAATCTTATTACCTTTTTTAGCATATTCAACCATATATACAGCTGCAAAAATTCCTATAGGTCCTGCTATTGCTAATGCTATTAATGTCATTAATACAGTATTTACAATCGCCGGCATCATAGACACATTATCTGATGTATATTCCCATGCAAATAAGTCTGGTGTTAAATTAGGTATACCTTTAACCAAAATATAAATTATAATAAAAAACAAAATTCCAATTGTTAAAACTGCTGATAAATACACTAAAGCTTTTAATATAATTGATGTTATATTTAGAGAGCTTTTCCTGTCATCCATATGCATAGTTACGCCCTCCTTTTAATTATTGAAAACAATAAGTTAATAAGCAAAATAAATACAAACAATACAACACCTGTTGCGATTAATGCTTCTCTGTGTAAACCTGATGCATATCCCATTTCTATTACTATATTAGCCGTAAGAGTTCTCACGCCCTGTAATATTCCTTTTGGCATTCTAGCCTGATTACCGGCTACCATAATTACAGCCATAGTTTCTCCAATCACACGTCCAATCCCTAATACTATGCCTGCTCCGATACCTGACTTAGCCGCAGGCAAAACTACCTTGAACATACTTCTCTCTTTATCTATTCCTAAGGCTAATGAGCCTTCATAATAGCTATCTGGCACAGCTCTAATTGCAGCTTCAGACACACCAATAATAGTTGGCAAAATCATAATTCCGAGCAAAATAGAGGCTGTAAGCATAGAACTACCATTAGCATCAAATTTTTCAAATATATCTCTAACGAGTGGCACAATAATTACCAATCCGAAAAAGCCATATACTACTGATGGAATTCCTGCCATTAATTCAACTGCCGGCTTTAGTATTTTATATAGTCTGTCTGGACAATACTTAGCCATAAACACTGCCATAAATACCCCTACTGGGACACCCAGAATGATAGCCCCGGCCGTTACATAGATACTTCCCAAAATCATCGGGAAAACTCCAAATATATTATTACTTGGTTTCCATACTTTCCCACATAAAAATTCAAATACTCCAATCTTCTGAATCGCCGGAATTCCATTTGCAAATAAAAATATGCAGATGAGCAGCACTGCAATAATAGATGCACATGCTGCTAATAAGAAGATTATTTCAAAGAATTTTTCTTTTGCTTCCCTTATAAATTCTTTATTATTTTCTTTCATCTTGCTTATTCCTTATTATTTGGCTACTTCTTCCCAAGTAGTTGTTTCACCTACAAATATGTTCATAACCTGTTCTGTAGTTAAATCTTCAACAACATTTGAGTTATTAACAATTACTGCGATACCATCCATTGCAATTGTAGTTGCTTCAACACCTGTTTCAGTATCTTTCAAACCTCTTGAAGCCATACCAATATCGCAAATTCCTTCAATTGTTGAAGTTACACCTGTTGTTGAATCACTTGTCTGAATTTCGATTTCTGCATTTGCATTAACTGCTTCATAAGCTTCTTTTAATTTTTCCATTACTGGAGACACTGATGAAGAACCAGCTACTACAACTTTTCCAGCAGCTTCTGTACCTGCAAAAGCTTCACCTTCGCTAGAAATGTATCCGTTTTCATCAATTACAGCCTGACCTTCAGCACTCATAATGAAATTGATAAAATCTTTAGCAACTTCACTTAATCCATCTTTTGTTACAATATTGAATGGTCTGGCAATTGTATATTCACCTGATTTGATATTATCTACTGTTGCTTCAACACCATCAATTTTTACAGCCTTAACTGTATCATTTAATGAACCTAATGAAATATAACCAATTGAATATTCATCACCGGCAACTGTAG
>CAYOMP010000128.1:0-7883 GCA_964405075.1 uncultured Lachnospiraceae bacterium
TAATGCATGGAGCTGACTTTTACTAATAGTTCGAGGGCATGACCTAGAAAAAAGGTTTGTTGGAAAGATGAAAAGTAAGTATACAGTTTTGAAGGTACAATGAGACATATGTCTGTTTGGATGACTAGAGATAGTCATTTTTTTTTGCGAAAAATTGGGACTCGCAAGCAAATCTATTACATTGAATTTGGGTAAGAATAGATATAAAGAATTAGTATTAGAATTCTTAAACATTTTCGTCTAGTGTTTATGATTCGGCATTGAATTGTATTCATATCAGATAAATAATTCATTTGAAAATAAATTTCATAGCTAAAGTTGTTAAGGTTCTGAGCAAAAAATCATAATATAAGTTATTCGTAGGTATAGAAGCAATATTATAGAAAATATTCTAATTAGTTAATGTAATTCTTAGAAAAAAAGATAACATTTTAGAAATAGTTTATAAAAATCAATACTTTTTTTGCGAAGTGTATGCTATAATTATAAAAAATATCTTTGATATGTGTTTGAGAATATTTAGAATATTGAGGTGGCTTATGTTTGCGATAGTGTTCTAAATAGATACACGTATAAGAGTTAGTTTATTGATAAATATACAAAGAGTCTGAGGTTGGAGTTTTATTGAATTGTTTGAGTGATGTTTGGTAAAAACTAACTGACAGTATCTCTAAATAGTATATGGCGTTGTCCTTGGAGAGGGACTATAAACAATACTACATTACAAAATGAGGAAGGTAAAGGTATGGATACTAATATATTACTAGAGAATGGGACAAATGAATTAGAGGTTCTGGAGTTTACATTAGGTGGCAATCATTATGGAATAAATGTTGCTAAGATAAGAGAAATTTTAACATTTCAAAAAGTAACACCTGTACCAAATGCACACCCATGTATTGAAGGGGTATTTATGCCTCGTGATTCAATGATTTCTGTAATTAATTTGAAGAGAGCTATAGGAATTGCAGAAGATGATACAGATGGTTTATTTATTATAACTAATTTTAATAAATTGAATATCGCCTTTCATGTTGATTCAGTATTGGGAATTCATAGAATTTCATGGGCTGATATTATTAAACCAGATCAGACTATTAATACTGCAGGTAGTGGTGTTTCAACTGGTATAATTAAAATTGATGGAAAACTCATAATAATTCTAGATTTTGAAAAAATTGTAACAGATATAAGTCCTGAAACAGGTTTGAAGGTGTCAGAAATAGACAGTTTAGGTGAAAGAAAAAGAAATGAGGCTCCGATTTTGATTTCGGAAGATTCACCTTTATTGAGTAAGTTAATAACGGATTCATTGAAGAAAGCGGGATATACTAACCTTATTGTTACTACTAATGGACAAGAGGCTTGGGATAAATTGGTTGAGCTGAAATCTGATGGAACGTATGAAGAAAAGGTAAAATGTATAGTTACAGATATAGAAATGCCATTAATGGATGGGCATAGGCTTACGAAACTAGTAAAAACAGATGATAAATTAAAATCTATACCTGTAATTATTTTCTCTTCTTTAGTTAATGAAGAGATGAGAAGAAAAGGTGAACAATTGGGAGCTGATGCACAACTTTCAAAACCAGAAATAGGGAATTTAGTTTCTCAGATTGATGAATTAATAGGTTGTTAGAAAAAAGAAATCAGTTAGAATATAAGCGTTTGTATTGTGTATTAAAAGAAAAACAATATTTTATTATATGTGAGAAACTCCTAAGTGTGTTTCTCACAGTTTTTGTAAGAATATATAACCTGATTAGTGGAGGCGTAAATGCAGCATTTTAGTGAACTTGTAGATGAAATTGCGAAAGCAGATAAAGTTTTAATTGGAATAGGAGAAGAATTTTCTTTAGATAAGAATGAGATATTGGAGAATGATGAAGGTTATCTTTTTGTAAAAAATCTTTTAAAAGAAGATGAGGTAACAGCATCAGATGTAAAGATTCTAGAAGATGTGTTAAAGAAAAAATACTTCTCTGATGATTCAAATTGTGAAAATAGTAGCATATACAATGCTTATAAAAAACTGTATAATGTAATAGCAGATAAAGATTATTTTGTTGTAACGATGAACTCGGATGATTTGCTAGAAAAAAGCGGATTTGATGGGAGTAAGATAGTAAAACCATGTGGAAACTGGAATATGTTACAATGTGCTACTAATTGTTCGAATGAAGTAATTGATAATACCCAGATATATAAAAGACTTAATATAAAAATTGAAAATAAAGAAAAGATTCAAATGCCAGTTTGCGAAAAATGCGGTGAAAAATTAGTGTTAAACAAGGTGGGCGTAGAGAATTATTGTGAAAATGGATATGGTTCTCAATGGGAAAAATATATGAAGTGGTTGTCGATGACGATAAATCGTAAAATTTGTATAATAGAACTTGGGGTAGGTTTCAAATATCCTACTGTGATAAGATGGCCATTTGAAAAAACAGCATATTATAATAATAAATCTACTTTTATCAGAATAAATGAGAATTTTCCACAAATGACAAAGGAATTAGCTGATAAAGGTATATCAATAGAAAAGAATGCTATTGATTTTATTTACGTGAGCGACGAGGAGAAAATTATGTTTACATAGGTTTTCGACGAGTGTCGCGAAACTCACGAAACTCACGAAACTCGCAAAGCGTGTTTCTAATAATTTTGAGTGACAATTTATGGGTTGTAAGTGTTTTGGAGAAAATACACGGAGGTGTAATATGGGACAGGAAGATTATTTAGATCAATTATTAAATTCACTTAATAGTGATAATAATAGTGATGAAATATCTCAAGAAGAGAATGAATCTGAACTTGATATTGAATCTTTACTAGGAGAGTCTGAATTAGGATTTGAATCAAATGATATGGCAGAGGATGAAGACTATGTAAATGAATTTTCTGATGAAATACCATTAGAGAATATTTTGGATGAAATGAGTCTTGGTGGAAAAACTGTAAAAGACGATGATATGGTGTCAGAAGAGCAAATGAATTTTCTGAATGAAGAATTGTCATTAGAAAATAGCGACGTTGCTGATGATAAGGGTATGGCAAACGAAGAAAGTATTGATTTTTTTAATGAAGACTTAGTGAAGGATGATAATATCCAGGAGGATACAGCTGGTAATCAGGAAATTAGTCTAGATGATATTATGGGCAACGAAATGTCAGATATGTTTGAAGATTTAGAAATTAATGTGCCAGAGAGTTTAGAAGCAACTGATGAGGCCTTACAAATTAATTCAGAGGCATTAGAAACTGAAATGAGCGAAGCGGATGGTATATTAGAAAAACTAAATAATCTTGGAGATAGTGAAGATAATATAGAAGAAGTGAATGCAGATAGTCTCCTGAATGAAACATTTGATTTAGATGGTTTGATTAGTGAAGAAGAACTTAACGAAAATACGGAAAATCTTGTTTTAGATGATTTAATGGAAGATAGTAATATTGATGTAAATTTGGACGATATTGAGGAAACGGTTAATGCTGAAGATTTATTAGGTGATTTAAGTTTTTCTGCTGATGCTGAAAATATGGATGGAGCTTTGGATGGCGTTGATGGATTAGGTTTAGAGGAATTATCCGATGAGCAGAATGCTATTTTAGATGACTTGGATTCTATATTAGAGGAAGCTGATAGAGTCGAGGAAGAGAATAGGATTAGTGAAGAAAAGTTAACGGATAGAGATGCTGATGAGTTACTTGCTACATTAGGCAATATGGAAACTGGAGATGATTCAAATGCGGCGGATGCTTTATTAGGCGGTATTGATTTAGGATTTGACGCAAATGAAGACGATTTGTTTTCAGATGAGGATTTGATGAAATTGCTAGATGAAGATGGAGATACAGTTACGTCGAGTGAACCAGTAGCGATGACGGAAGAAGAAGCGGCTAAGGCTTTAAATGACATAAGTGAAATGTCATCGGAAGAACAAAAAGAAACTGGTAAAAAGAAAAAGGGACTTTTCGGTAAGCTATTTGGTAAAAAGGACAATGGTGAAAAAAGTAGTAATAACGAAAATATTGCAGAAGAAATAGCGGTAGAAGAAAAGGCTGAAAAACCCAAAAAAGAAAAGAAGAAAAAGGAAAAGAAGCCTAAGAAAGAAAAGCAAAAGAAGGAGAAAAAGCCAAAGGCTGAAAAGCCAGTATTGCCTCCAGAACCATGGGTTGGTGTGTCTAAGGGAAATGTGATTTCCATAGTTGTTTTGGTATTATCAGTGGTTGCTTTGGTTATAATTAGTATTCAGTTTGTTCCTTATAAAATGACGATGTCAAATGCACATAGTTATTATGAACATGAAAAATATGCAGATGCTTACGAGGCTATGTCCGGTTTAGAAGTTAAAGAAAAAGATTTGGATTTTTATTGTAAAGTTCAAAGTATTATGTGGCTACAGAGTAAGTACGATGAATATTTAGTATATGAAAAATTGGATAAACCATATGAGTCGTTGAGTGCATTGATAAAGGCAGTAGAAAAGTATGATTTACATATTGAGGATGCGAACATTTATGGTGCTGCACCAATATATGCAGAATTGTATAATAAAATTGAAACTATATTAAATGATGAGTTTGGTGTAACTGTTGATGATGCGAGAGCTATATATGTATTAGAAAGTAGTCAGGAATACTCTAAGGCAATATATGATATTGTTGGTTATGAGGAATTAGCAGTAGAAAAGGAATAAACAAAAGAAAAAATATTTCGAATGTTTAGTTTTAGGATGAATTTATAGGAAAAGATATGTATGAATATATTTTATGATTATCTTTTCAATATTTAGAATGGCTCTAAGTCAAGTGCTGGGGTGTGATTCTTTGAATCACGCCTCATTACTAGATTTGGAGCCGCTTTTTATATAATAGTAGGAAATAACTTGATAAATTGAAGCAAGATAGTGTTAAAATTTTTTATGATATAAAACGAATTCTATGCAATATTCGTAGCTCGTGAAGAAGTTTGACATAAAGGAACTGTTCGCGTGCGGAGAGATTGCAAGTAAAATCTTTTGATTTGAGTACTATTGAGGGCAAGTTCTAAATGGTCTACGAACCTACAAGCGAATTTGAATAGAAAACATTTAAGATTGCGCTCATAGGAATTTGTGGTAAAAAATAAAGTAAGTTATTAATATAAGACGTGGGGCGAAATAGTAACTACAAATTTTTGCAATTAAACGAAAAAAATGTTATTTGGCTATGTGGGGGGATGTAAAAAACCGATTGTTTAATAAATGCAATGAAGAATTAACTTAAAAGTAGTGCATATAATATATATAAGTAATTTTTTAGGTAAATAGTGTGAAAAGGATAAATAAGTATTTGATTATTACAGATTTGATTCTGGCTATGTGCATATTAGGGTGTGTATTTCTAAATAAAGTTGTAAATAATCAAACAACGTCAGTTGTTAATAATACTGTATCAGAGAGTAAGAAGATTGCCTTGACTTTTGATGATGGTCCAAATCCAGATTATACCCAAAAGCTACTTGCCGGCTTAAGAGAACGTGGCGTGAAGGTCACGTTTTTTTTGCTTGGAAAGGAAATAGAAAAATATCCAGAGATTGTGGAAGAAATTGCGAAGGATGGGCATTTAATTGGTAATCATTCTTATGAACATGTGAATTGGAACAATATGTCTGATAATGAGGTTAAAGAACAGATAGATATGACAAATCGTGTGATTTATGAGGTAACAGGTAAATATCCAGAATACATACGTCCACCATACGGGTGTTGTAGATATAATCTTGATTGTGGAACGACCATGACAGAGGTGTTATGGGATATTGATCCGCTAGACTGGAAGACCAGTAATTCAGATGTGGTTGCAAAACATGTGATTGACAAGGCAGAGGATAATGATATTATTTTATTACATGATGCGTCGGAGTCATCTGTAAATGCGGCGCTTAAAATTATTGATGAGCTGGAAAAAAACGGGTATACATTTGTGACAGTGGAAGAGATATTGTTTGATTAAGTGGTTGGTCTGGTGAGGCATAACACGAGTATTGAAAAGAAATATAGGTAATGGAAATGTTATGAGTACTATGAAAGAAGTACTGCTGATGAAAAATAAGTAATAGGGTATATTATGTGGCAGATGATGTTTCATATACAAGTGTCTTTGAGGATGAGTTATCATATAAGAGGGGTATGTAAACTTTTCTAAACTTATCACAAAAAACTCCTAAGTACGTCTTGAAAGTCAAAAAATACATTGATTAGTCGAAATAATAGTTATTATTTTAGACAAAATAGTAGAATAATGGTATAATAATTACGTTTTTGAAAAATGATGTTAATCATAGTGACTATTGAGACTGAGAGGAGGAAATATTATGATAGGGATTATTGATTATGATGCTGGCAATTTGAAAAGTGTTGAAAAGGCATTGGTCTCATTAGGGGAAGAAGTTATCGTGTCTAGAAAAAGAGAAGAATTATTAACTTGTGATAAAGTGATTTTACCAGGAGTGGGCTCGTTTGCAGATGCTATGAATAATCTTAATAAATATGGCTTAGTAGAGGTTATTAAAGAAATAGTAAATAATGGAACGCCATTTTTAGGAATATGTTTAGGACTACAATTATTATTTGAACGAAGTGAAGAAGGAATTGGTGTTGATGGTTTAGGAATTCTAAAGGGTGAGATTCTTAGAATACCAGATAGTCCTGACTTAAAGATACCACACATTGGCTGGAATTCATTGAAATTTCCAAATAAGGGTAAATTATTTGAAGGAATAAAAGAAGATAGTTATGTATATTTTGTACATTCATATTATTTAAAAGCTGAAGATGAAAGTATAGTCACAGCAACTACTGATTATAGTACATTAATTCATGCTTCTGTTGAAAAAGATAATGTGTTTGCATGTCAATTTCATCCTGAAAAGAGTAGTGAAGTAGGTTTAAAAATTTTACAAAATTTTGCGAAGCTTGGTAAGGAGGAAAAGTAAATGCATACTAAGAGAATTATTCCCTGTTTGGATGTACATAATGGTCGAGTTGTAAAAGGTGTTAATTTCGTTAATCTGGTAGATGCAGGAAATCCAGTTGCCATTGCAGCAGCATATGATAAGGCAGGTGCTGATGAGGTAGTATTTTTGGATATTACGGCTTCTTCTGATGCAAGAAATACCGTAGTAGATATGGTAAGAAAAGTTGCTGAAAATGTATTTATACCATTTACAGTAGGCGGTGGAATTAGAACAGTTGATGATTTTAAGGCAATACTTAGAGAAGGTGCAGACAAGGTGTCTATAAATTCATCAGCTATAAATAATCCAAATTTGATTAGTGAAGCAGCTGACAAATTCGGTAGTCAGTGTGTTGTTGTTGCAATAGATGCCAGAAGAAGAGAAGATGGTTCAGGATGGAATATCTACAAAAATGGTGGAAGAGTAGATGTTGGTATTGATGCCATTGAATGGGCAATGAAAGTTAATAAGTTAGGTGCTGGTGAGATTTTACTAACTAGTATGGATTGCGATGGAACAAAGGCAGGATATGATATTGAATTAACTAGATTAATATCTGAAAATGTTTCTATCCCGGTTATTGCATCAGGTGGTGCTGGGACTAAAGAACATTTCTATGATGCTTTAACAGAAGGAAAAGCGGATGCAGCGTTGGCGGCATCGTTATTCCATTTTAAGGAATTAGAAATAAATGAGGTTAAGAAATATTTACGAGATAGAAATGTTTCAGTTAGATTGTAAAATATTAATTTGAAAAATTTTACATTAATATGTTACAATTAAAACTAGACAAACGTTGGATAATGTATAATTTTTCCTAAGATTAATGACTTCTAAGTTATTTTATTTTTCTTTTTTTTTTTTCTATTCTGAAACAGAG
>CAYOMP010000129.1:0-7878 GCA_964405075.1 uncultured Lachnospiraceae bacterium
CTGTTGAAGACAAGAATTATTCAAAAATGATAGAAGATATATGTAAGCAGCTGGATTTTAAGGCTGTTATAGTGACCAGAATAGATAATGCCAGGGCTGCTGATACGAGGAAATTAGCAGATGTTTTCAGATTACATAGGGTGGAGAAAGTAATTGAAGATAATAATATAGAGAACGCATTAAAGACGGCAATTGATTTGCGAGAAGGCAAAGGAATGTTGTTTTGTGTGGGCTCACTATATCTGGTTGGTTGCATTAAGACGATTATAAGGAGAATTTACAATGATTAATTTTGAAGAAGAATTAAAAAAATTTCATCCAAGCTTGGAAGTAGAAGATGCAGAAGATGCAATATATAACAGAGATTTAACAGATATGACAGATATTATGAAAGAAATGATTAAAGAAATCAAGGACAGTGACAGATAATATTGCGCAAGGGTTAGGTGGAGAACAGATGAAATGCATTAATTGTGGCTGCGAGCTGTCGGAAAAAGATTTCTGTACAAGCTGTGGAGCGGACGTTAGAGTATATAAAAGAATTATTAAAATATCAAATATGTATTATATTGATGGTCTTGAAAAGGCAAGTGTACGTGTCTTGTCCGGTGCCGTTGTTAGTTTGAGAAAAAGTCTAAAATTCAATAAAGAGAACATAAAAGCCAGAAACCTATTAGGACTAGTATATTATGAAATGGGTGAAGTAGTTTCTGGTTTAAGTGAATGGGTTATAAGCAAAAACTTTCAAAGTAAGAAAAATATTGCAGATGATTATATTAAGGCAATCCAATCAAATCCCAATAGATTAGATGCTATTAATCAGACAATAAAAAAGTATAATCAGGCATTATTATACTGCAAACAAGAGAGCGAAGATTTAGCTATTATTCAGTTAAAGAAAGTACTATCGTTAAATCCTAATATGGTACAGGCTCATCAGTTAATAGCCTTATTGTATATGCGTGCAGAAGAGTATGATAAAGCAAAAAAGGCATTGTTAAAGGCAATAAAGATAGATGCTAATAATACAACTACCTTAAGATATTTAAAGGAGTTGAATGAAGTCTATTCTACGCAGGTAAATGTTCAACAAGCTAAGGCAAAACAACGAAAAGAGGAAAAGGTAACTTATCAAAGTGGTAATGATGTAATTATTCAACCAACCTCTTTTAAGGAAAATACAGGGATATCAACAGTTATTAATGTGATTATTGGTATTGTATTAGGTGTTGCAGTGGCTTGGTTTTTGATACTGCCGGCTAGAATACAGTCGATAAAATTGGAGTCATCAAGAGCAGTAACAGAGTACAATGAAGAAATTGCGACTAAGACAGAAAAAATATCAGAATTAGAAAAGTCTTTGGAAAGTGCTAATAATGATTTGAAAACAGCTAATGAAAAGCTTAGTAATTATGAAGGCGATGATGGTGCTATTGCCAACTATGAATCACTTTTAGAAGCATATTCATTATATAGTGCAGGTGAGAGTGTTGCTGCATTGGAGATATTAGATACAATAGATGAAAGTACTTTGTCAGATGCAGGAGCTCAACTATATAATTCTATGAAAGTTACTGTAGACAGTGGTTCATTAGATACATTGTATCAGGAAGGCTATGCAGCGTACAAATCAGAAGATTATGTAAAAGCTATTGATAGAATGTTAAAAGTAATTGAAATAGATGAAACATACTCAAATTCATTGTATGTTTTAGGTAAGTCATATTTGATGACTGGTGATAAAGAAGCAGCAAATAAATACTTTACCAAGGTAATTGAACTATTCCCAGGTACAGAGATGGCATATTATGCAGAACTTAATATGCAGTAAAAACAAACGATAAATGAATATATTATTCACGATATATGTGGAGGATATTCTTAACAGAAGTTAGGAATATCTTCTTTTTTTATATAAAAATTAATAGGAGGAAAAATATGGAGGAAAACAAGCTAAAGGCAAAATATGAAATAATGGGGAATGATTTGTTTATAAGATTACCTGGAGATTTAGACTGCAATATTGCACAGGAAATAAGAGATACAGCAGATATTTTAGTTGAAGAAAATAAGGTAGAAAGAATAGTATTTGACTTTGAAAATACTGGATTTATGGATAGTACAGGTATAGGGGTGATTATTGGAAGATATAAAGTTATGAAGGTTTTTAAAGGAACTGTTGAGGTTATCAATGTTTCAAAAAATGTTGGCAAGTTAATGTATATGGCTGGTTTAAAAAAACTAGTAACAATCTATGAAAAATGAATATAAAAGTATAGAGAGGGGTTACATATGGATATAAGAAATAGTATGACACTGGAGTTTGATGCCAAAAAAGAGAATATAAGTTGTGCAAGAGTGGCGGTGGCATCATTTTTATTACAACTAGAGCCTACAGTTGAAGAAACACAGGATGTAAAAACAGCAATTTCAGAAGCTGTTACTAATTCAATAGTACATGCTTATGAAGAAACGGGTGGAAAAGTAATTGTAGAATGCTTTTTGGGAGAGAAGGAACTAAAAGTAAGAGTAATTGATAAGGGAAAGGGAATTGAAAATATAAAAGAGGCTATGGAACCGCTATTTACAACCAAAGCATCCAGTGAACATTCAGGTATGGGATTTATGTTTATGCAGGCTTTTATGGATGAAGTATATGTTAAGTCAAGACCAGGTGAAGGGTGCACAGTAACCATGAAAAAAAGGATAGGAAGTGAAATGATATAGATGGAGCATACAATTGCTTTAATTCAAAAATCTCACCAAGGGGATAAAGAAGCAAGGGATATGCTGGTAGAAGAAAACTTAGGATTGGTATGGAGTGTAGTTAAAAGGTTTGCAGGGAGAGGACACGAATTGGATGATTTATTTCAGTTGGGAAGTATAGGACTTATAAAAGCAATTGACAAATTTGATACATCATTTGATGTGAAATTCTCTACATATGCAGTACCGATGATAGCAGGAGAAATAAAAAGATTCCTACGGGATGATGGAATGATTAAGGTTAGTCGTTCCTTAAAGGAAAACAACTGGAAAATAAAACAAATGTCTAATACACTATGTCAGGAATATGGGAGGGAAGCAACTGTAGAGGAAATAGCAACAGCATTAGAGCTAAATGTAGAAGACATTGTTATGGCTCTCGAAGCTAACGTGGAAGTGGAGTCTATATATAAAAAAGTGTATCAGGGTGAAGATAATGATATTTATTTATTGGACAAGATGATGGATGAGTCTGGTTCACAAAATATGTATTTAATAAATAATGGAATAAACGGAGATGGTGAAAAGGAAAAAATAGTAAACAAAATGTTGGTAGAAGCTTTGTTAGATGAATTAAATGATATGGAACGAGAAATTATAGATATGAGATATTTTAAAGAAAAAACCCAAACGGAGGTTGCTAAATGTGTTGGGATTAGTCAGGTTCAGGTTTCAAGAATGGAAAAGAAAATATTAATGAAACTCAGAAAAATAGTAAATATGAGCGCATGAAAAATATGAAAATATGTAAATAAAGTAATAAACAAAAATGTATACGGATAATTAAAAATGGAATCAAGCATATGTAGACAATATTTGCGAAGGATATTGAGAATATGTATAAATAAGTATACGAAAAATAGAATGTATAAATAAGAATAAATGGAAAATAATAAATAGTAAACTAAAGGAAGGAATGTGATAAGATGACAAAAACTTGTTACAGATGGATGCTAGCAGGTGTTTTGGCAATTGTAGTCATTTCAGCTGCGGTTTACTATTTTTATTTTTTTGAACCAGACACAGTCATAACAGAGGGGACATTGGTAAAAATAGAAGAGGGCATTAATAGAATAGGGGAAATGGGTGTTAACATATGGACATAATATATTTAAAAATAGCACGAATTTCTATGGTGCAAGATAAAATTATTAAATTGTCGGATGTAGGAAAGGTAGAAACAAAAAATGAAAAAATGGCACAGGGATTACGAAATTTAGTAATTGCTGATTTGAATCAATGCAGCAAAATGATTCAGGAATCGCCAGAGGTTGAAGCAAAAGATAAGAAAGAGAATCTGGATGAGGTTAAAAAGGGAAAAGAACACTATGCAATGTCTGTTTTAAAAGTAATTGAAAAAATAAATAAGAAATATCCCGAGGCTCAGGTGGTTAATTTGGGAGAAACAGATTTTATTATTAAATATGTAAAAGAAATGTCAGAAAACAAAAAAAGTAGTATGATTAAAGCAATAGGCATTAGTATAATTGTTTTCTTTGGATCAGCATTTACCATAATAGGCTTTAATAATGATATATCTATAAGTGTAATATTTGCACAGATTTATGAAATAACCTTGGGGACAGTGGCAAGCGATTTGAAATTACTAGAAATAGGATATTCTATTGGACTAGCAGTGGGTATTATAATATTTTACAATCATTTTGGTACTAAGAAACTTACTATGGATCCTACTCCAATACAGGTTGAAATGAGATTGTATGAAGATGATATTAGTACATGTGTAATTAAACAACAAGAACGAAAAGGAAAAACGATAGATGTGGATTAAATATACATTTTTTGTGGTTTTTGGATTGGCAGGCGGATTTGCAGTTGCAGCAGGAGCCTTTGCTGCTATTTCGGCTATTGGGATTATTCCAAGATTAGCTGGAAGAAGCCGTACAGCGGAACATATTCTGTTATATGAAGGAGCTGCCGCCTTTGGCGGTATATGGGGGAATATAGTGTATTTGTATCAACTGCCTATTTTGGGAGGATATATTACAGATATTGTAATTGGACTATCGGCGGGTATATTCGTAGGATGTCTGGCAATGGCATTGGCAGAAATTCTAAACAGTATTCCCATTTTCTTTAGGAGAAGTGGAATAACAGAAGGTGGAGAATATGTAGTGTTAGCACTGGGATTAGGAAAAATGGTGGGAGCACTGTATTATTTCTTTGTGGTGTAGTGGAAAACTAATTATTCGAAGTAAGTAAAGGCAAAAAATTTGGTTAGCAAAATATAGAAATATAACAATATTTTGATATTTGATAAAGGAAGGCAAAAATGAATAAGTATAATAGAATATCTGATTTGGAAAAAAGAGATAAGCAGAAATTAGAGGAAGTATATAATGATTATGTGGAGGAAATAACACCTGTGCATAATTTTTGGACAAGTCTATTAAAAGCATTTATTACAGGAGGAATAATTTGCGTCATTGGACAATTTATAATGAATATGGCTATGAATAATGGTTTAGATGATAAGCAGGCAGGGTCATGGGTATCAATGATTTTAATATTTTTGAGTATTTTACTGACCGGGTTAAACATATTTCCTAAAATAGCCAAATTCGGTGGTGCCGGAGCATTGGTACCTATTACGGGATTTGCTAATTCTGTTGCGGCACCAGCTATTGAATTCAAAAAGGAAGGACAGGTATTTGGTATAGGATGTAAGATATTTACCATTGCCGGACCTGTTATTTTGTATGGAGTATTTAGTAGTTGGGTGCTTGGAGTAATTTATTGGATATTAAAGATTATGGGAGTCATATAGACTCCCATTTTTGGATTAACGTGCTTACTTTTTACTTGAGCGCGATAAGTTTTTATTTGCTGTTGAAAGCATTAATTTAATTCGATTTAACTGGTTAACTTCACTTGCACCTGGGTCATAGTCAATAGCAACAATATTTGACAATGGGTATTGTCTTCTGAGCTCTTTAATTACACCTTTTCCAACTACATGGTTAGGTAAACAAGCAAATGGCTGTGCACATACAATATTATTAGTGCCGCTATGGATAAGTTCTAACATTTCGCCTGTTAAGAACCAACCTTCTCCAGTCTGATTTCCTAATGAAACAATACTAGATGCCATTTTTGCTGTATCATCAATTTTTGATGGTGGAGTAAAGTTCTTACTGTCTTCTAATGCTTTATGAGCACTCTTTCGTAAATATTCTATAGCCCAGATACCAGCTCTTGTTTTATACTTTGTTGATTTTTTAAAGCCCAAATGACTAACCTTAAATTCATTGTTTTTAAAACAATATAAGAAGAAATCAATTAAATCAGGGACAACGGCTTCTGCACCTTCTGATTCTAATAAATCTACCAGGTAATTATTAGCAGCAGGGAGGAACTTAACAAGAATCTCACCTACAACACCTACTTTTGGTTTGACTTCATCAGTAATAGGAATATTATCAAAATCATTTACAATCTGTTTGCACATTTTCTTATATTTGAAATAAGATGGATTTTTTTGTACAAGGAAATCAGTACATTTTTTAACCCATTTTTGATGAACTTCATTTACTGAACCTGGTGTAGCTTCATATGGACGCATATGATATACGCATCTCATAAAGATATCTCCAAATACTAATGCGAAAACGGCCTTTTTTAGCATAGGATATGTAATCTTAAATCCTGGATTTGCTTCAAATCCACTCAAGTTAAGGGATATTACAGGAATTTGAGGATAACCTGCTTTTTCAAGTGCTCTACGAATAAAGCCTATGTAATTGGTAGCACGGCAACCGCCACCAGTTTGAGTTATTATTACTGCAATTTTATCCAAATCATATTTTCCAGAAAGAATGGCATCCATAATCTGTCCAACTACAATTAATGATGGATAACAAGCATCGTTATTAACGTATTTTAAACCTACATCAATAGAGGATTTGTTGTCATTATTCAGCAATTCGATATTGTAGCCACATGATTTCAATGCCGGCTCAATTAATTCGAAATGTATTGGTGACATCTGAGGACAAAGAATAGTGTAATTCTTTCTCATTTCCTCTGTGAACATAACACGATTATAAGCTGATGAAACAATAGTTCTTTCTATTTTCTTTTCTTCACGAACTCTTAATGCAGAGAGTAAAGAACGAATTCTAATACGTGCGGCCCCCAGGTTATTTACTTCGTCAATTTTTAATACAGTATATATTTTGCCTGAGTTAGATAAAATATCATTTACACAGTCTGTAGTAACAGCATCCAAACCACAACCAAATGAATTGAGCTGAATTAAATCTAAATCATCTCTTGTTTTTACATAGTTAGCAGCAGCATATAACCTTGAATGATACATCCATTGATCCATAACAATCAGTGGACGCTCTACTTCTGCCAGGTGTGAAATAGAATCTTCTGTTAAAACAGCAATTCCGTAAGAGTTAATCAATTCAGGAATACCATGATTAATTTCAGGGTCAATGTGGTATGGACGACCTGCTAATACGATACCACGTTTATTGTTTGCCTTCATATATTCAAGAGTCTCTTCCCCCTTGTCTCGAATATCCTGTCTTGCAGCTTCTAATTCAGCCCATGCCTTATCTACTGCAGCTTTTATTTCTGCAGGAGATATTTCAAATTCCTTTGAAAGTTCTTCTGTAAGTCTTGTAGCCAGAACTTCTTTGTTTTCAAAAGATAGGAATGGATTTTTAAAATTAACTTCACCATTGGTTATTTCGTCAATATTGTTCTTAATATTTTCAGCATAAGAAGTAACTATAGGACAGTTGAAATGATTGTTAGCATCAGAAAATTCTTTTCTTTCATATGGAATACATGGATAGAAAATGAAATTGATGCCATGTTTAATTAACCAAGTTACATGTCCATGTGCTAATTTTGCAGGATAACATTCTGATTCACTAGGTATTGACTCAATTCCTAATTCATAAATTTTTCTGTTTGAAGTAGGTGATAAGAATACCTGGAATTTTAATTCTGTAAAGAATGTAAACCAAAATGGATAATTTTCATACATATTAAGTACTCTTGGAATACCAACCTGACCTCTGGTAGCTGCTTCTGTTGGTAATGATTTGTATGAAAACAATCGTTTATTTTTATATT
>CAYOMP010000130.1:0-7862 GCA_964405075.1 uncultured Lachnospiraceae bacterium
ATGAAAAATATCCTAAAATCAGAAACAAGTAAAAACCATACAGAACTGAATTAATGGCAGCAGCAGTTATGGAGCAACTGGTTATATGTCTTGTGATATGCATTATCACGAGGTTTACAGAAAGTTATGGATTGTGGTTAGGGTCGTTTATTGCCTATACTCTACATCTGATAATACATATGGGTCAGAGTATAGTGATTAAGAAATATATACCAGCCGTTATTACCAGTATAATATGCCTACCAATAAGTGTATGGTTCATTGCAATCAGTATAAGTGCTTTATCCTACTCAATTGTTCAAGTACTTATTTTTAGTTTAATGGGTATTGTTTTAATAGCAGGAAATTTGAAAGTGGCACATGGGATTATACATTTGTTTACAAAGAGGTTGGTAACAATAGAAAAATAACCTGAAAATATCTGAGAGGTATTTTTAGATTTAGATGAAGAAATGTAGATTGAGAAAATGTAATTGATAGTTTACGAGTTTTGTAAAAATGACTAGTAATATACATTTTGTATTTGAATAAAAGTTGATTCAATTAAAAAATAATGATATTGTATAAAGTAAGATGGAAAGGGGCATTGTATATGAGAAGATATGTTATGTTTGCATAGCACTGGCTATTGCAATGTAAAGTAGATTGTTATAGCCACTGCTAATCCTAAAATAAAAATTAGTTTAGGAGGCAAATATGGGCTATATTAAAGCAGAAGAGATTCTGCCTATTGAAATAATTGAACTGATACAGCAGTATGTTGATGGAACAAATATATATATTCCAAGAAAACAAGATAATAGACAGGAATGGGGAGCCAAAACTTCATATAAATGTGAATTGAAAAAGAGGAATCAATTGATTTATAATGAATATTTGTCTGGAATGGCAACTTATGAGTTGGCAGAGAGATATTATTTATCCGAGAAAAGCATACAACGAATTATCAGACAAGAAAAATTATTAAATGTGAGCTGACATGGCTCACATTTTTTTACTTAATAGAAACTTCTTCCTATTAAGTAAAAGAGCGACCCTAATGAGGCGCACTTTGCGGATATGAAGGTAGTTGTAAACGACACTGCTCGGGCGCGGCAAAGTGTGTTCCGCATAAATATAAAAGTAAGTTCGTGAGAGTGTGCGGAACACACTTTATTCTAAAAAAACATAAGGTATATAGAAGGTATGATATTTAGTAAAATATAGGTGAAAAATATCTGATAATTTGTAGAATTTATTTAATAGAGGTGAAGGCATAAAGCACTGCAAAAGAATAATCAGATAGCTAAAGGTGAATTGTTATATAAAAAGGAGGAATGTGTTATGACTACACCTTTTTATTTTGCATAGCGTAGCTATTGCAAATAAAGAAAATGAATATGTAATAGCTTACGCATCGGTTTGTAAATGAAAAGGAGATGCAAATGAGCTATTTAAAGAAAATAGAATATGAAATTGTTATGGAAGAATCTTTTTCGGTAATCCGAAATTGTGCCAGTTGTGGTAAAAAAACATACTTTAAAAATACAGAGAGATTTCGCGTTAATGCCAATGGAAATAAATTAGATGTATGGCTTATTTACCAATGTGAAAAATGTAAACACACATTTAATCTTACTGTTTATGAAAGGCAAAAGCCTACGGTAATTCCAACTAAAGAATATAGGGGATTTTTGGATAATGATGAGCAATTAGCAAAGAAATGTGGAAGAGATTTGCAATTATTTAAAAGAAATAAAGCCGAAGTTGATTTTCAAAATGTAAATTATAGTATTGAAAAAATAGAGGAAGAAGTAGATGAAAGTAAAAGTATACAACAAGTTTTGGTTATAATACGAAATCCTTATGGTTTAAAGATTCGTCCAGAAAAACAAATTGCAGAAGTTCTTGATTTGTCTAGAAGTCAGGTAAACAAATATTTGGAGAAAGAGGAAATAAGGATTGAGGTTATTTCTTCACAATTTCTTTCTATATATGTTAATAATTACATTATGATGGAGGAGAGACGCTAAACAAAAATATAAACAGAGTGCTTATATCAGGGGGAGAAGTTAAATAAGTAAAATACAATTTTTAAGGAGAAAAACATGATATTAGAGACTGAGAGACTAATTCTTCGTAGGTATATAGAGGGTGATTTAAAGGATTTGTATGAGTATTTGTCAGATGATGAGGTAGTAAAATATGAACCTTATAAGGCAAAGAATTTAAAAGAAACTGAGGATAATCTTAAGTGGAGAATTGAAACAGAAGAAATGATTGCGGTGGAACTCAAAGAAAATCATAAAATGATTGGAAATGTTTATTTTTGGAAAGATGAACATGGAAATCCATTATGGAAAGACACTTACATATATACGAAATTAAATTGATATTGAGTATAATAGTTAAATTTGAATTAATCGTGTTAAAAGACAAAGTAAGTACGAACGAAGTAGGTACTTACTTTGTCTTTTTTCAATGTCCATTACCTAAAAGGAGTTGAATTAATTCAGTCAAGATGGATAGTTGCTCCTCTTTTGACATTTCCTGAAAGCTATCACTATGCAAAGTAGCTGATGTAGCATAAAGTAATTGTTTAGCAAGTATGTCAGATGGAAGATTTCTTCGATTACCATATTGTTGAATATATTGTTCTACAAATGTTCTGATTGCTGGCAAGGTTGCGTTCAACATCTTTGAATACATTGTAGATTGAATCGTCCAATGCATGTTACTTGATAGTTTGTCATATTGTTTTACATTTGTATGATAATAGTCTAGAAACGTTGGTAGAAATTCTTCTATTGTGGTATAATGACCAATCATCTTTGTGAATTGAATCTGACAATTTTGGAAAAATAATTCGACTACCTGCTGAAATAAATCCTCTTTTGACTTAAAGTAGTGATAAAACATACCAACTTCACCACCGACTTGTTCTAATATCATTCGAACAGAAGTCGCTTCATAACCATATTCAAAAAATAATTCTAACGCCTTTGAGATGATTTCATCTTTTTTTCCACCTTCAAGCACAGGTTTTCTAGCCATATAATTCCTCCAATACCATTATGAACCATGTCTGACGCATAGGTCTGGTAAAGTGCGCCATTGTTCTATGAATAGATAGTAATTTATAGAATATGATTTGTCAACACATTAGCAGAGTAGTATTCTTTTAATTTTTGGCTTAGCTTTTGATTTCATTACATTTCTTTCTCATTAAGAGGCATATACATTCATATTACTGTAAGCATTCCAAAAAGCATGTTTGAGAAGTTGCTTTTGAACACACCAGTCATCTAGTTTAAGATGACTGGTTTTACGATCTGTAAGTTTTTTACATCACAAGGCGATAGATTTTGCATTCATTATATGCCACCTTCGCCATCTTTTGAATCCCTTAGATTATGCCGAAACTCTACTAATCCAATCTATGATATAGTCTAGTGCTAAAGTTAGATTACCTACTTGACAATGAGTATCTGCATGTTCGTGTTTAGTAAAGACACGACTTTCAACTGATTTAGCATTGATTAGAGCATCCAACTGTTCGCTAAGGTAGATTGTATATACATCTGTTGTCCCAGCTAATACCAGAACATCTTGAGTAAGTTTTGGAGAAATCTCTTTAGTGTTGTATTGTTTGATGCAATTAAAAAATTCACATGGATTATGTACATTGTCATAAACAAAATAGCCTTGCTCTAGTAACCAGTTAAGAAAAAAGTTATTGTTCATTTTCTTCTCAACTATTTTCCATAATGGATTTTTAGGATGATTCGTAAGATAATCGACGAGTTTTGCTGCCTTAGGGTCCATTTTTCTAAGCATTGATGCATAGAAATCATAGATAAGATCAAACATAACTACGCGTGTAATTCGTTTATCAGCCGATGCTGCACGAGGGGCCAGATAACCACCAAGAGAAACACCAATTAAAGTTACATCAGTCAGTTTAAAATAATCCAATATAGGACTTGTGCAATTTTCCCAATCGGGTCTCATCTTTAGGTTATAATGACATAATGCTTCTCCTTGACCAAAGCCTTCAAACATGTAGATATCATAACCAGCCTCATATAGGTATAACATATAACGAACGAATTCTTGAATAAAGCTATCAAATCCTCCATGCAAAACAATAGTTCCTTTAGAATTATGCTCATGCTTTTTGTACATAACAGGAAAAGCGCCAGAACCAAATGGTACCTTACAATAAGTAATTCCTTCATTTTCATATGCTTTTTTGTAAGTTTTAATACATTTATCATATAGGGTGAGTTTCAACAAGCGACCATCTTTATCTTTCACGTCACCCAAAGTAAAAAATTGTGCAGCTCGATAATAAGTCGCGCTAATTTCATACTGCTTTTCCTGTTCCGCTTTTTCTGCTAATTCTAAAAATTGTTTTGTCCATTCTGAAAAGTTATTAATCTTTTTTCCAATAGCCATTAGTTCCTCATAACTAAGTATACCTGTTGAATACCATCGATTCATTTGAAAGTTAATTGTAAAGTCTTCGTGAAATTCATGGAATCCAACTGGAAAATTTAAATTCATAAGAGTATCTCCTTTCATTGTATCAGTTTACTATTCCCCTGGTTTCGTTAGCAAACAAGATTATCCAAGTAAGTGATTATTTCGTTGTTTCGACTAGTAGCATTATTCTTACTACGAATTTTCTATTTTGCTAAATCTTTAAAAACAGAATACTGTTCTGTGAATATAATACACTACACTTTTTTTGGTGTCAATAATAAACAGAACACAATTCTCTTATTTTCAAAAGCACGTGCCAGTATATATACAAAAGAGTATGCATTATAATATTTCTTTATTCATAATAAAAGCACCTCTTGATAGTTATTGCACGACCGAATGGTCGCATTGGTCAATGATAAATAATTTATAGTAATTTATATACATATAAAACAGCAATTGGTATAATATTATCTGGAAAAATGAGAGAAACAGGGTGGATGTAAAGAATGGAAATTGAATATAGAAAAGCAAATATTGAAGAAAGAAAGAATAGTGGAGAGGATTAGAAGTGGCTAAGGATAGAAAAATTGATATGGTGATTCTTGGACTTTTATGCCATGAACCACTTACTGGTTATGATATAAAAAAGAGAATTGATAATACAATTCGCTTTTTCTGGAAAGGAAGCTTTGGAAGTATATATCCAGCTCTTGCAGATATGGAGAAGAATGGACTTGTTGGAAAAAGTGAAGATGTAAAGAAAACAGGTGGTCGTGAAAGAATTGAATATTATATAACTAAACAGGGAGAGGAAGCACTTAAGAAGTGGCTTAATGATTCAAGGGCTAGTAATGAACTTAAGTATGAAACTCTTTTAAAACTTTTTTTTGGTGGAATAGAAGACAGAGAAGTTTCCATCAGGAACATTGAGCAGTTCGAACAGGAAATACAACAGGAATTACAACTTTTTAGACTATATCAGAATAGTTTATCTAAGGTGCTTGAGGAAAATGACCATGTATATTATTACCTAACTGTTATGTTCGGAATAGAGACCCATGAAGCTTATTTAAAATGGTGTAAACAGGCAAAAGAGATATTAAAAAATGGCGTGGAGAAAGAAAAATGAAATAGAGGGTATTGTGGAAAGTCATTTAAATTGAAAATGAAAACCATGATACTCTCTATGTTTTTAATATGGGGGAATATTAAAGAGATAATCATTGTTAAATTACAGTTTATGCTAAAAAACAGACCATTTGCGGGAAAAAATTTTTCAAGATACTTTTTCTGGTAATATAATGCTATAGGATTAGGTTAAAATTTAGGTAGGATATACGGCAAATTTTGATTAGGAAAGGGGTTTGAATGCAAATGAGTTTAAAGTATGAAACGATTATAAGACAGATGTCATTAGAAGAAAAGGCGAAAATGATGTCTGGTAAAAACACATGGGAAACAGTTGATTATGATAAATATAATATTCCATCCATGGCAATGTCTGATGGACCTCATGGACTTAGAAGACAGTCGGGAACTGGAGACCACTTAGGGTTAAATGCCAGTATTCCGGCTACATGCTTTCCAACAGCGGCTACGATTGCTAATAGCTGGGATGAAGAGCTGGGTGAAGAAATTGGTAAGGCATTAGGCGAAGAAGCTGTAACAATGGATGTAAATGTAGTATTAGGACCTGGATTAAATATTAAGAGAAGTCCATTATGTGGACGTAATTTTGAGTATTTTTCGGAAGATCCATATTTATCTGGAAAAATGGCAGCAGCATATGTTAAAGGGATTCAGAGCAAAGGAATAGCTGCCTGTCCTAAACATTTTGCGGCTAATAGTCAGGAACTTCGCAGAATGGCTATGAATTCAGTTGTAGATGAGAGAACTTTTAGAGAAATTTATACAACTGGTTTTGAAATAGCTGTAAAGGAAGGCAAAGCAAAGGCTATTATGTCTTCATATAATGAAATTAATGGTGTTTATGCTAATGAAAATGCTCATTTGTTAAGAGAGATTTTGGTGGATGAATGGGGATTTGATGGATATGTAGTATCGGACTGGGGTGCTAGTAATGACCATGCAAAAGGTGTTGCTAATGGTTCTCATTTAGAAATGCCAGGAACCGGACAGGCAGGAGCTAATGAGATTATACGTGCAGTTAAGAGTGGTGAACTGGATGAAAAAATTCTAGATGAGAGATTAGATGAATTACTAAATGTTATTTTTACTACACATGATGCTACTGAGAATGCAAAAGGCATTACATTTGATATAGAAAAACATCATAATCTTGCTAGAAAGGCAGCACAAGAAAGTATCGTTTTACTAAAAAACGATGATAACATACTACCACTTAAAGAAAACGCAAAAGTGTTGGTTATAGGAGATTTTGCAAAAGAGCCTAGATATCAGGGGGCTGGTTCGTCCCTTGTTAATCCAACTAAAAAGCCTGAGTCTATATTAGAATGTATTAATAACAGTGGTTTACAATTAGTAGATTATAAGCAAGGATATGTTAGAAATAGAAAAGCTAAGGAAGAGTTAATTTGTGAAGCTGTAGAGGCTGCTAAGAGGGCTGAATATGTATTGGTATTTGGTGGATTAGATGAGGTTAGTGAATCTGAAGGTTTAGACCGTAAAGATATGAAAATGCCAGAAGCTCAGAACAAATTAATTGAAGAACTGGTAAAGGTAAATGACAACATTATTTTTGTAATGTCAGCAGGTGCTTCGGTAGAAATGCCATGGTTTGCAGATGTAAAGGCTATTGTTCATGGGTATTTAGGAGGACAAGCGGGAGCAAGTGCTATGTTAAATGTACTTACTGGTAAAGTATGTCCTTCAGGAAAATTAAATGAAACATATCCGTTATGTTATGAAGATACACCAGCTTATAGATATTTCCCTAGTAAGGAAAGAAATAGTGAATATCGCGAATCTGTATATGTTGGATATAGATACTATGATACAGTAGGCAAGAAGGTTAGATTCCCATTTGGTTATGGCTTGAGTTTTACAACATTTGAATATGGTGATTTAGAAGTTAGTAAGGATGGAGTAAAATTTACTATTACTAATACCGGAAATGTGGATGGTGCTGAAATTGCTCAAGTTTATGTTGGTAAAAAATCTGAAACTGTGTTCAGACCTAGGAAAGAATTAAAAGGCTTCAAGAAAGTATTCCTTAAAGCAGGGGAGAAGAAAGAAGTAACTATTCTCTTAGATGATAAGGCATTTAGATTTTTTGATGTTAGAACTAATACTTGGGAAATAGAAACTGGAGAATATCAAATATTTGTAGGCAGAAATGTGGAAGATATTTGTTTGAAAGATACAATTCAGGTGGAAGGAACAGTAGTGGAAGGCGGCTACAAAGAAGCTAATAT
>CAYOMP010000131.1:0-7761 GCA_964405075.1 uncultured Lachnospiraceae bacterium
CCCAAGCAGCAGGAACCACAGATTATACTGCATTCGGCTGGAAAGGTTGTTTTTGAATATCCGCTTGGCTATCAAAAGAATTCCGATGATACCGCTGATAAACACATTGCATATTAAAAAGCGTATCATAAAATCAGCCACGTTAATTGCCTCCTTTTTTTGACCTCTTTGAAAGAAGGGAGCGGAGAGTGTCTATTTCTGTTTCAGACAGTCTGTCATTTTCTATATATGCAGACAACATGGCAGTGATGTCCCCGTCATAGTATCGTTCCAGAAAAGAATTGCTTTCCTGACCGATGTATTCGCTTTCTTTCACGACAGGGGTATAAACAAACACTCGGCTCTGTTTTTCATAAGTCAGAACGCCTTTAGTTACGAGACGTTTGATTAAAGTCTGTATCGTCTTAGGACTCCAGCTTGTGGTCTGTAATAATTTATCTGTTATTTCATTTGTACTGATTGGCGCATGTTTCCATACGATTTTCATAACTTCAAATTCAGCTTCAGAAATCTGTGGTAAATTGCTCATTTTAAATCCTTCCTTAAATCTTACGACTGTAATAAATATATTATAGATGTTATATATATGGTTGTCAATTTCAGAAAAAAGATAATGACTTGAAATGATCTCCCGGGAGAATATGCAAGTTCCATTTTTACGAAGTCACTCAAGGGTGCAAGTGCAAAAGCAAAGGCGAATGTAGTACAGGTTTTGCCTGAGATGAAGATGGATACACTGTTTCCTTGGAAAAGTTATAAACACTTGAGACGGTGGTTCTTTTGTCAAAACAAATGGCAGGTGATTATATTTACGTGAAATGGCCTATCAGGTAAAAGGAATTGTGTAAATGATTATATTGTGTTAAAGTACAAAATGTGGTTGTTGAATGACACGCTAAAAATGATGCATTGTTCAACAATGAATCGATGTTTCAGAACTTTAATGATGTTTGATTGTTCAATTGTTGGGAGAAATTTATTGTGAAAAAAATATTAATTCTGTATTTCTCGGGAGTAGGGAATACAAAGTATGTTGCTGAATGTATGTACCAGAGTATAAAGAAACAGTGTGCCGTTGATATAAAATCTATAGAGGAAATATCTATAAGTTTTGATTTTTCCCAATATGATAAAATTATATTAGGAACTTCAACAATACATTCAGAACCGGCAAAACCTATGAAAGATTTTTTGAAAGCTATTAATAGATTGGAAAAACCTATTCCCGCTTTTATTTATGCTACCTACGGATTATATCCGGAAAATGTGCTGAGAGTATTCGCTGATTTATGTATTGTTAAGAATATTATACCTGTTTGTTATTCCGGATATAGATGCAGAGCAACGGATGGCGTATTGCTTGTTCCATCAATCAAATTTTTGGCAAGAAATGAAAAAAACATCAATAAGAAAATTGAAAAAGACGTTAATAAATTTATCATTGAAGATAAAGTCGATTTCAATAAACCTAAATATAAGTGGTATGGATTGTTAAATTATCCCAACAAATGGATTGGGCAACACTTTCATTTTGAAATATTTCTTCATAAAAAGCATTGTGTCAAGTGTAATAAATGTGTTGTTAATTGTCCTGTGGGAGCGATAGAAAGAGATGATTTGGGATACCCTGTCATTAATAGACAAAAATGTATAAATTGTTATAGATGTATACATAATTGTCCCCGTATGGCATTGTCCCTATTTAGAAAAAAGAGACATAAAAAAACTATAAAACATGAAAAATAGCATCACAAATTTTAAAGTCAAGACTTAAGGAAATCCCGTAATTCCTGAGAGGATTTTAGAAAGACAATCATAAATTACGGGATTGAGAATATACGCTGGATTAGAAGAGCGTATATAACGTTACTCTAAATTACTATCATAGAAATCAAGAAATTCCTGGAATAACTCTTTGTCTAATTTATCATTCCACTTATCTCTGTCTAAATGAGTTTTAAAATATTCCTCTCTATCAGTAATAATACGGTCACGATTTTCCTCAAGCGTATAATCATAATCAAGAGTGTCATACCACTTGTTTAATTCATCGAAAAGGGAATCGATATATGTTCTGTCATTAAAAACATAATTATGTCCTGCATCTTCAAACTGAATAAATTTAAAACGTGGATCATCTTTATATTTTTCGTAATACAAATCATAACCGTATTCGATAGGAACCATGCTATCGTCTTTACTATGCACAATCAAAACGTCTGCGTCTGATGCTGCAAAGCCATCTAGAGCAGTATTTGAAGCGTATTTACCAAATTTAACCTGATTAATAAGCTTTACAAAAGGCATCATTAAATAAATACCATTACCTACCTGATTTTTGCCTTTTGCTTCAAATATATCAGTGGAACGGTTAAAACCTGAGCAATCAATAACTGCTTTGACTTCAGGATGATATGTAAGTACACTACAAACGCTGTATCCACCCCGACTGTGACCAAATAAAACTATAGGTAAATCAGGAAATTTTGTTGTCAATATTTTAAATGTCCTTGCTATCTACAATATGATGTGTTACACTTTCAACAGAATGAAGGGAATGAGGTTCTCCCTTAGTATTTATATACTTAAACCGCTTATTAAGCTGATGACTTCTGCGAATAAAGTTACGCAGAAAGTGTCGGCTTTTTTTACGCGAGCAACGAGGAGGAAAGGGATGTTATTAAGTATTTCACTAATTCTTATTGTTGGTATGTCAATGGGCTGGATATGCAAAAAAAATAAATTACCAAGTTTAATAGGAATGTTACTTACAGGTATTGTACTAGGACCATATGTCCTTAATTTGTTAGATGAAAGTATACTTGGAATATCAGCTGAGCTTAGAAAAATAGCATTGATTATTATACTTACAAGAGCTGGTCTTGGTATGGATTTGTCTGGACTTAAAAAAATAGGAAGACCAGCTGTACTTATGTGCTTTGTTCCAGCAAGTTTTGAATTGCTTGGCATGATTTTGTTAGCTCCAAGACTTATGGGACTATCGGTTATTGAGGCTGCCATTATGGGAGCTGTACTTGCGGCAGTTTCACCAGCAGTAGTTGTTCCAAGAATGGTTAAATTAATGGATGAAGGCTATGGTGTAAAGGAAGGAATACCACAGCTTATTCTTGCAGGAGCATCAGTTGATGATGTATATGTTATTGTTTTATTCTCAACTTTTGTCGGTATGATGCAGGGAGAAGGAGCATCTGCTATCAATTTTATAAATATTCCAGTTTCCATATTTTTAGGAATGGCAATAGGAGTAGTGATTGGACTAATTTTATCTGAGTTCTTTAAAAAGGTTCATATAAGAGATACATCAAAGGTACTTATTATATTAAGTATTTCATTTTTACTTGTTGTTATAGAAGATGCACTTATTACACCTATTACATTTTCTGCTTTGATTGCTATAATGTTTATTGGTATAGGCTTGCAGCGAAAGCGGGATGTTGTAGCTAAAAGACTTTCTGTAAAATATGGGAAAATATGGGTTGCAGCGGAAGTATTTTTGTTTGTATTAGTAGGTGCTACTGTAAATATAGGATATCTTGGAAAAGTAGGAATACAGGCAATTTTAGTAATCGTTGGTGCGGTTATTTGTAGAATGCTTGGTGTATTTGTATGTATGTTAGGAACAAGAATTGAAGTAAAAGAAAGAATATTTGCAATGATGGCATATACTCCAAAAGCAACCGTTCAGGCAGCTATTGGTGGAATACCTTTGTCGCTTGGATTTGCATGTGGAGATATAGTACTTACTGTAGCGGTTCTTGCAATTGTTATTACAGCTCCACTTGGGGCATTTGCAATTGATTTGTCTTATAAAAAATTGTTGAAAAAGAGTTAGATTATTTATTATTTGATGCAGAATGTTCGTGTTTTTAGTCCTGAGATTAATGGGAAAAATTCGAATAGGAAATATGTAAGCTTATACGAATTCGTTGTGCAATACTCGCAAGCTAGTCTTGAATTCAGGGAGATTGCTGTTTGAAGAAAAACAACATTATTATTTGGGAGAAATAGCGGTTTATAACTATGAAATAGAGGTCTTACAAGTAGAAAAACAGGATACAAATATGGATTAAAGAAATAGAATAGGTTTATCTTAAAAAACTACCAGCATAAAGAAAAATTATGTAAAATTTCGGCGAGCACCTACACATTGTGAATTCCACTCCTATACACCAACTTGATTAATGCACATATTATAAAGGATGAGAACAAGCTACATGTGTTTGACAGAAATGGAAGAAATGGAACCAGGGGAGAATGAGTTTATGGAACAATTTCTCTAAGTCGTTCTAAGAGACAATGGATACAAAGACAGAAAATACCGGCATCTCCTTTGTAGATGCCGGTATTTTCTGTACGGGGGTTATTAGGGGGGACAAAGCGCCTTAAGCAGGTACTACATAGAATACTGTATCTTCGTTGACCTCTGTAATTCTTAAGTAATGATTGCCTATTATGTTGCAGAAAAATTGAGTGAATATCCAACGGGTCATTACCCAAGTGTTGTTCCCCCATATTCGTAAGTAACTGGAAGAAGAGTCAAAGTAGGCATAGGGTTATTTTCCTCATCAAGAATCAAATCAATACATTTTTTTGCAATCTCGGGTAAAGGCTGTCTTATTGTTGAAACAATGTATTCATCGTAAGGGTAGAATTTTTTTGTGCCATCAAATCCAATTACCTGTACATCGTCTGGTACAGAGTATCCTAATTCTTTAAGAACGTGAATAGCAATGCATGCATGCAGGTCAGTATTTGCAAAAATACCGTCAAAATCTAGCGAATGTGCAGTTTTGTTTTCGTGTGCCTTTATAAAGTTATAAATAGCATCCTGACAATCCTCGGAATCATCGGTGTAAAGATAGATTGGTGTTATTTTGTTTCTTTGGCAAGCTTCCATATATCCATCAAATCGTTTATCGGCTTCACCTGGAAAAGTGGAATGAAAACCAATAAAGACAGGAGATTTACAACCAAATTCCAAAAGCTTTTGAATCGCCAGCATACCGCCTTCATAATTATCGGATGCAATTCTCGAAATTTGATGATTTTCAAATTGGCGGTCGAAAGCAATCAGAGGGATATGGTCTGGAACTTGATTGCTGATATCGGAGTAAGTAAGTGCTATAATGCCGTCAGTTTTACTCTGAGAAGCTAATAACAAATAATCAATCTCTTTCTCTGGAATGCCGTTAGAACAGCACAGAATAAGTTTACGACCGTGAGCATATGCCTGCTGTTCCACTTCATAAGCAAAATTAGCATAAAAAGGAAGATTGAGGGAAGGAATAATGAGGGTTATTGTTTCGGTTTTGGATGTTTTTAATCCTCGGGCATAAGTATTCACCTGATAATTTAATTTTTTAATAGCAGCTTCTACTTTAATTTTGTAGGTTTCTCCTACCGGTATCCCATTTATTACTTTTGAAACTGTTCCAAGAGCGACACCGGCTTCTCTGGCAACATCCTTCATTGTTGGTGTGTTTTTTTTCATACTATGTACCTCCGTATAGCTTTAGATAATCTGAGTTTGTACAATCAGAAATAATATATAGCATATATAAAAAAATCTCAAAATAATATGTTCTTAACAATTTTATTATACATAAAAAGTGAAACGTTTCATATGTGGAAAATATACAAAAACCACATAGAAATTATGTATAATGCAGACAAAATTGTGTAATATGCAAAGAAAATATTGACTATTAGAGAGAAATGAGATAATGTAAAACTAACAAGAAATGAAACGTTTCACGAAAAGGAGAAAGGGGTAGCAAATATGATGGCTGCGGTAAAAGAAGTAAATACAAAGCAGGTTACTGTTAAGAAAAAAAAGATTTGGAAACGAATATTATCTTGCTGGGAACTATACTTGTTACTATTGCCAGGAGTTTTTTTGACAATTATATATAAATATATTCCTATGTATGGAGTACAAATAGCGTTCCGTGATTATAATGCGGCATTGGGGTTTTCTGGAAGTCCGTGGGTGGGACTAAAATGGTTTTACAAATTTTTTTCGAACTATAAGAGTTGGGACATGATTAAGAATACGGTATTGCTAAGTCTGTATACGATATTGTGGACATTTCCGATACCAATTATTTTATCCCTAATTATGAATCAATTGAGGTTCAAGCGATTTAAGAAAGCTGCACAGACAATACTTTATGCTCCGCATTTTGTATCAATTATGATCGTTTGCGGTATGCTAAGAATTTTCCTTTCGCCGTACGGCGGACTGATAACAACAATTGTGTCAGCATTAGGTGGGAATACCTCGGTAGGGCTGTTAGATCAGGCAGAAAATTTTAGAACTATATACATTGCATCTGCAATCTGGCAGGACGCAGGTTGGGGAATGATTATTTATATGGCTTCTTTGTCAAGTGTTGATGCATCATTGCATGAAGCCGCAAAAGTTGATGGAGCTAATACATTGCAGAGAATATTACATATTGATTTGCCTGCATTATTGCCTATGATTATGATTCAGTTGATTATGTCATTTGGAAGCTTAATGAATGTTGGATTTGAAAAGGCATATCTGTTGCAGACAGATTTGAATAAAGCTACATCACAGATTATTGCAACTTATGTATATGAGCAAGGTATGTTGAAATCCATGTATAGTTTTTCTACGGCAGTTGGATTATTCAATACGGTTGTTAATATTATTTTGTTGTTTATTGTAAATCGAGTTGCCAAGAAAACGGCAGATATTAGTTTTGTATAGAAAGGTGGGATAATAAATGAATAAGAAAGCTAAGGGCGGTAGCGTAGTTCAAGGCTCTGATCGTGTAATAGAAGTAATAATGCTTTTAGTGATTGCTGTATTTGTAATTGCTGTATTGTATCCATTGTACTATGTAGTGATAGCATCTGTGTCGGATCCTTATGATGTGTATGCAGGAAAGACATTTCTATTGCCTTCTGGTTTCACTTTGGAAGGTTACATCAGGGTATTCAAAGAAAAAGCAATTGCTACAGGATATTTGAATAGCATTGTATATACTGTCTTGGGTACGATGATTTCAACAGCATTAGTTATTACGACCGCTTATCCTTTATCAAAAAAGGAATTGCCGGGAAGAAAAGGAATCATGATTTTTTATCTCATTACGATGTACTTTACAGGTGGATTGATTCCAACTTATCTTGTTGTTGCGAAAACAGGATTGTTAAATACAGTATGGGCACTCATATTGCCAGGTGGGGTATCTGTTTTTAATGTTATTGTAACCAGAACATATTTTGAAAGCAGTATTCCAAATGAACTATACGAAGCGGCAAAAATAGATGGATGCGGAAACTTAAGAGTATTTCTTAAAATAGCAATACCATTGGCAAAGCCAATCATTGCCGTAATGGTAATTTTCGCCATGGTAGCTTATTGGAATGACTGGTTTACCTCATTGATTTATATGAGTGATAAAGATAAGTATCCATTACAGTTGGCATTAAGGCAGATTTTGATTCAAAGTCAAGCATCAGCAAATGCTATGAGTGGTATGGATGGAGGATATGCTGAAGCAAACAGGATTACAGAACTGATAAAGTTCTCATCAATGGTTGTCGGAGCAGTACCAATGTTAATTGCATATCCTTTTGTACAGAAATATTTTGAAAAAGGGTTTATGGTTGGTGCAGTAAAGGGCTAATTAAAATGAAATAATATAATAATTGGATAGTGTCAAATAAGATATGAAAAAACTGAGTTAAAAAATTAGGCTCAGATGA
>CAYOMP010000132.1:0-7751 GCA_964405075.1 uncultured Lachnospiraceae bacterium
TTTTAAGTTACTTTATGACAAAAGTCATAGGTTTTCTGTGCTAAATAATAAAATTTTTTTAAAAGTATTAAATGTTTGAAAAATAATTGGAAATTCATTTACATAGGTTTTGAAAAAAGTTACAATAATTCTAGGATTTTTTTGGTTAGTTACTAATAAAAACAGGAAAAAAATGGTATTTTCTGAAAAATATATTTCGGGACTTCAAGGAGGATGGGAGATAATGGACGTTAATCAGGTTTTAAAAAGTTTTTTTAAAGAATATATGGTAAAGCGAAATGCGCAAACATCAGTAGCTTTTTTGGATGATAAGGTTCATATTATGGGAGTTGATGGTGAAGAGAAAGCAACCAACCTTTCAGAAGCAAAAAAATGGATTGAACTGGAAATAGAAAATGATAGAAATCCATATAGCTTAAAATTTGTGAAAACTGACGAGATGAGTATTGGTAGAACATGTACTCAGGGATTTGGTAGAATTACAGTAGGACGTGCACTTGATGGAGATAAGGATTCAGAATATACATTGATTTATTCAGCAATAGTTAAAGAGAATAGCAAAAAAGAAGCAAAAATTATGAGTCTTCATTTGTCGACTGATGTTCAGGCAGGAGGAAAGGAAAGTTTAATAAATCATGATTTTCTTTCAAAAATATCCCATGAATTAAGAACTCCTATGAATGCCATTACAGGTATGGTGTGTATTGCAAAGAATTTAATAAATGATAAGGAACGTGTAAAAGAGTGCTTGGATAAGATAGATGCGTCCACCAGATATATCACGGATTTTGTTGGTGATTTCTTAGATGTATCCAGACTAAGCAGTGGAAATGTTACGTTAAATGAGGAAACTTTTGATTTAGACAATCTAGTTAGAGAATTGGAAGTATTAATGAGACCTAGTTTCGAAGCAAAGAAACTTAGGTACATTATGGTTGGTAAATTTAGAGATAGTGTATTAATAGGTGATGATAACAGGCTTTATCAGATTTTATCTAATCTGTTAAGCAATGCAGTTAAATTTACGGATAATGGTGGAATGATTAACTTTACTATTGAACAGCTAGTTCAGGATGATTCTAAGGCTATGCTGAAATTCAGCGTTAGAGATAATGGTCGAGGTATTCCAAAAGATAAATGCGGCAAGATATTTGATATATTTGAAAATGATGCTCCTGATGATGTGACACAAAGTGAAAGAGTAGGTTTAGGATTAGCTATTTCTAACTATTTAGTAGAACTGATGGGTTCTAAATTGGAGGTTATCAGTGAAGAGGGTAAAGGATCAGAATTTTATTTCACAATAGAATTACCTATAGGTGAAAGAGAAAATGTTGTTAGAAAAGACAGAACGGCAGCTAAAAAACAAAAGAGATTTAATTTTACTGGTAAAAGGATAATGTTAGTAGAAGATAATGACCTTAACCAGGAAATAGCAAAGACTGTATTAGAATTAGTAGGTTGTAGAGTTGACGTTGTTAATAATGGGCAAGAAGCAGTCGACTTGTTTGAAAGTAAGCCTGCATTCTATTATAAGGCGATTTTGATGGATATTAGAATGCCTGTTATGGATGGACTGCAAGCGACTAAAATTATTAGAAATTCAAGTAAAAAGGATGCTAAGAAGATTCCTATTGTCGCAACTACAGCAAATGCGTTTGATGAAGATGTGAAGAAATCTATGGAAAGTGGAATGAATGGACATTTAGTAAAACCATTAGAAATTGAACAGTTGTATCAGACATTAAGTGAATTAGTTGGATAGCATATCATTGAAAGGTGAATGATTATGTATGACTTTTTATTAACATTGCAATTGATTGCATCAGTAGTAGTTTTTTTTGGTGTAATGCTGGTAGCGTTTTTAAAGCCGTCCATGTTACAAAAATTATTACTATTATCAGCAATAGCAGTATTATTACCAAGTTTTGGCTATTATTTTGAAATGCAGGCAAGGGACATACCTACGGCTATGCTGGCAATAAAGATGCAATATCTCGGTAATTGTTTTTCTAATCTTTTATTTATTACGTTTTCTCTGAGTTATTGTAGGGTTGAATTGCCAAGAAAAATAATTGCAGCAGGAGTTGTCTTTAATTCGATTATCTTGTTACTGATAATGACTTGTGAGAGACACACATTGTATTATTCTAGTATTACTTTTACAGAAGAAGGGTTATTTCCGCATGTAGTCTTGGGGAAAGGGATATTCTATTTTGTATATGTTGCTGAACTACTAATTACAGATATTGCGATGTTTAGTGTTGCAACATATCATATAATAAAAGCAAATGAAGAAGAGAGAAAACGTATTGTAACGATAGTATTGGCTGGAATTATGCCGGTGGTGGGTTTGGTTTTGCTATACTCGGGAGTGTGTCAAGGATATGATCCGACACCATTAAGTTTATTATTTGCTGTAGCGTTTATGTTATATGGTATTTACAAATATAATTTATTTGATGTAATGTCGAATGCAAAGGATAATATTGTAGAGAACATGAGCGAAGCGGTTATAGTACTTGATACGGAACGCAAGTTTATTTATGCCAATTCCATTGCTATGGAATTATTTCCTAATATGAAGGAAGTTAAAAGGTATGATCCGGTAGATTTGCTGCCTAAAGATGTTAAAAATATCTTTATGGACGATAAGTCTGTAAGGTTTCAGTCAGGGGACAGGTATTATGAAGCCATTCAGAATGAAATCTATGATAAAAAAGTATTGCAAGGGTACGCAACGATTATATTTGATGAAACAGAAAATCACAATTATACAGAAAAGCTTATAGAGTTGAAAAATAATGCAGATGTTGCAAATGAAGCTAAAAGTGCGTTCTTGGCGAATATGTCTCATGAAATAAGAACTCCTATGAATGCTATTTTAGGAATGACAGATTTGATAATAAGAGATTCTAAGGAAAAGAAGACTTTAGAAAATGCAACAAATATTAAATCAGCAGGTAAGTCATTATTAGCTATTATTAATGATATTCTTGACTTTTCAAAAATTGAATCTGGTAAAATGATTCTGGTAGATGAAGAATACTCATTATCGGCGGCTATAAGAGACTTAGAAAATATTACTAAGATTAAATTAGAATCCAAGGGTTTGGCTTTCAATGTAAATATTTCCGAAAGAGTACCAGAACATTTGATAGGCGATGAAATAAGAGTAAAGCAGATTTTTTTGAATTTGCTTAATAATGCAGTTAAATTCACAGATAAGGGGTATATTACATTAGATGTGGATTTTGAGTTTACAAATGAAAAGAAGGGTGATTTGAAGGTTAGTGTAATTGACACTGGCTGTGGTATTAAGAAAGAAAATCTGGACTTACTATTTAATAGTTTTTCGCGTATTGATACTAAGAAAAATAGAAGTATTGAGGGTACAGGCTTAGGTCTTTCTATATGTAAAAAATTCACAGAAATGATGAATGGTAATATTGGAGTTAAGAGTGAGTTTGGTGTTGGTAGTAACTTCTATTTTTCAATAGAGCAAGGATATGTAACTAAAGAAGTAAAAGCAGAAGAAATATATAGAGAGGTTAATACAGTGGAGGGGATGTCTGTGGATACACTTACTTCCGTTGTTATGCCAAAGGCAAAAATACTAATTGTAGATGATAATAAAGTAAATATTATGGTTATTCAAGGTTTACTTGAGCCGTATAAGGCACAGATTGATTATGCACTTAGTGGACAAGAATGCTTAAACTTATTGACTTCACAAGAGTATGATTTGGTATTTATGGATCAAATGATGCCTGAGATGGATGGAATAGAAACATTAGCTAGAATAAGGAAATTACCATTTGAATATTGTAAGAATATTCCGGTTGTTGTAGTCACGGCAAATGCAGTTGGAGAAGCAAAAGAAATGCTTATGAAAGCTGGATTTTCAGATTACATTTCTAAACCGATTAATTTTAAAGAGTTAGATGAAAGTTTAAGAACATTTATTCCAAAGGATAAAATTGAATATGTACAAGTAGAAGAAATGGAAGAAAATGATTTTTCTATTCCTAGTATTGAGGGTGTAAATGTTGCAAAGGGTCTTAAGTATACAAACAATAAAGTGGAAAAGTATATTGAGATTTTGAGAACGGTTTGCAAGGAAGCAAAAGACAGAGAGGCATTATTAGAAAAATACTTTGAAAATAGAGACTGGGATAATTATGTGGTTTTGGTACATGGCCTTAAAGGTGTTGCTGCCAGCATAGGTGCTGATATGTTTTCAAATCATGCAAGAGAGCATGAAATGGCAGGAAAGAATAAAGACTATGAATACATTTTGAAGGATTATGAAAGTCTGTTTCTGGAATATGTGGATTTGATAAAAAATATAAATTACATTTTGCCGGAAGAAATAACAGATGTTACTCCATTGACATTTTCCGATAGAAAATTAAATAGAAAAGATGTTGATAAAGTAATAGAAATTATTTCGGAATTTGATATTGATAGGTCTATAAGTTTATTAAAAAATTATTTGGGCTTTAACTTGGAAGAAGCACAAAGGGAAAAATTAAATAAGGCAAAAGAATATCTTGAGGAAATGTCATTTTTTGAAGCAGCAGATGTGCTAAATGAAATTGAATATGATTAATGAAAAAAGTAATTGACAAGCTATGGTATAATTGTATACAATTATACCATAGCTTTTTGCTTATGAAATTTGTGATTTGATACAGAACGCTTCTTATGGTGTTAGTTGTGAAATAAATACGAAAGTGATTTGTTAATTTGGCGTGGGTACATTTTTTGCCAAATCATATACATATGATTAGGGTTCATATGAGTTCCATAACTAATTTGGGGTTTGTTATGTATCAGATGATAAAAGTAATATAGTAAGGGATAAAATTAGTACTAGGAGTGGGAGAAATAATGGAGAACAGACAGGTTAAGCTAAATCAGCATACGAATCTTTTACAGTTAGAAGAGCATATGTATCATTTGGTAGATGTTGAAACGCCAAATGTATTTAGAAATTTATTTCCATATGATGAGGTTCCAAAGATTGCATTTAATGACAGAATCGTACCTCACAATATGCCAGAGAATATCTGGATTACAGATACGACTTTTAGAGATGGACAGCAGTCAAGGGCGCCATATTCTACTGAACAGATTGTAACTATTTATGATGCATTACATAGATTAGGTGGTCCTAAGGGAATTATTAGACAGAGCGAGTTCTTTTTATACAGTAAGAAAGATAGAGATGCAGTATATAAATGTATGGAAAGAGGTTACGAATTTCCGGAAATTACCAGCTGGATTAGAGCCAGTAAGAAAGATTTTGAATTAGTTAAAGAAATTGGAATGAAAGAAACAGGTATTTTAGTTAGCTGTTCTGATTACCATATTTTCTATAAAATGAAAATGACAAGAAGAGAGGCTATGAACCATTACTTAAGTGTTATCAGAGAATGCCTTGAGACAGGAATTAGTCCAAGATGTCATTTAGAAGATATTACACGTTCAGATATTTATGGATTTGTAATTCCATTCTGTTTGGAATTAATGAAGTTAATGGATGAATATAAGATTCCGGTGAAGGTTCGTGCATGCGATACTATGGGATACGGAGTTAACTATGCAGGTGCAGTTATTCCTCGTTCTGTTCAGGGTATTATTTACGGTCTTATTACACATGCAGGTGTGCCTTCCGAACTTATTGAATGGCACGGACATAATGATTTTTACAAGGCAGTATCTAACTCAACTACAGCTTGGTTATATGGCGCTAGTGGCATCAATTGTTCGTTATTTGGTATAGGGGAGCGTACTGGTAACACTCCAATTGAAGCTATGGTCTTTGAATATGCACAGTTAAAGGGTACCTTGGATGGTATGGATACTACTGTTATTACAGAACTTGCAGATTATTTTGAAAAAGAAATTGGTTATACTATTCCAGAGAGAACACCATTTGTAGGTAAGAATTTTAACGTTACAAGAGCTGGAATTCATGCAGATGGATTACTAAAAAATGAAGAGATTTATAATATTTTTGATACGGAAAAATTCCTAAACAGACCAGTTTTAGTTGCTGTTTCTAATACATCAGGTCTTGCAGGTATTGCTCACTGGATTAATACGTATTACAAATTGCCTGCAGAGAAACAGGTTGATAAGTCATCTGATTTAGTAAGAGAAGTAAAAGAATGGGTTGATAAAGAATATGAATCGGGTCGTGTTACTGTAATTACAGATAACGAGCTTATTGATATTATCGGGAAGACATGTGAAAAACTCAATATAACATTATAGTTATGGGAGGAAGTTACCTTGAGTAATAATGAATTGCAAAAGGAAGCATCAGATAAATATTCCCTAAGTGGTAGAGTATTCAACGTTTTAAGAGAGGATATTTTATCGGGAAAATATAAGGAAAATGAAGAATTAAAAGAAGCTGCCATAGGCAAGGAATTGGGAGTTAGCAGAACACCGGTCAGAGAAGCTTTAAGGCAGTTGGAACTAGAAGGATTAGTGAATATTGTACCTAATAAAGGGGCGTATGTTACAGGCATATCCCTAAAGGATATTAAGGATATTTATGAAATACGTTCTCTTTTAGAGGGGCTATGTGCCAGATGGGCGGCTCAAAATATTACACAAAAGCAGCTGGAGGAGTTGGAAGAGAATACATTTCTTTCGGAATTTCATGCAAAGAAGGGGCATTCTGAACAAATCGTGGAATTAGACAATAAGTTTCACGAAATATTATATGAAGCATCTAATAGTAAAATTTTGGAGAATATGCTTTCTGATTTTCATCATTATGTGCAAAGAGTCAGAAAAATTACACTGGCATCTCAAGAACGTGCCATTACTTCTAATGATGAACATCGTAAGATACTGAATGCACTACAGGAAAGAAATGCTAAAGAGGCTGAAAAGTTAGCTAATATTCATATGAAAAATACAATAAAAAATATGGATGATTATGGCTTTGAAAATTTGATGAATTGTAAACAGGAGGATAAATAATTATGGAAAAAATTAAAATGACTACTCCATTAGTTGAAATGGATGGAGATGAGATGACAAGAATTCTTTGGAAGATGATTAAAGATGAATTACTTTGTCCTTTCATTGAATTAAATACAGAATATTATGACCTTGGTCTTGAATACAGAAATGAAACAGATGACCAGGTAACAGTAGATTCAGCAGAAGCTACAAAGAAATATAAAGTAGCAGTTAAGTGTGCAACTATTACTCCAAATGCAGCCAGAATGACAGAATATAACCTTAAAGAAATGTGGAAGAGTCCTAATGGTACAATTAGAGCAATTCTTGACGGAACTGTATTTAGAGCACCTATTGTTGTAAAGGGAATCGAACCAAATGTTAAAACTTGGAAAAAACCAATTACAATTGCAAGACATGCATATGGTGATGTTTACAAGGGTAGTGAAATGAAAATTCCTACAGCTGGTAAGGCTGAAATCGTATTTACAGCAGAAGATGGAACAGAAACAAGAGAATTAATTCATAATTTCAAAACTCCTGGTATCGTACAGGGTATGCATAATATTAACGAATCAATTGAAAGCTTTGCTAAGAGCTGTTTTGAATATGCATTAGATACAAAACAGGATTTATGGTTTGCAACAAAGGATACAATTTCTAAAAAATACGACCATACATTTAAAGATATTTTCCAGGAAATTTTTGATGCAGAATATAAAGAAAAATTTGAAAAAGCAGGAATTGAATATTTCTACACATTAATT
>CAYOMP010000133.1:0-7736 GCA_964405075.1 uncultured Lachnospiraceae bacterium
GTTTAAAAAATAAAATAAAAAACACAAAAGGGGCAGAAAATAATGTGTAAAAACAAGGGGAATTGCAAAAAAAATTATGAATATTACATAATTATAATGGTTTTAATGCTTATTTTAATTTCTATAGTGTATAGCATAAATCAAGTGATAAACAAAAAAAATATGGATCCTAAATTTCAAATTATTTTGGTTGTTTGTAGTGTATTGAGCATCGCAATCTGTTTTATATTAACTGTTATAGCCATAGAGAATAGTAAAAAAGAGAGTAAAAATATATATCCGAATAGTGCTTTTTTAATGGAGGTATCAGACAGTTTAAATGAAGTTTTTATTGTTATAAAAGAGAAAAATAGACAGGCAGAATACATTTTTTTGAATGCAAATAATTTGCTGGGGATTGCAGTAGAAGAATTATACAGTAATATTGAGATGTTTCTGGATTATTGTGATAAGGACAGCGTGGAGGAATTTCGTGATTTTTTTAATGGGGCAGATTTAAAAGAGGGTATAGAAAAACTAATTAAATATTATAAGCCAAATAGCAAGGAAGAACGTTGGATTAATATTTCAATGAAGTATATTGAACATTATGAAAGATATGTAATGATGATGAATGATGTGACTGACGACGTTAAGAAACATGAATTAGTAATTGAGGCCCTAAAGAATGAAAAGGCGGCAAATGATGCAAGGATTAATTTCTTATCAAATATGAGTCAGGAAATAAGAACTCCCCTTAATGCAATCATTGGAAGAACTACTATAGTAATGCAGGAGGCTAAGAGTGAAAAGGAAAAAAGTGAAATTCGAAAGATAGTTACATCAGCAAAAGGATTGTTATATATGATGAATGATATATTGGATATGGCAAGAATGTCTGATGGCTCCTTCAAAATTATACCGGAAGAATTTGAAATAGATGATTTAATAAAGCGATTAGAAAAGTTTGGTAAGGAAAAAGCACAATTAAAACAAGTTAGATTAATTATTGAAGAAGAGAGAAACTATAGTGGAAATTTTGTTGGGGATTTATTACGTTTAGAGCAGGCAATAAAAAATGTATTAGATAACGCAATAAAATTTACTCCAAAAGACGGAACAGTATGTATGAGTTTAAAGGAGAGGGAAAGCGACGTAGAAGGAAATAGTCGTTTAACTATAACTATTGAAGACAATGGATGTGGAATGTCGAAAGAGTTTCAAAAAAAGGCATTTGAGCCATTTGAGCAGGAAGCAGAATATGATAAAAATTTGGCTAAAATGGGTTGTGGCTTAGGTTTGTCAATTAGTAAAAGAATCATTAACAAAATTGGTGGAGATATTTCAATAGAGAGTAAGAAGGGAACTGGAACAAAGGTTAAGATTGATTTAGAAATTCAGAGGGTAAAAAGAGAATTCATAACTGATTCTAATCAAAATGAAATTGAAGAGAGTGCGAAATATGATTTCTCTGATAAAGTATTCCTATTTGTGGAGGATAACGAACTTAATAGGGAAATTGAATTGGAATTACTTAAGGATACAGGAGCAATTCTTGAATGCGCAGAGGATGGTAAGGAAGCGTATGATATGTTTGTTAATTCTACAGAGGGATATTATGATGCTGTGTTAATGGATATTAGAATGCCCGTATGGGATGGATATCAGTCAACAGCTGCTATTAGAAAATTAGATAGGAAAGATGCAAAATCAATACCAATAATAGCATTAACTGCTAATGCATTTTCAGAAGATATTAATAAATCTTATGAATGTGGAATGGATGCTCATGTTTCTAAACCAATTGATATTAGAATATTGTGCAAGGTTATAAATAAGCTAACTAATTAGAGAAAAATGCATATAATGTAATAAAAGGAATAGGGTGTGGAAATAATCCACACCTTTTTATAATTATGAATAATGTATATAAAAAGGTAAATGGAATATATGTTAATTTGAATCATTCGAAATCTGAAGCGGTATGTTGTGTAATATTAGATACAGGAATATTTCCACACCCAGATTTGAAAAATAGAGTATGCGGATTTATTGATTTAGTAAATGGAAAAGTAGGTATGTATGACGATAATTCTCATGGAACTCATGTAGCAGGAATTATTGGCGGTGATGGCGCTATGTCTCGAGGAAAATATAAGGGAATAGCACCAAATTCTAAAATGATTATGTTGAAGGTTTTGGATAAGGAGGGAAATGGAGAAACAGACAGTGTATTAAAGGGAGTGGAATGGATTAGAAAAAATAAAGACAAATATAAAATTAAGGTGGTAAATATTTCCGTAGGAACTTTGCCTAGTACAGGAAATAATGAGAAAAGCTCCTTAGTTGATGCAGTAGAAATCTTATGGGATGAGAATATAACAGTAGTAGCCGCTGCAGGTAATGGTGGACCTAAACCCTATACAATTACAACGCCAGGAAATAGCAAAAAGGTAATTACAGTAGGGGCATCAGATGATATGCAGGGTGATTCTACAGGCAGGGTAAGAACTAATTATTCAGGAAGGGGACCTACCTTTGATTGTGTGTGCAAACCTGATTTGGTAGCACCAGGTATGAATATAATATCCTGTAATGCTATGAATAAGATAGGAAGCAGACCATATTCAATTAAGAGTGGAACATCTATGTCCACACCTATTGTAACTGGTGCAATAATGCTTATGAATGAAAAATATACAGGTATATCTAATCTTGAAATAAAAAAGAAGATAAGAGAAACCTGTACAGATATGGGATTACCAAAGAATAAGCAGGGGTGGGGATTATTAAACATAGGCAAATTATTATCTGACTAGAATATTACTCACAAAATTGGAAAAAATACAAAAGAGTAATTATTCAAAGGAGATAGCTATGAAGAATTTTATTAAATGTGGAATAATAGGCTGGTGTTTTGAAATAATATGGACATCTTTAAAATCTGTCAGAAGAAAAGAGCGAAAGCTAATGGGCCAGACTTCTTTATTTATGTTTCCGATATATGGACTGGCAGCAGTTATAAAACCAGTGTATTCAAAACTTAGGAAATATAATTTTTTTGTCAGGGGAATTGTGTATGTAGCATCTTTTTTTACAATAGAATATACAACAGGTAATTTTTTGAAAAAATATGATAGATGTCCTTGGGACTATAGTGGAAATAAATATAACTATAAGGGGTTAATTAGATTAGATTTTGCACCTTTATGGTTTGCCTGTGGACTAATATATGAAAAAATACTTACAAATTAATGAGATTCTTGATAAATTCTTTTGTACTAGTTTATAATACAAACATAAGATAAAGGGCGGAGATAGTTTATGGAGAATAATAAATACAAAATTATGATTGTGGAAGATGATGAAGTTATTGCCAATGAGTTAGTTAAACATTTGGGAAAATGGGGTTATGAAATTAGAAGAGCCGTAGATTTTTCTAGTGTGATAAATGAGTTTGTTCAGTTTGAGCCTCATTTGGTTTTAATGGATATCTCTCTTCCATTTTTTAATGGATATCATTGGTGCGCAATGATTAGAAATATTTCAAAAATACCTATTATATTTATGTCATCATTATCTGATAATATGAATATTGTTATGGCAATTAATATGGGAGGAGACGATTTTGTTACTAAACCCTTTGATTTAGATGTTTTGTCAGCTAAGATAACGGCAATGCTTAGAAGAACATATTCCTTTGCACAAGATAAGGGGACTATTTCGGAATATGGTGGTATAGTTTTAAATATTTCGGGAGCATATATTACTGTAAATGGTGAAAGGGTAGATTTGACTAAGAATGAGTTTAGAATATTAGAGCTTTTATTTGAAAACAAAGAAAATGTTGTTAGTCGTGAAAATATTATGAAGAGATTGTGGGATAGTGATTGCTTTATTGATGATAATACATTAACTGTTAATATGACCCGCCTTAAGAAAAAACTGGAAGAAGCAGGCATTAAAGACATTATTAGAACGAAGAAAGGTATAGGCTATATGCTTATAAAAGGATAATTTATGAAAACAGGATGTTTTGGAAAATGGCTAAAGGATAATCTGGGGCGAATTCTTTTTTATTTTTTTGTTCCAATTATATATTTATTCATAAATTTATTATATGGTTATGATACAGATCAAGTGTATTATGGAAGTTTAATATACATATTTTTAGCAATTTGTTTGTTAATAGTAGATTTTTTAAAATATAAGAAAAAGTATATTCACCTTACAAATATGGTAGATGACATAGAAAACATTAATATTGAAGATTTAAATACAGATGAAGCATTAGAACAAAAATATTTTGAAATTATAGAAGAATTAAGAGATATGAATACACAACTTTCTAGAGATTTCAAATTAAGGGAAGTGGAATTGAAGGATTATTATAATCTATGGGTGCATCAGATTAAAACACCCATTGCGGCAACTAAATTATTGTTGGAAGATAATAATGACAGAATAGCAATGAAAAAAGAAGTATTTAAGATAGAACAATATGTAGAAATGGCGTTACAATATGTTCGATTAGAAAGTATGTATTCGGATTTAGAATTGAAAGAATGTGATTTAAGAAGTATGGTATCACAGGTGGTCAAGAAATATTCCATTAATTTCATAGGAAGAGATTTAAGCTTAAATTTTGAAGAGTTTGATGTAAAAGTAGTAACAGATGAGAAATGGTTGTCTTTTGTAATTGAACAGATTTTATCAAATGCAGTTAAGTATACTATGCTTGGAACAATAACTATAAGTGCTGATGAAGATAAAAAATGGTTATTAATTACAGATACTGGTATTGGAATCAAACAGGAGGATTTGCCACGAGTATTTGAGAAGGGTTTCACAGGGTACAATGGCAGAATGGATAAGAAATCTACAGGTATAGGACTATATTTGTGTAAGCAGATAATGAATAAGTTAGAAAATAAAATTTGGCTTGAGTCTGAAGAAGGAAAGGGGACAACAGTGTTTCTTGATTTAGATAGAATAGTATTTCAAAAAGAGGATTAATGAGCTTAACCTTACAAATTTGTAAGGTTAAGCTTATATTTTGTAAGGTTAAGTTATGGATTGGGAATAAGAACCACTATATACTATAAGAGTAAACTGATAAAAACGTAGGAGGCAATTATGACATTATTAGAAGTTAAAAATTTAAAAAAAATATATACAACAAGATTTAAAACAAATCAGGTTGAGGCATTAAAAAATGTGAATTTTTCAGTAGAAGAGGGCGAGTATGTGGCAATAATGGGTGAATCAGGCTCAGGTAAGAGTACATTACTTAATTTATTAGCTACATTAGATAGACCAACAGATGGAGAGATATTACTTGAAGGAAAGACAGTTTCAAAGGTTAAGCAAAAAGATTTATGTTCATTTAGAAGAGACAATCTCGGATTTGTTTTTCAGGATTTCAATTTATTGGATACATTATCTTTGTGGGATAATATTTTGTTGCCAATCGTTTTACAAGGCGGTGACGTTATTGGTAAGGAAAAAGATCTGAAAGAATTAGCAGCATTATTAGGTATCGAAAAAATATTAGATAAATATCCTTATGAAGTATCAGGAGGACAAAGACAAAGATGTGCTGTAGCCAGAGCATTGATTACAAACCCAAAGATAGTATTGGCAGATGAACCAACGGGAGCTCTTGATTCTAAGGCGGCAGCAAAGTTATTAAAACTATTTGCTGAAATAAATAGAAACGGACAGACAATACTTATGGTTACTCATAGTACAAAGGCTGCCAGCAATGCAAACAGAGTACTATTTATTAAAGATGGAGAAATTTTTAACCAGCTATATCGTGGTGATTCAACTAATGATGAAATGTATAAGAAAATATCAGATACATTAACAGTACTACAGTCAGGGGGAAACGATAATGAATAAGTCGGCTTTGCTGCCAAAGTTATCAATAGAGGGAATAAAGAAAAATAAATCGGCATATATTCCTTATCTTTTACTTAACGCTTTCTCGGTATTTGTGTTTTTTGTGTTTTCCGCAATTACTACTAATGAAATTATGAAGACTTTACCAAACTCGGTGTATGTAACAGTGTTGGTAGAAATTGGATTGACATTACTTGGAATTATATTAGCACCTATTTTAACAGCATCGTATAACTTTTTAATAAAACAAAGAAAAAAAGAATTAGGTCTTTATAGTATTTTAGGTATGGAAAAAAGACATATTGGAATAATTTTGGTAATTGAGCAAGTAGTGCTTTTAATAGTATCGCTTGTGTTGGGAATGATTTTTTCACTTGTATTTGCAAAATTAGTTTTTTTGATTTTATTAAAATTAACTAATTTATCACATAATATACAGTTTAGTATCAAGCCTGTAAATATATATGTAACGCTAATTTATTTCAGTGCAATATCTGGATACAATATTTTATCAAGTGTCTTTAGTGTTTCAAAATTAGATCCTTTAGATTTAATGAAAGAAAGTAAAAAGGGCGAAAAAGAACCTGGATTTGTAGTTGTAAAAGGAATAATAGGACTAATAATATTATTTTTAGGCTATTATACAGCCTTTAAAACTAGGTTGGATACAATGCTGTTTGTAAACTTTTTCTTTGAAGTGGCATTAGTGGTTGTTGGAACATATATGTCATTTACATCAGCTAGTATATTAATATTGAGAATGCTTCAAAAAAATAAAAAAATTTACTATAAAGCTTCTAATTTTACTACAATATCCGGAATGCTTTACAGAATGAAAAAAAGTGCAAAAACACTTTCAAATATCTGTGTATTTGCAACAATGATAATTATAACATTAATATGTACGGTAACGGTATATTTTGGAACAGACGATTCAATAGAATACAGCTATCCAATGGATTGTTATTACTATTTTAATGAAGTGGAATTTGAATCACGTGATGAATTAGAAAATGTATTAACTGAAACTGCAAAAGAATACAATGTTACAGTGGAAAATATTGCAGAATTCAAATATACAAAGGTTCCAGGAATAATAGATGGCAAATTACTTAGAAGTTATTCAGAAGAAAATGGTGATTCTGAATATGAAAAAGAAAAACTACGTCTAGTAAATGTAGATGAATTTAATAATATAGAAAATACAGATTATGTATTAAATGAAGATGAGGTTCTAATTTTTAAAAACAATGCAGATGCAATGGTTGATAATGTTAAGCTGGAAGGTTATGAATTTAAAGTAAAAGAAGAAATAACTAAAGATCTGGCTACCATAAGTAAGGAGAGAAGAAGTTTTGGTTCTACTACTATATATGTTGTTTTCCCTAATGACGAAATTATTTATAATATTTTAGAAAAATATGGAGTTATAGAAGTGAATTCTACTATTCATATGATTGATTTTGATGTAAATGGTAAATATGAGGACAGAGTTAATTTTACAGATAAAATAAATTCAATTACAAAAGAAATGCCAGGATTTAATATGGAAGAAAACGTGTTTGATTCAACGCGAGATACAAAAGCTATGTATGGTGGATTGCTATTCATTGGTATATTCTTTGGATTAATATTTACAGTTAGTTTAGTAATGATGATGTATTATAAGCAAATTACTGAAGGATATGAAGACAAGGATAGTTTTGAAATTATGAAAAAGGTAGGTATGAGTGACAGAGAAATTAAGAAAACTATTACCAGACAGATTATGTTGGTTTTCTTTGCACCATTAGTAGTTGCAGTTATTCATACGTTGGTAGGAATGCACGTTGTGAAATTACTTATGGCTACCT
>CAYOMP010000134.1:0-7734 GCA_964405075.1 uncultured Lachnospiraceae bacterium
CATCTTCGCGGAGCGTTTTATTTGATAGGAAAGAACTTTCCTATCAAATAAAAAAGGCGTCAAACAGACCTAATTTCTTAGGTTATTTGACGCCTTTGTCATTTCATACATTCTATACTCGAAAACAATTTTATCTCAAAAAGGGTTACTTGTAAAGTGTTTTTTTTAATTTATGAAAAAGTCATATCATATAAAATAAAAATAGGAAAATTTAAATTCTTTTAGTGCACTTGAACAATTTTTTTAAATTTAGTTCTTGACAAATCCAAATTTTAGTAATACAATTCGAGACGTAGACAAAGGCGTCTTGGATTAATCCAAGGCGTCTTTTTGTGTTTATGTGGTTTTTATAAAAAATTAGATATAGAAAGGAACAATTGTTATGGATAAGAAAATACCAGAAATTTATGGAAGTCTCGTTTTTAATAACAAAGTTATGCGAGAAAAATTACCAAAAGATGTTTATAAGGCACTTCGTAAAACTATTGAAAACAACACACATTTAGAACTTGATGTTGCTAATGCAGTAGCTACTGCAATGAAAGAATGGGCTGTTGAACACGGTGCTACACATTTCACTCACTGGTTCCAACCAATGACAGGTCTTACAGCTGAAAAACATGATAGTTTTATCACACCAATCGGCGATGGCGAAATTGCTATGGACTTTTCTGGTAAAGAATTAGTAAAAGGTGAACCTGATGCTTCAAGTTTTCCATCAGGTGGTTTAAGAGCAACATTTGAAGCCAGAGGATATACAGCATGGGATCCAACATCTCCTGCATTTATTAAGGATAAAACACTTTATATTCCAACTGCTTTCTGTTCATACAGTGGAGAAGCTCTTGATAAAAAAACTCCTCTTCTTCGTTCAATGGACGCTTTAAGCAAAGAAGCAACAAAGGTTTTAAATCTTTTAGGAAATACAGAAGTAACAAGTGTTTCAACAACAGTAGGTCCAGAACAGGAATATTTCTTAGTAGATAAGGAATTATACAAAAAACGTAAAGACTTAATTTTCACAGGACGTACTCTTCTTGGTGCAATGCCTCCAAAGGGACAGGAAATGGACGATCATTACTTTGGTACATTAAAACCTAGAGTATCAGCTTTCATGCATGAACTAGATGAAGAATTATGGAAATTAGGAATTCCTTCAAAAACAAAACACAATGAAGTGGCTCCTGCTCAGCATGAATTAGCTCCAGTATTTGATACAACAAACGTTGCAGTTGACCACAACCAGTTAACTATGGAAGTTATGAAAAAAGTTGCTGACAAACATGGTCTCGTATGTTTATTACATGAAAAACCATTTGCTGGTGTAAACGGTTCTGGTAAACATAATAACTGGTCAATGACAACAAATCTTGGTACTAACCTTTTAGAACCAGGTAAGACTCCTGCTGATAATACACAGTTCTTACTTTTCTTAGTAGCTGTTATTAAAGCTGTTGATGAATATGCAGATTTAATGCGTGTGTCTGTAGCAAGTGCAGGAAATGACCACAGATTAGGTGCTAATGAAGCTCCACCAGCTATTATTTCAATTTTCTTAGGTGATGAATTAAATGAAGTTGTGAAATCAATCGAAAATGGTACATATTTCAATTCACAAGGATCTGTAGTAATTGAAACTGGTGCAACTGTATTACCACATTTCACAAAGGATAATACTGATAGAAACAGAACATCTCCATTCGCCTTTACAGGTAACAAATTTGAATTCAGAAGTCTTGGTTCTTCAGTATCAGTATCAGGTCCAAATATTGTACTTAATACTGCTGTTGCCGAAGCTTTATCTGAATTCTATGACAAATTGAAAGACGTTCCTGCAGCAGAGTTAACTAATGCAGTAAATGAATTGATTAAAGAGACTATCATTGCACATAAACGTGTTATCTTCAATGGTAACGGATATACAGATGAATGGGTTGAAGAAGCAGCTCGTCGTGGTTTACCAAACTTAAAAGCTACTCCAGATGCTCTACCTGCATTCATCGCAAAGAAAAATCTTGATTTATTTACAAAACATCATATCTTTACTGAAAATGAAATGCATTCAAGATATGAAATTCTTCTTGAAAACTATAGTAAGACAATTCACATCGAAGCAAAAACTTTAGAAGATATGATTAAACGTGATTTCTTACCTGCTATTACAGCTTACACTGATAAATTAGCTGGCAGTATTCAGTTGAAGAAATCAGTTGCTGACATTGCATGTACAAGCGAAACAAAAGTACTTACTACTCTTTCAGGTTACTATGATAAAATCTATGATTTAGAAGAAGTATTTGAAAAACATGTTGCTGAAGCTGAAACAATGACTGATTTATTAGAAACAGCAAATTACTATTTACATACAATCATTCCAGATATGGAAGCAATTAGAGCTGTTGCAGATTTAGCTGAAGGATTACTTCCTGATAGTGCTCTACCATATCCAAATTATGAGCAGTTATTATTTTCATTATAAAAATTAGGAGAATTTTATGCTATACGAAAATGACAAACCAACCGAGGAATGTGGCGTATTTGGTATTTTAGATAGTGAAGGTGCTAATGTTTCCAGCTCTATCTACTATGGATTATGTGCTTTACAGCATCGTGGTCAGGAATCCGCTGGTATTGCAGTTTGTAATACCAGTGGCCCTTTAGGCAACCTTATGTGTCACAAAAACATGGGACTTGTTAACGAAATATTTACTCAAGATACTCTATCCGAATTATCTGGCAACATAGGCATTGGACATGTACGTTACTCTACAACTGGTGAAAGTACAGTCAAGAATGCCCAGCCAATTGCAATAAATTATTTCAAAGGTACATTAGCCCTTGTCCATAATGGCAACTTAACAAACTTAGATGAACTCAAAAATACTCTTCAAGAAAACGGAGCCATATTTCACACTACTACTGACTCTGAAATTATTACATATCAGATTGCTCTTGAAAGAACAAAAACTTCATCTATAGAAGAAGCCGTATTTGAAACATCCAAAAAATTAAAAGGTGGGTTTGCATTAGTAATAATGAGTCCTAAAAAGTTAGTGGCTGTAAGAGACCCTCTAGGTCTCAAGCCATTATGCTTGGGTAAAAGGGATAATAGTTACGTGGTTGCATCTGAAAGCTGTGCTTTAAGTGCAATCGGTGCAGAATTCGTCAGAGATGTTCTCCCTGGTGAAATAATTACTATAACTAAAGATTCTTTGTCTAGTAATACTTCTCTTTGCGCTAACAAGCATGCGCATTGTATTTTCGAATACATATATTTTGCTAGATTAGATTCAAAAATGGACGGTATCAATATTTATGATGCCAGAGTTAATGCTGGAAAGGCATTAGCACGCTCCTATCCTTGTGAAGCCGATTTAGTAGTTGGTGTACCTGATTCTGGTATAGCCGCTGCCTTAGGATATTCTGAAGAAGCAAATATTCCATATGGTATGGCTTTTCAAAAAAATAGTTACGTTGGTCGTACTTTTATTAAACCAACTCAGCAAGAGCGTGAATCAGCTGTACAAATTAAGCTAAATGTAATTCCAAGTGTTGTAAAGGATAAACGAATTGTACTAATAGATGACTCTATTGTACGAGGAACTACTATTTCTAAGCTTATTAAAATGTTAAAAGCAGCTGGTGCTAAAGAAGTACATGTAAGAATCAGTTCTCCACCATTCTTATATCCTTGTTATTATGGTACTGATGTACCTTCTAACAATCTTCTTATAGCTTCTAAACATACAACAGAAGAAATAAGAGACCAGATTGGTGCTGATTCTTTAGGATATTTAAAAATAGAGGATTTCAAGGAAATGGTTGGTGATTTACCACTGTGTACAGCATGTTTCACCAATGAATATCCTGTTTAATAAAAATAAGTATGCAAAGGCGCGTCAATACAAATTATTTGTCGACGTGTCTTTTATTATATAATCAAAGGAGGTATGTACTATGAGTACATTTTCATCTGTAAACACACTATGGGTTCTTTTAGGAGCCGCTCTAGTTTTCTTTATGCAAGCTGGTTTTGCTATGGTAGAAACTGGTTTCACCAGAGCAAAAAATGCCGGAAATATTATTATGAAAAACCTTATGGATTTTAGTATAGGAACACCAGTATTCTGGTTAGTTGGTTTTGGTTTAATGTTTGGTGGTTCTGGAAGTTTTATCGGTAGTATAAAAGGAATCGCATCAGAAGCCACATATGGAACATCAATGCTTCCTGATGGCGTGCCATTCTTTGCATTTTTAATTTTCCAGACAGTATTTTGTGCTACTGCTGCAACTATTGTATCAGGTGCAATGGCTGAAAGAACTAAGTTCTCTTCTTATTGTATCTACAGTTTTATTATTAGTCTTATTGTATACCCTATTTCAGGACACTGGATTTGGGGTGGTGGCTGGTTAGCTTCACTTGGTTTCCATGATTTTGCAGGTTCTACAGCCGTTCATATGGTTGGTGGTGTAGCTGCTTTAATTGGTGCTAAGATTCTTGGACCTAGAATTGGTAAATATGACAAAAACGGTAAAGCAAAAGCTATTCCTGGTCATAGTTTAACACTTGGAGCATTAGGTGTATTCATTCTTTGGTTCTGTTGGTTTGGTTTCAACGGTTGTTCTACTGTATCAATGGAAGGTGACAGCATTGTAAGTGCAGGTAAAATCTTTGTTACTACTAACCTTGCTGCTGCAGTTGCTACTTGTACAGTAATGGCAATTACTTGGGTTCGTTATAAAAAACCTGATGTATCAATGACACTTAATGGTTCTTTAGCAGGTTTAGTTGCTATTACTGCCGGATGTGATACAGTATCTCCTTTAAGTGCTGCAATCATAGGTTTATTATCAGGTTTTGCTGTAGTATTTGGTATTGAATTTGTTGATCAGAAATTAAAAATTGATGACCCTGTTGGTGCAGTAGGTGTTCATGGTTTAAACGGTGCATTAGGTACAATATGTGTAGGTTTATTCTCAGATGGTGCCGGCACAGATTCACTTGGTTTATTTACTGGTGGTGGTTTCAAATTACTTGGAATCCAGATTTTGGGTGTTGTAGCTGTAATTGCTTGGGTTGCCGTTACAATGACTATTGTTTTCTTAGTAATCAAAAATACTATTGGTCTTCGAGTTTCAGAAGAAGAAGAAATCGCTGGTTTGGATATTAAAGAACATGGTTTAGCTAGTAGTTATGCAGACTTTATGCCATTAGCTGGCCAGACTATTGAAACAGCAACTTCTACTATTACAACTAGAGAAGTTCCTGTAGCTGCTGAGAAAGCAGTAGAAGTTTCAACAGATGTTACACTTAGAAAAGTTACAATTATTACTAGACAGAATAAGCTTACAGAGCTTATGCAGGCTTTAGGTTCAATCGGAATTACAGGTGTTACAATTACTAACGTTTTAGGTTGTGGTACTCAAAGAGGTGCAACTAACTACTACCGTGGTGCCGAGCTTGATATGAACCTTTTACCAAAAGTAAAATTAGATATAGCTGTTAGCACTGTACCTGTTGACTTGATTATTGAAACAGCTAGAAAAGTCCTTTACACAGGAAACATTGGAGATGGAAAGATATTTATCTATGATATCGAAGATGTTGTTAAGGTTAGAACTGGTGAAACTGGCCAGTTAGCACTTCAGGATAATGACGAAATATAATTACACACTCTATAGTGATAAAACCCTTATTTACAATTTATAATTAAAGTAATTATATTTCTGAATTATATATTTATAACTCTTTAAAATTTCATTACTCAAAAAAAGCTTTCTAATTTGATTGCTTTCCTACCAGTAGAATTTTCTACTGGTAGTTTTTTTTACAAGCAAACACTTGGCGCTCGTGCATCGCCTTTATGGCGAACTTCGATAGTTTCGCGGCACTCGTCGAAAACCTATGTAAACATAATTCTCTACTCGTTGCTCTCTTAAATAAAAACTCTATGTAAAATGTCTTAAATGCTATCCTTAATTAATAGCATAATACATACATCTCACATAGAGTTATTTTTGTATTAATCCTAATATTCTATATTAAAGACTCTCCTATCAGCCTTGAACACCGAATTCTTATAAGCATAAGCTTACATATTTTCGTATAAATCTCTAACAGCGCCAATCAATTCATTTATGTCCTTAACACCATATTTATTCATATATGCCTCAATTCCATCAACGATTTCCATAGTAACTAACGGATTAGCAAAATTAGCTGTACCTACTGAAACAGCTGTTGCTCCTGCTAAAATGAATTCTATTGCATCATCAGCATTAGTGATTCCGCCCATACCAATGATAGGCACATTTACTGCATTTGCCACCTGATATACCATTCTAACTGCTACCGGCTTAATAGCTGGACCTGACAATCCACCTGTTTTATTTGCTACTGCAAAACATCTTTTATTAATGTCTATCTTCATACCTGTTAACGTATTAATCAATGATAATACATCTGCTCCGCCAGCTTCTGCCGCCTTAGCTGTTTCTGTAATATCAGTAACATTAGGACTTAATTTCATTATAATTGGCTGTTTAGCCACCTTTTTTATTTCCTTTGTAATTTCCTCAACTGCCTTAGGATTTTGTCCAAAAGCGATTCCACCCTCTTTTACATTAGGGCAGGAAATGTTAATTTCTAATAAATCTACCGGCTGATCAGCTAACTTTTCCACTACATCACAGTAATCTTCTGTGGTTTTTCCACATACATTAACAATTGTTTTACATGCATAGTTCTGCAAAAATGGAATATCACGTTTGATGAACATATCTATTCCCGGATTCTGTAAACCTACTGCATTAATCATACCGCCATATGTCTCTGCTATTCTAGGTGTTTTATTACCCGGCCAAGGTACATTGGCAACACCCTTTGTTACTACTGCTCCTAATTTATTTAAATCAACAAATTCACTATATTCGGCACCAGAACCAAAAGTTCCAGAGGCTGTCATTACAGGATTATTTAATTCTATACCTGCCAAATTTACTTTCATATTCATTAGATTTCAACCTCCTCAGCCAAAAATACTGGTCCATCTTTACAAACTCTCTTGTTGTTTACATTTGTATGCTCATCCTTTTCTTTAGATTTACATACACAAGCTAAACAAGCACCAATTCCACATGCCATTTTTTCTTCTAGTGAAATCCAGGCTTCTATATTATTTGCCATTGCATATTCCTTTATAGCTCTTAACATTGGTGTTGGTCCACAGGCATATAAAACATCTGCATCTAATGCATTTTCTTTAATAGCATCCAGAACATTTCCTTTAGTTCCAAAGCTGCCATCTTCTGTTGCCACATATACTTTTCCATAATTTTCTAATTCTTCATTTAAGAAAAGTTCATCTCTATATCCAAGAACTATCTGTTTTTCACAACCTAATTCTTTTGCCAACTGTAGCATTGGAGGTATTCCAATTCCGCCACCAATTAAGAAAGCTTTTCTTTCTTTCTTAGGAAAACCATTCCCTAATGGTCCCATAATCTCAATATCATCATTCACCTGATATTTAGAAAATTCATCAGTACCTTTACCAACTACTCTATATACAACCCTTAATGAATTATTATTCTTATCAATTTCACAAATACTAATAGGACGTGGTAACATTCTGCTTCCATCATTACAATATATAGAAATAAACTGACCTGGTTTTGCTTCTGATGCTACTTTATCAGTTCTAATCCACATACTGTAAACATCTGTTGCTATTT
>CAYOMP010000135.1:0-7689 GCA_964405075.1 uncultured Lachnospiraceae bacterium
GACTACAAGCTTTTACTCTAACACCTGCTTCTTTTACACTTCTTAATGCTTTCACATATATTTTTGTAGGTGCAAGTAATGCTTCACCTAATGTTGTTCCTAATTCATCATAGTATGTTTCCAAAGATTCTTTTGTCATATCAAATACTTTTCTAACTAAAGAAAAACCATTACTATGTACACCTGAAGACTTAATTCCAATTAAAATATCTCCATCTTTTAAGTCTTTACCTGTAATTAAATCCTTTTCATCAACAACACCTACTGCAAAACCAGCTAAGTCGTACTCATCTTCTGGATAAAATCCTGGCATTTCAGCAGTTTCTCCACCAATAAGAGCAGCATTTGACTGTTCACATCCATTAGCTACACCACTAACAATTGTAGCAATTTTTTCTGGATAATTCTTTCCACATGCAATGTAATCTAAGAAGAATAAAGGTTCTCCACCAGCACATGCAATATCATTTACACACATTGCTACACAGTCGATACCGATTGTATCATGTTTATCCATAATGAATGCAAGCTTAAGCTTTGTTCCAACACCATCTGTACCGGATACTAAAGTTGGTTTTTCCATATCCTTAAATTTTTCCATTGAAAAAGCTCCTGAAAAACCACCAATATTAGTGAGTACTTCTGGTCTCATAGTTTTTTTGATATGTTCCTTCATAAGCTCTACTGATTTATATCCTGCTTCGATATCCACACCTGCGTTTTTGTAATCCATTGTTTTTCCTCCTAGAAAATGTGTATTTAATCTATTATTACATATCGTAATATCCCATTGGCATTAATTAAGTATGCCAAAATGTTACTCTGTTGCTTTTTAACATTCTTAATTTAACATCTTTATCTTATGGCAAAAATAAAGAATGTTAAGTTTTTAAAACTCACTTACTTTTCAAAATGCATTTCATATTTATCAGTCAATCTCATCAACCCATATTAAACAAATTACATTTGTTCCAAATAAGCTTTATATTTAATATCTTCTAACTTTTCAGCTTTATCTTCAACCATTTTTTCAAGCTCGTCTGCATATGCTTTAATTCTTTCTCTCAAAGCATCATCTGATGTTGCAATCATCTTCGCTGCTAGCAATCCAGCATTTAATGCACCATTAATTGCTACCGTAGCCACAGGAATTCCTGGTGGCATCTGTACTATTGAATATAATGAATCAACACCACCTAATGCCTTAGTCTGAACTGGCACTCCAATAACCGGCAATACTGTCATAGCTGCTGTCATTCCTGGCAAATGTGCTGCTCCGCCTGCTCCTGCTATTATTACCTTTATTCCTTTTTCTTCGGCATTTTTTGCATAATTATATAATCTATCTGGTGTTCTATGAGCTGAAACTATTGTTAACTCATACTCTACACCTAACTTGTCTAGCATTTCTGCTGCCTTTGACATTACTGGAAGGTCTGAATCACTCCCCATAATTATTCCTACTACTGGCTTCATATATGCCTCCTTTATCCCTAAAATGATAAAGCATCATGTGCTTTTCTAACCTGTTCTAATGCATCTTCTATTGTATCACTAATAGCTGTAATATGTCCCATTTTTCTTCCAACTGAAACCGTCTCTTTTCCATAAATATGAACCTTTACATTTGGATTCTCATAGGCTTTATCCAAACCTTTCAATTCGGCCTTTCCAGATACTTCACCAATAATATTCTTCATTGCTACTGGTTTGATTAATCCAGGATTGCCTAATGGTAAACCAAGTATAGCTCTAATATGTTGTTCATACTGTGATGTATAACATGCTTCAATCGTATAATGACCAGAATTATGTGGTCTAGGTGCCAATTCATTTACTAAAATATGCCCATCTTTAGTTACGAATAATTCAATACATAACATTCCGTATGCATTAAATGCTGATACGCATTTCTTAGCAATGTCAAATGCTTCCGTATTGCTAGATTCACTTATCTTAGCCGGCACAATAGTTTCATCCAAAATACTGTTTTTATGAATATTCTCAGCTACAGGGAATACCTCTACTTCACCATTAATACTTCTGCATGCTAATATTGATACTTCCTTCTCAAATGGTATCCATTCTTCAATCATAAGTGGTAATTTCCCGGCTCCTAAAGCTTCATAAGCTTCCTTTTCATCTCCAGCTTTTTTTATAACAGCATTACCCTTACCATCATAACCGCCTGTACATGTTTTAAGTATCATTGGATATCCGTACTTTTCATGAGCTTTTTCCAATTCTTCAAAACTGTTAATCTTAATAAAATCAGGTACTGGTATATCATGTGACTTAAGCCATTCTTTTTGCTCATATTTGTTCTGAATGTGAGATAAAGTTTCACTTGAAGGATATACTTTATAACCCATTTCTTCCAATTCCTGTAATGCTTTCAAGCTAATATGTTCGAATTCATAAGTAACAACATCTGTTCTCTTTGCTAATTCTTTAATAGCCTCAATATCATCAAATCCAGCAACAATATGCTCATCCGCAATGCTATCGGCCGGACAATTCTTTGTAGGATCCAAAATAACAAAATAATGGTCTAATCGCTTAGCGTCTAATATCATCATTTTGCCTAATTGTCCACCACCTATGATACCTATCTTCTTCATATATGTCTCCTTAAACCTATATATCATTTCTATATATATCTTTTATTTATATACATTAATAAAACTAATACTACTTATAAGTAAAATAATAATTACACAGTCTATTTATAAGTAATTTTACTAGGTATTCCTATAATAGTCAATAAAAATTATCTAATGAAAATATATCGTTTTACTTATAAGTAATAAACTATACGGAATAAATGTTTTTCAAAATTATTTTTAATTTGATACTATTCAAACCTATTTCAATTTCTAGTATAAATGCTTCAAACCTTCATTGCAAATCTGTTATATAATTCTGCGAAAGAGTTTGCTTGCGAACTCTTCATAAGCGAATGTGCATCCATTTCGGAGCATTTTTGATTCATTGTAGCACTTTCCCATAAAAAAAAAGCTCTTAAAACTGAATTGTACAAAATGTCTCCAATGTCGCTTTGTACAACTCAATTCATTGAGCTTCTTCTTCAATTCAATATTTATCTTAATAATATTTTCCTACTGTATATCCTTTTTCTCTAATAGCATCAATAAAGTCACCAAGTACCGCAACATTAGTATCTGATACTCCGTGTAATAGATATATGGCACCTGGATGTAAACTATCAACCATCTTCTGTAATGATTCTGTTGGATCAGGCTGATCATCTGTATACCAATCCCTATGTGCAAAACTCCAGAATACTGATCTATAGCCCAGATTATTAACTATTGCTAAAGATTGTTCACTGAATGCTCCTGTTGGATATCTGAATAATTTCATTGTATATCCAAAGTTCTCTTGAACGTATTTATGTACACCCATTAATTCCTCTTGCTGTGCCTCTACACTACCTAATGATGGCAAACCATTTCCAGGATGGGTGACACTATGATTACCAACAATATGTCCCTCATCAATCATTCTTCTAACCAAATCCGGATTTTCTTTTGCATAAGGCAATGTAATAAAAAATACTCCGGTTGCCCCTTTTTCCTTTAATGTATCCAAAATCTTAGCTGTATTTCCCGTTGGAGAATTAGCCGAAGGATATTCATATCCTTCATCAAATGTTAAAAACACATCATCTGTATCTATTCTAACGAAATCAGCGCTTAAATGACCATATTTATCCTGATACATTGTACATCCTACTGGAATATTCTCAGAATTAACATCTCCACCAGAACCCCAACCTACAGATTCCGTACTCAATCCATCTAAAGATATTTCTACGGTTGGTTGATCTACTATCGAAGGAGTATCTGATTCTTCTGTTTCTTCTGTTTCCTCTATTTCTTTATTATCAACATTTTCTTCTGTTTCTGCATTTTCTTCATTATTAGTTTCTTCTGTATTAGACTCTGTTGTTTCAGTAACTTCTTCTTTCTTATCCTCTTTTTCTTCTTCGTTCTTATTTTCATCGTTCTTATTTTCTTCAACAACAGGCTCTTCAACTGTTGTATTTTCTGAGACCTGTGCTATCTGTGATGCCACATTATTGCCACATCCCGAAATAACTAACGCACTTATTAATGCCGTTGCATATACTAAATATTTTTTCTTCATTTCTATTCTCCTCTACCTTCTACCAAACTTTCACATTTATTTAACCATTTTGAAATCTTCAAAAATCTTTTCTTGAAAATTTTAATCCTCATCGTGACTTCTAAATATCGTCATCCTTCCTGTCCATCCAATTACCCTGACAATAATAATTCCTACCAATATTCCTATTGTATCAATCGCTACATCTTTTTTAGATGCCTGTCTTCCTGCAACGAATGACTGATGATATTCATCAAATCCTGCAAAACCTACACAAAATCCACCAACTACAATTACCAAAGCCATCCCCCGTAGACCATATACATACATGGGAAATGCTATAGCAACTGCCAATGCTGCATATTCCGTCATGTGGGCTATTTTTCTAATTGGATAATGAAATCTGTCCGCATACATAACTTTTTCTTCTTCTGTCAACTCCAAATTAAGTACTTTATCTGCAACAGAAACTATTTTCACTGTAACTGAACCACTAATTGCAGTTGATTCAGTTCCATTTGCTGCCGAAAAAGAAAAAATAATATACATTAAAAATATTGCCGGTGCAAACGAAAAAGGTTTTAATAATGCTTTTATCATTCTTTTTCTCCTATCTACCGTATTTTATTGAATAACATATTTGTAAAGGTTAACAAATCCTTTCAATGCATTGTCATCTGCTAGCATTTCCCTTACTAAAGCTGGTCTGTCAGTTATTATGTTATCAACCTTCATTCTCTTCATTCGCTCTATGGCGTTTGTTGAATTAACAGTCCATACTACTACTTCTTTACCAGCATTATGCGCATCATCTACAATCTTTTTAGTTACATAAGTATGCTTAATGCTAATAAAATCCGCATTTATTCTATTTGTAAAATTGCCATATGCCATTTTTAAAATGTACCCTGTACGAATATCAGGATTTAACTCTTTAACATCTGTAATCATGCTATAATTCATAGAAGTTATCACACATCTGTGTACTGCATGATTTTCTTTTACAAGTGTTGTTACCTTTTCAACAATCTCGTTATTATGACCATTATCTTTTATTTCTATGTTTAAGTCAATCTTTCCTTGAGTATAATCCAAAACCTCCTGTAATGTAGGAATCCTCTCACCCTTATATTCACTTGAAAATTTATATCCCGCATCTAATCTGGCTACTTCTGCATACTCTACATCCCAAATATTTTTATTAACTCCTGTAGTTCTTTTCAAATTTGAATCATGTAATAACACAATTTCTCCGTCCTTGGTTAGTTGCACATCAATCTCTACATAATCCGAATTCATCTCAATGGCTTTTTCAATTGCAGCTAATGTATTTTCAGGAGCATAATATGCACCTCCTCTATGAGCTGTAATTTGCGTAACAACAAGCAAATCCTGTGCAATCTCTGTTCCCTTATCAATAATAGTATAACTATTCCAAACTTCAATAGCTATGACAAAAACACATGCAAACAGTATTCTCTTCTTAAATCCTATATTTATTAGAGATGTATAATCACTTAGTTCATCAACATTTAGACTGTAACTAGACATTCCATGTGTCATATATATGCTGTAAATAAATGCTATATTACCTGCTATACACAATATATTGCTAAGAATTGCCGTAACTATTTTACCATAATCACAGGCTTTTAACAAAGCAGAATACATCAATTGTGAATCATTCTGGTTATATGTCCTACAGCTATTGCTGCAAAAACAAAGTAAAAAGCAACTGCAATTCCACCCATAGCCAAATTCCAAAGTATTAAATATAACCAGCACAAAGCTTTTTTCCCTTTTAAAGAAGCAAAAGTTGTAAACATTGCCTCTTTAAAATTCTCTCTATTCAATATTCCTAATGGCAAGATGAATGCTGTAAATAAGCCAATTACTAAAATTAATGCTACACCAATATATAAAATCCATTCATTTCCAATATGTTCATATATATGTTGAACTAAATAGTTAAAAATCTTCACACCAGATATTACCTGCACAATAAAAGGTAAGCATAAAAAAGGCAATGCTAATAATCCGCCCAAATTACTATATAAAAATCCTTCCCTAATCATTTTTAGAATCTTGTATACTCCAACAACTAATATCTCATAGGATTTGAGCTTAATATTATGAGTTACAGCCCTATAATTTTCAATCAGACAAACTACTTCCACTCCAGCAACCGTATACATGACTAATAAATTTAAAATTATTAATATTATACTTAATGGCTCACATATAAATCTAACTATATTCTCTGTAGTCAAATAACTATACCCAGCCTTATCCAAAGCAAAATTAATGCTGGTTGAAGAAAAATTATATATTAAAATAAGTGTACCAATGTGATAAACCAACAAAAATATACTTAAATTTGCAAAATTCTTTTTTACAATTTTCCACGTTCTGGAAACTAAAGTTATCATTCATTAATCCTTCTTCAAATTTTTTTACTTCCAGTATTATTGTATCATTTTTTGCTCTTAAGTCAATTTTATAACTCACATATACCATTTTTTTTCATATACTATACACAAAAATATTTATTTGGTAGAAACGATGAACAAATGTACGAATCATAACTATTCATCCTGTAATAACCCAAACACTTCCTGCTCAATGTCAAAAGACTCATTAAATTCTTTTCCAGTGGCTATGGCATATGTCCCTTGGCAATACTGGAATCAGATATATGACTATGACCAAGCACTCGCCTACGGGACTATTTTTCCCGAATTAAACAAACCATTTTTAAGAGGAGGATGCTGTAGATGAATGTAACACCAAGAGCTGCTTTGCTTAGAACAATCAATAAGGTCAGCTTTGCTATTAATGACGCAACACTATATCTTGATACCCATCCCTACGACACTACTGCAATCAATTTTATCCAAGAAAGTATTCAAGTAAGAAACAATGCTTTAAAGAAATACTCTATGTCCTATGGTCCACTGTTAATTGATGATTTTTCAAATAATGATACCAAATGGACTTGGCTTAATTCACCAATGCCTTGGGAAGGAGGTAATTGTTAATGTGGAATTATGAGAAACGATTACAATATCCTGTAAATATTTCTAAACCCAATGCAAAAGCCGCACAAGTAATCATAAGTCAGTTAGGTGGTCCCGATGGTGAAACTGCTGCGTCTATGCGATACATTTCCCAACGTTATACTATGCCATATAAGGAAGTTGCCGGATTGTTGACAGATATTGGGACCGAGGAATTGGTATTATTATGATAACGTTATAGTTATATGAATATAGAAACACCCACAGGAATGTGGGTGTTTCTATTATCTATGCACATATTACAAACATTAAAATTACAAACAAATTAAACAAGAAAACATATGGATACCTTATTACACAATTATAAAAATATCTTTTTTCACACGCTTCCTTTTCTACTGCTCCTATATCCCTTTTAACTAATTTAGAAATAATATACAAAAACATAAAAATAATGTTAAACATAATTCCGCCAGTTAACGAAAGTGTAATCCCAACATTCCTCCAATTAACATCTGAATTA
>CAYOMP010000136.1:0-7681 GCA_964405075.1 uncultured Lachnospiraceae bacterium
CTTTTTTCTTGTTCATTACTGTACCAAGTTCGTCAAGAGCTACTGGCATACAACCTTTCTTAAAGTATACTTTTTCAGGTGCTCTAAACCAAAGCATATTTTCTCTCCTTTCGGCAACTGTCTTAATGTTAATTAAATGTTTAACTCCTACGTTTTCTGAAACTGAGTTTCCACCCCATGAACCACAACCAAGTGTTAATGATGGAGCTAACTTGAAGTTGTAAAGGTCACCGATACCACCGTGAGCAGCTGGAGTGTTGATTACGATACGGCAAGTTTTCATTGCTTCGTAATGTTTTTCAATCTTTTCTTTCTGAGCTGGATGAACATATAATGAAGAAGTATGTCCGTATCCACCATCAGCTACTAACTGTTTAGCTTTTTCAAGCGCTTCATCAAAAGTTTTAGCTTTGTACATTGCTAATACTGGTGATAATTTTTCATGTGCAAATTCTTCTGAAATATCAACAGATTCAACTTCACCAATTAATACTCTTGTTGCTTCAGGAACATCAACACCTGCAAGTTTAGCAATAGTGTGAGCTGACTGACCAACGATTTTTGCATTTAATGCGCCATTAATAAGAATAGTTTTTCTAACTTTTTCGATTTCATCTTTCTTTAAGAAGTAGCAACCACGTTTAGCGAATTCCTTCTTAGCTTCATCATAAACATCTGCCATAACTGTTACAGACTGTTCAGAAGCACAAATCATACCATTATCAAATGTTTTTGAATGAATGATAGAGTTTACTGCTAATTTGATATCAGCTGTGCTATCGATGATAACAGGAGTGTTACCAGCACCAACACCTAATGCAGGTTTACCTGATGAGTAAGCTGCCTTAACCATTCCTGGACCACCAGTTGCTAAGATGATATCAGCATTTTTCATAACTTCATTTGTAAGTTCAAGTGAAGGTACATCAATCCATCCGATGATTCCTTCAGGAGCACCAGCAGCTACAGCAGCGTCAAGAACAACTTTTGCAGCAGCGATTGTAGAAGCTTTTGCACGTGGATGTGGGCTAATGATGATAGCATTTCTTGTCTTTAAACAAATTAATGTTTTGAAGATTGCTGTTGAAGTTGGGTTAGTAGTTGGAATAACTGCAGCTACAAGACCGATTGGTTCTGCAACTTTCTTAATTCCGTATGCTGTATCTTCTTCGATAACTCCACAAGTCTTAGTATCTTTATAAGCATTGTAAATGTATTCAGCAGCGTAGTGGTTTTTAATAACCTTATCTTCAACGATACCCATTCCAGTTTCTTCAACTGCCATTTTTGCTAATGGGATTCTCTGTTTGTTAGCAGCCATTGCAGCAGCGAAGAAGATTTTGTCAACCTGTTCCTGAGTGTAAGTTGCGAAAATTCTTTGAGCTTCGCGCATTTTTTCCATTTTTGCTGTAAGAGCTTCTACAGTATCAACAACTGTGATATCTGGTGCAGCAGTTTCTTTCTTTGCCATTATAGTACCTCCATAAAATAAATAATATAAATTGTGAACAATGATTAAGGATAATTCCTATTATTTAAAGAGTGCATCACTCTTTTTTTTTTGTTAATTATTTGACAATTAGAATTATATATAATTGTTAAAAAAATGTCAATAGGTTTTTGAAAAAAATTTAAAAACATTTGATAAAAAATTGTTAGGGTAATTTTTTTGTGATATTTGCAAAGAATTTTCATTTCCAATACAGACACGCTTGTGCTTGATATATCTGATATGGAATATGAAAATCTCATTTTCAATATACACAAAGAAATGGTAAGTAGATATTGAGATGGAGGCGCTGGAACGCGATAAAAGTGAAAGAAATAGAGAACTCAAAGTTTGTGATATAAATGATATAAACTTGAATTGACCGAGCTCTTTAGAGCGAGGGATACTCCTTGTCCGAAGGAAAAGAAGATAATTATTTAACAAAATATTTAAGAAGTACTATAGTAATAATATTCAAAAACAGCTTGGATTAGTAAAATAAATATTGAATTTGTTTAGGAATTAACAAAAAATGCTGGAGTGGCACTTAAGCAACATAAGTTTTAAATTTAAAATACGTAATATTTCAAGATAATAATAAAAATGAATACCTTAGAAATTATCGTGCTCAAAGAAAAAGGAAGGAAGAACGAGAAAAATATATTACTGTCTAATCATATTTAAATGAAATGGATAATATAATCTTGAAAACATATATTTTCTAATAAAAGGAGTTAAGGAATGGTCTAATAAAAAGATATAACGTAGAGAGCATTATGAATCCCTAGAGCGTAGATAGCATAAAGAACATAAATTCCAGCATTATTAAAAACATCTTAAAAGGACTTAAAAAGACAAGTGGAATATAGAAGTGTATAAATTGCTTGAAGGAGTGCCATAGTATGAGTTTTTTCTATATTAAAATGTGACGGTATAAAAAACAGGTTAAATTGTGATAGTTGTAAAAATGCACAAAAAAGCCATGGTAAAATTGAATGTTATATACAAATTATAAAAAAGTGATTGAAAAGCTTTGTATGGTGTGCTAATATGATTTCAAGGAATTGAAAACGTTTCCGATAACGATACCGAGAGCGGTACCGACAACGATACCAAACGAAGTGCATACGTCAAATATCGGAGAATTGTTTTAGACGTTTTGGAAATGTTTAGAAACCTTGTCGTAGGGCGGTTCAAAACTTGAGTTTTGGACAAAATAGTAAAAAAGCATAAAAAAAGGAGAGGTTATTGGTATGAGAAAGTTCAAAAAAATCGCAGCTTTAGCAATGGCTGCAACAATGGTAACAGCATCATTAGCAGGTTGTGGAAATTCAGCAAACAATAGTGCAGCTGATACAACAACAGAAGTAGCAGAGAATACAGAAGCTACAACAGAAGAAGCAGCTGATAGCACTGGCGCAGCAGAAGAAATTTATTTCTTAAACTTCAAACCAGAAATCGCTACAGTATATGAAGAAGTAGCAAAAAGATATGAGGCAGAAACTGGTGTAAAGGTTAAAGTTGTTACTGCAGCTTCAGGAGAATATGAAACTACATTAAAATCTGAAATTGCAAAAACAGAAGCTCCAACAATTTTCCAGATTAATGGACCAGTTGGATACCAGACATGGAAAGACTACTGTGCAGATTTAAGTGGAACAGAATTATATAACGTATTATCTGACAAGACTTTAGCAGTTACTGAAGGCGATGGTGTTTATGGTATTCCATATGCAGTAGAAGGATACGGTATCATTTATAATGACGAAATTATGCAGAAATATTTCGCATTAGCTGACAAAGCAACTAGTATTTCCTCAGCAGAAGAAATTACAAACTTCGATACTTTAAAAGCTGTTGTAGAAGATATGACAGCACATGCAGCTGATTTAGGAATTGATGGCGTATTTGCTTCAACTTCATTAAGTGAAGGTAATCAGTGGAGATGGCAGACTCATTTAGCTAACTTACCTTTCTACTATGAGTTCAAAGAAGATACTTCAGTTGACAGCACAATTATCGCTGGTCTTGCAAAAGACGAAATTGAGTTCAAATATGCAGATAACTACAAAAACATTTTTGATTTATACATTAATAACTCAGTAGTTGCTCCATCAATGCTGGGTGGTAAATCTACAGATGATTCTATGGCAGAATTTGCATTAGGTAAATGTGCTATGGTTCAGAATGGTAACTGGGCATGGGCTCAGATTAGTGGAACTGATGGAAATGTTGTTCAGTCTGACAACATCAAATATTTACCAATTTACACAGGTGTAGCTGGTGAAGAAAATCAGGGATTATGTATTGGTACTGAAAACTATTTTGCAATCAACAGCCAGGTTTCAGCTGAAAAACAGGCTGCATCAGTAGCATTCTTGGAATGGTTATTTACAAGTGATGCTGGTAAAGATTTCGTTACAAACCAGTTAGGATTTATTGCTCCATTTACATCATTTACAGATGATGAAAAGCCTTCTGACCCATTAGCAAAAGAAGTATTAGCTTGGATGGAATCAGGAAAAGAAAGTGTAGCTTGGACATTTGCAGCATTCCCAAGTGAAGAATTCAAAAACTACTTTGGTTCAGCATTACTTGAATATGCTCAGGGAAGCATTCAGTGGGAAGATGTTGTAACAACAGTTAAAGATTCTTGGGCTTCTGAAAGAGCAGCTACAAAATAAATTATTACTATAACAACAAATACTCTTAAGAGCAGGGGTGTGATTAAGAGTTGCATAGGGGGCGGGGCAAAAGCCCTACCCCTTTTTTAGAAAAGATTAGGAGAGATTTTATGCAAAAATCATTAAAAAAATATTTCCCTATTTTTGTACTACCTACATTAATAGCGTTTGCAATAGCATTTATCATCCCATTTATATTAGGTGTGTATTTATCATTTTGTGAATTTACAACAGTTACAAATGCAAAATGGGTTGGATTAGATAATTATATTAAGGCATTTACAATTAACAAAGAATTTTTAAATGCTCTTTGGTTTACAGTTAGATTTACAGTGGTTTCAGTTGTTACGATAAATGTATTTTCATTTTTATTAGCAATGTTACTTACAAGAGACATCAAAGGAACAAATATTTTTAGAACAGTATTTTTTATGCCTAACTTAATCGGTGGTATCGTTTTAGGTTATATTTGGCAGTTAATTATTAACGGTGTTTTAGCAAATTTTGAAAAGACAATTACATTTAGCCCAACATATGGTTTCTGGGGATTAGTAATCCTTATGAACTGGCAGCTTATAGGTTATATGATGATTATATATATCGCAGGAATTCAGAATGTTCCAACTGACTTAATTGAAGCAGCAAAAATTGACGGAGCAACTAAATTCCAGATATTAAGAAAAGTTACAATTCCAATGGTAATGCCATCAATTACAATTTGTTTATTCTTGACATTATCAAATTCATTCAAATTATTCGACCAGAACCTTGCATTAACAGCAGGTGGTCCATCTAAGAAAACACAGATGCTTGCACTTGATATTTACAATACTTTCTATGGAAGAGCAGGTTGGGAAGGCGTAGGTCAGGCAAAAGCAGTTGTATTCTTTATTATTGTTGCAATTATTGCACTTACACAGCTTGCAATTACTAGAAAGAAGGAGGTAGAAAGCTAATGAAAGAACAGAAAAAAAGTAATGTAATAGTATTTGTATTTATGGTACTATTGTCAATAGCGTTTTTGGCACCTATTTTCATAGTTTTAATGAACTCTTTCAAAGGAAAATTATATATTAGTGATGCTCCATTTCAACTACCAACATCAGAAACATTTGTTGGTTTAGCAAACTACATTGAAGGTATTGTAAAAATCGGATTTTTCCAGGCTTTTGGATGGTCATTATTCATTACAGTAGCCTCAGTTGCAGCAATCGTATTTTTTACTTCAATGACAGCTTGGTGGATTACAAGAGTAAAGAATAAATTTACAACATTTATTTATTTCCTGTTTGCATTTTCAATGATTGTACCATTCCAGATGGTTATGTTTACAATGGTTAAGGTTACAAATGTTTTACATTTAGATAATCCGATAGGTATCGTTTTGGTATACTTGGGATTTGGTGCTGGTTTAGCAGTATTTATGTTTGCTGGTTTTGTTAAGTCAATGCCATTAGAAATTGAAGAAGCTGCTATGATTGATGGTTGCAGCCCATTGAGAACTTTCTTTGGTGTTGTAATGCCAATTATGAAACCAACTGCTATTACAGTAACTATTTTACAGGCAATGTGGATTTGGAATGACTATTTATTACCATACTTATTAATTGGTAATGACTACAAAACTATTCCAATTGCCATTCAGTACTTAAAGGGTGGATATGGATCAATCGATATGGGAGCAATGATGGCTATGTTAGTATTGGCTATTATTCCAATCGTTATTTTCTATATGTCATGTCAGAAGTACATCATCAAAGGTGTTATTGCCGGAGCAGTAAAAGGTTAATAAGTAATTATTGGCAGTTTGGAGGATAAAATGAGAGCAAGTGGAATTTTATTACCTATATCGAGTTTGCCGTCAAACTACGGAATAGGAGCTTTTTCAAAAGAGAGTTATGAATTTGTTGATCAGTTATGTGAAGCAGGTCAGAAATTTTGGCAGATACTTCCGTTAGGACCAACAAGCTACGGAGATTCTCCATATCAATCTTTTTCGACATTTGCAGGAAATCCATATTATATAGATTTAGAAAGTCTTATTGAAGCCGGCTATATTACAAAAGCTGACTGTGATAAATATGATTTCGGTGATGATGATAGATATGTTGATTATGGAAAAATATATGAGTCACGTTTTAAAATATTGAAAAAAGCATATAAAAATAGTGATGTTTTAGATTCGAAAGAATTTAAAAAGTTTGACAAAGAAAATGCTTATTGGCTAGAAGATTATGCATTATATATGGCTGTTAAGGGCTCGTTTGATAATAAGAGCTGGATTGAGTGGGATGAAGATATCCGCTTAAGAACGCCAGAGGCTATGGAAAACTACAGACAAAAACTAAGTGATGAAGTGAATTTTTATAAATTCTTACAGTTTATGTTCTGCCAGCAGTGGTTAAAACTTAAAGAATATGCCAATAAAAAGGGTATTAAAATAATTGGAGATATCCCAATTTATGTTGCACTGGATAGTGCAGATTGTTGGGCAGATAAAAAATTATTCCAGTTTGATAAGAATAATTTACCTGTAGGTGTTGCCGGTTGCCCACCTGATGCATTCTCTGAGACAGGTCAGTTATGGGGAAATCCGTTATATGATTGGAAATACCATGAAAAGACAGGTTTTGAATGGTGGATAAAGAGAATTAAATATTGCTTCAATTTATATGATGTAGTAAGAATTGATCACTTTAGAGGTTTTGATGAATACTATGCGATTCCATATGGTGATGAGACAGCAGAGTTTGGAAAGTGGGAAAAAGGTCCGGGAATCAAATTGTTCAAAAAGCTGAATAAAGAATTAGGTGAAGTTGATATTATTGCAGATGATTTGGGATTTTTAACTGATACTGTTGTTAAGTTATTAAAAGATACAGGATACCCAGGAATGAAAATTCTTCAATTTGCATTTGATTCCAGAGAAGAAAGTGATTATCTTCCTCATAATTACAATTCAAATTGTATTGTTTATACAGGAACACATGATAATGACACAATTATGGGTTGGTATGAAGAACTAAACAAAGAGGACAAGGATTTGTCTATAAAATATATGAATAATGCTAACACTAAAAAAGCAGACATCAATTGGGACTTTATCAGACTAGCAATGGCAAGTGTAGCAAAAACATGCATTATTCCTATTCAGGATTATTTAGGAATAGGAACCGAAGGACGTATTAATGTTCCATCTACTTTAGGTGGCAATTGGACATGGCGTCTTAAGAAGGATGAGATAGATAAAAAGCTATTAAAGAAGATTAAAAATATGACCAAACTATACGGAAGATAGGACGCGAAATATTGAATTTTTTGCCGTAGCTTGGTATAATCTAATGCATTAAAAAGAAAAGAGCTAGATTATGGAAAGTATAACAATTAAGGATATTGCAAAGATGTGTGGTGTTGGAGTAAGCACCGTTTCAAGAGCAATTAATAATCATCCGGATATTAATCCTGAAACAAAAGAAGTTCTAGTAGAAAAAGATGAAATGATTACTGA
>CAYOMP010000137.1:0-7673 GCA_964405075.1 uncultured Lachnospiraceae bacterium
CACGAAGGTCGTGAGTATTTACTTTTTCTGATGTGATACTGACAAAATTAAAAGTGGGAAGCACCATAGGTATGAAGTAATTGGATTTTGGAGGGAAAGGGGATAGAATATGAAAATACTGGTTATAAATGCTTGTCCTCATAAGGGGAACACATGGACATTAACAAAATTAGTAGAGAAAGAAATACTTAAGCTTGATTCATCTGTTGAATTTGATGAAATTCATTTGGATGAAATTAATATACCATTATGTTGTGGGTGTAGTTTATGTTTTCGAAAAGGTCACGAATTTTGTCCACATAATAAATATATTCAACCCATTATGGAAAAAATTAGTCAGTGCGACGGATTTATCATTGCTGCATCTTGTTACCAAGGTGCAGTTCCTGCAATATGTAAAAATTTCACAGACCATTTAGCTTTTTTGATTCATATACCAAGATATTTTTATAAAAAAGCCCTTGCAATTTCAACAACTGGAGGTGTATCCGCAGATAGTGTAACAAAGTCAATTGCGAACACTTTGTCAGGATGGGGAGTAAATCGTTGTTATCAACTTCCTATCGTGGCATTGAGTTGGAATGCTTATCAGCCAACAAAGAGACATTTAAAACAAATAAATAAAGTAGCAGAAAAATTTTACAAAGATGTCATGTCAGGGAAAATGCATGCACCGCATATTAGACCGCTTATTCCTTTTAATTTGTACAGAGCAATGTGTCACGATTATACACCTGACAAAGAATTTCCGACAGAGGATGGTGTTTTTTGGCAGAAATATCAAGGAATGACTTATGCCAAAGGGGTTCCAATACCAATACATAAAAGAGTTTTTGTAAATATTGTATACTTGATAGGAAAAAAACTATCCCCTAAGATGATTGTTACATATAAAAAATAAGTAGGGCGAATTATGAACAAATCCAAAATTGACCAAAGGTCAATTGTATAGGAGCAGAGATAAAGAAAGTAAGCACAAACAAAGTGAGTATTTACTTTTTATGGCATGATACCGACAAAATCAAAAGAACGAAGGGACTGGATTATGGAGATGAAGGGGATAGAAAACGTCCAGTTTCAAAAGTATAATAAATTATTGTATATGGATACGAATTACACGAACTGGGGTATAGGAGAAAAGTGGTGATATTTAATAATATCATATTTGAAGATGAAAAGTTTTTACGAGGCCAGTGAAATCAAGTCAAAATGTGTATTATTAAATGTTATATGTGGATAAAGAGACGTAGTGAGAAAGAATTTGTGCATATATAAGAAATAATTGGTATAATATTACTTGTGAAAAATTGAATTGGGGAGGTTTATTATATGAGTGAAATATATGATTTTTTAAAAGAATGTGGTACATTTTTTGTTTTAACAATAAATAATGATTTTCCTGCGGGCAGACCATTTGGAGCAATTATGGAATATAATGAGGATTTATACATATCTACGACGGATGAAAAAGATGTATATAAACAATTAAAAGAAAATCCTAATATGCAAATAATATCGTTGAAGCCAGGCACACGTGAATGGGTAAGAATAAATGGTATTGCAAAAGAGTGTTATGATATGGAAATTAAGAAAAAAATGTTAGAGGAGTGCCCTGTATTAAAAAAGCATTTTGATGCACCAGATACGCCACATTATGTTGTATTTCAAATTAGAATTTGACAAAGGAGTGTGATTGTATGAAGAAGAATAAAGGTATTGCTATTTTGTTGTTTGCTATTTTACTGCAAATGTGTAGTTCAGGAATGGAGTTGCTTACATTGGCAGCAGGTGCGGTTGGTTTAATTGTTGCAATTATTGATGACAACAAAAAAGACTGACAAATCCCAATTTTGATAATGGAGGATAAGAGAAATGACGAAGAAAATTATCGGAATTATTGCGAGTATTATGGGGATAGGCGTTGCTATATATTTAAGTTATCTTCATGGAACAATCTATGAGAATAATCAAGGCTTGATTGCTTGTGCATGTTTTGTTGGTTTTTGTTCGTCATATTTTTTGATACTAAATATATTCAAAATACTAAAAGAAAAATTTAGCAACTAAAACGATGAGGAGAATTGAACAGAAAGCAATTAAGAAAATTACTATTTTATTTTTCAAAAGAATTTGACGAGATGAACTATGAATATTAAAAAAGTAATGAGTAAGAAAAAACAATATTTGGATGCTAAAATTGAATTTATGCGATTATTGCATTTGTAGTTAAGTTTGTTTTTCGTTTATATTTAATAGAAAGAAAAAGTAATTTTCACTTTTTAGAGTTGGGGGAGTTAGGTTGTTGCAATTTAAAGAGTATGGAGCAGACAATAAGGATGTAATTATTCTTTTACACGGAGGAGGATTGGCTCCTTGGAATTACCATGAAGAGGCAACCTTTCTGAGCAAACAATTTCATATCATAATTCCTATATTGGATGGACACAATGGAAGTGACAGGGATTTTTCCTCAATTGAAGAAAATGCTCGTTTTTTGATTGAATTTATAGATGATAAATATGGGGGACAAGTTCTTTTGATTGGAGGACTTTCCTTAGGAGGACAAATTCTTGTGGAAATGTTGTCACAGAGAAAGAATATTTGTAAGTTTGCAATTATAGAAAGTGCATTGGTTTTACCTATGAGGATTACTTCAATGATTATTAAGCCAATGTTTTCTCTATTTTATCCATTGGTGAAAATGAGATGGTTTGCTAAGTTGCAATTTGATTCATTACATATAAAATCATCATATTTTGATGAATATTACCTTGATAGTTCTGAAATTAGAAAAGATAATATGATTGCATTTCTTATGGCGAATGCTAGTTATAAAATAAAAAGCAGTCTTTCAGAATGCCAGGCAAAGACACTTGTTCTTGTTGGAAGTAAGGAAAGTACTATTATGAAGAAATCAGCAGCAATTCTTAATTTGCAAATGAAAGATTCGTCTATGGAGATTTTACAAGGATATTATCACGGGGATTTAAGTCTTAATCATTCTAATATATACATTGAGAAGTTGTTTCGCTTAATCAGGGATAAATAAATCATTAAGAATTTGATTTACGCAAGCAAGTCTTGAATTTGATAAAAGAAATAATTTTATTTGAGGGGATGGATATATGTCAATTTTGTTATATTTTTTAGATTTATTTGGAGGTGCGATTGTATCATTACCTCTTGTTTTGTTATTTGCATTTGTGTTCGATAAGGAGAGAACAAAAAGAAAATGGTTGTGGTTAATTCTTTATGTACTGTATTTGAATGCAGTGTTAATTATTATAGGTGTACCTAATTTTGAGTACATAACATGGCAGCCTACGATTAATTTAATACCGTTTAATGATTTCAGTGTGAGAAATATTGTCGGAATGATATTAAATATTGTGATGTTTGTACCTTTTGGGTTCTTTTTGCCTGTTTATTTTGAAAGATATAAAAAATGGTATCATACATTAGCTGCGGGGATTATAACTTCATTGCTAATTGAAATTATTCAATTGTATACATTTAGAGCTACTGATATAGATGATTTATTGATGAATACATTTGGAACAATAATTGGTTTTATTGTGGCAAATATGTTTTTACGACATAAAAAAAATGTTTATAAGGATAATAAAGATTTGCTAAAATTAATTGTGATAAACAGTGTTGTTTTACTGGTAATTGTCTTTATCCGATATCCAATGATGGCACGCATTTATCCATTAATCGGATTAGATTAGAAGAAAGGGAGTTAATTGAAGGGGGATATAATGAAAAATCTTATACGACTAAAAGATTATAATGTGGACGAAATAAAAGAGATTTATGAAATTGCAGATGAAATAATAAAAGGGAAATACGAGGATTTTTTAAAGGGAAAAACAGTTGTGATGTTTTTTCCTAATACCAGTATCAGAACGAGAGTTACCTTTGAAAAGGGTGTTTATCTTTTGGGTGGACAGAGTATTTTATTTCCTACAGAAACACTTGATAAAAAGGAAGATTTACAAGATGTTTTTGGATATTTGAATAATTGGGCTGACTTAGTTATTGTGCGTCATAAAGATATTAATGTTATTGAAAAAATAGCAAAATTTTCTTCTGTTCCGATAATTAATGCAATGACTGATATAAATCATCCATGTGAAATGCTCTCAGATTTATATGCACTTTCAAAAATAAGAAAAAACATTAAAAATGATAAATTTCTTTTCTGTGGAGCAAATGGAAATATAGGTTTGGCGTGGAAAGAGGCATCGGAAGTTTTGGGATTTGAATTAGAACAATGTTGTGGTGTGGGATATGAAATTGATGGTATGGTTTCACATTATGATATAGAAAAGGCAATTGTAGGAAAGGATATTGTTTGCACTGATTCATTAACTGAGAATATCCTTGATGATTTTAAAAAATGTAGGGTTACAACGCAAGTTATGAAAAAGGCAAATAAGGGAGCAATATTAAACCCATGTCCACCTTTTTTTAGAGGTGAAGAGGTATCGGGAGAGGTTGTTAATTCGGATTATTTTGTTGGATATGAATTCAAGAAATATTTGTTACAAGTACAGCAGGCAATAATGATTTATTGTTTAACCAGATAACCTTAAACTTTTTGGTTTATGCAAGTAATGAGAAGAAAATTATGTTTACATAGGTTTTCAATGAGAGCCGCGAAACTCACGAAACTCGCAAAGCGTGTTTCTGATAATTAGACGTAGAACATTCGTGGTATTAGTCAAAGGATGAATGTTTATTGTCCGAAGGGCAAGAAGATGGGCGAGAGATACATAAAAATCCAGCAAAATAAAGGAGGCATTTAATGAAGAATATTATTTTTCTGGGACTTATCAGTTTCTTTATGGATATCAGTTCTGAAATGGTATATCCTATAATTCCACTTTATCTGGTTTCCGCTTTTGGTGCGACGCCTGCGATTGTGGGAATTATTGAAGGTATTGCAGAGAGCACAGCAAGTTTGCTTAAGGTCTTCAGCGGTTATGTGACGGACAAATACAAGTGCAAAAAGCCAGTAGCTTTCATCGGATATGCTACAGGTTTCATATATAAGCTGGCACTTCTTTTTGCTACCAGTTGGGCAGGAATACTTACTGCACGTGTGATAGACCGCCTTGGAAAAGGGATTCGTACTGCTCCGAGAGATGTACTTGTCAGTGAAAGTGCAGATAAAAATGAAATGGGAAAATCCTTCGGTATACATAAAGCAATGGATATGGCGGGATCTGCAATCGGCATTTTTCTAGCCTATTTATTATTAAAAAAACTAGGAAATCATCAGGCAGATTACAAAATGATTTTTGCATTGTCTGTTATTCCCACAGTACTTGCTTTGCTCATGTTCGTTTTTGTAAAAGAAAAAAAGGAGCCGCGCAATTCAAAAATCAGGGAACACTTTTGGAAAAACTTTTCTGCATTGGATGGACGATTGAAATTGTATCTGCTAGTTGTATTTCTTTTTACATTGGGAAACTCATCTAACAGCTTTTTATTGCTACGTGCCAAAAGTGCAGGATTTGATGACACCAATGTAATACTGCTTTACTTTTTATATAATCTGACAGTTTCTATTATGTCGGTTCCTTTTGGTAAGTTGTCGGATAAAATTGGCAGGAAGCAGGTACTCACTGCAGGATACCTGTTATTTTCAATTGTTTATCTGGGATTTGCCTTTGCAACAAAATCAGTAATCTTTATAATCATTTTCTTGGTGTATGGTATTTTTACAGCTATGACAGCCGGTGTGGAGAGGGCTTTGATTGCAGAAATTTCACCTGTTGAACTGAAAGGCACAATGTTAGGACTTCATTCTACCATTGCGGGAATTGCATTACTCCCGGCAAGTGTTATATGCGGATTTTTATGGGAAGGCTTTGGAAGTGCTGTTCCATTTGTTTTTGGAGCTTCCATGTCTACTCTTGCGGCAATTTTACTTATGATTTTTTTCCGTGCGCCGGATGGGAAATGTATGTAGGTTGAATATTTACAGGTTCTTGTTATCAAGAGCTTATTTTAGAGGTAATGTGACTTTAGCAACATAATGAATTTAGGAAAATGAGAGAGAACAAATAAAAAGAAGAATCATAGAATGTATTTTGGCAATTATTTTATTAGCTGGTGGAATTATGGGAGTTATAAAGGGATTAATTCCTAAAGCATATTTGCTTAGTTTTCGTCATTTATTAATAGGGACAGCGACATTTGAGGCAAACGAAATGCCTTTATATGCGCAAATTTACGGTTTTATTATGGGATGGATGGAAATAATAGCTGCGTTTTTTTTATTTATTAATAGACAATCACTTAAAAAATATGTAATTGTAATTCTTCTATTAAATGCAATTGGTTGTATAGTTGCTATTTTGTGTGGTGATATGTTTGCTATAGTTAGCTTGATATTAAGAGTTATTTTTATATTGTTCATTATTAAAGCAAGTGAGTCTCGAAATCAAGACATGAGCTTGAATTCTTAATAGAGTGATGTATTATTTTTAGGGGGTTACTAAAAGGATATTTTTATATAATTAAATATTATTTAAAACTGGCATTTAAATGTAAATTATTGTAAAATTTTTTATACAAAGGTACTTTAGAGGGAGGAAAACAATGGCAAACATAATAACAAGTTGTCGAATTGTGTGTAGTATATTAATGTTGTTTTTTCCTACATTTTCGACTTGGTTTTATATTATGTATCTGATGTGTGGATTGACAGATATGGTGGATGGAACCATTGCAAGGAAAACAAACACAGCTAGTGAATTCGGGGCAAGATTGGATACTATTGCTGATTTTATATTTGTAGTGTCAGCCTTGGTTAAGTTGTTGCCAGTGTTGCACATACCAATGTGGCTATGGATATGGATTTTAGTAATTGCAATAATTAAAGTCATTAATGTATTAATTGGGTTAATTTGCAATAAAAGAGTTATAGTTGAACATACTATTATGAATAAAATTACGGGATTAGTATTGTTTTTGTTACCCTTGACATTATTTTTCGTTGAATTGAAATATGGAGCTATTGTAGTTTGTTCAATAGCAACATTTTCGGCAATTCAAGAAGGATATTATATTAAAAAAGGACGTGAAATAGTATAGTCTGAATATTTCTAACTTAAAAATCAAGTGAGTATGGAAATAATTTGTAAAATGTATTGGAAATATTTAGTTGTTGGAGTATATAAAATAAGATAAATAATTGAGGGTGTAGGTTGGGGATATGGCAAAAGTGCATAAGATTATTGTTTCTAAGAAGAAAAAGTAAATTCTTATTCTGAATACAGAATTCAAAAATAATATCTAAAATATTGGTGAGCTGACACTTTTTTGTATATTAGTGTCATTTATATTTAAAATATTGTATTTTTTGTATTTGTAGTATATCATTCTTTAAAAAGTGACACAAGAGTCTACTTTAAAAAGGGAGGATAAGATGCAAGAAATTATTTGGATGTTTCCTATTTTATTTATAGTACATGATATGGAAGAAATTATTGGATTTGATTTATGGTTGAAAAAGAACATAAAATTATTGGATGAAAAATATCCTAAAATCAGTAACAAGTATAAACCATACAGTACTGAAGGAATGGCAGCAGCAGTTATGGAGGAACTGGTTATATGTCTTGTGATATGCATTATCACGAGGTTTACAGAAAGTTATG
>CAYOMP010000138.1:0-7620 GCA_964405075.1 uncultured Lachnospiraceae bacterium
CTGTTGTTGGAATGATTAGAATCAGTATTAATACTAAGAATGGTAGTAGCTTTTTAATTTTTAGTTTATTTTTCATAGTCTTTCTCCCTCTCCCATATTCATATGTTAAAATTTTAATTGTGATTTTTTCATATAACCTGTTTTTCCGGCATATTTAACTTTAACTACAGTTGTAGTGTATGCACTGTCAATAACTTCTACTGATTCGCCTTTTATAATATAGAAAACCAAGTTAGAACTATTGCATTTAGAAGATGAATAAAAGCCACTTTTGCCATATCTTGTTGTTGCCATAACAGTTTGCTTCTTTATAGTATTACTATTGTCTGTTACAATTGGAATACCATCTTCATCATAAGAAATAGTCATTCCTACGAAATCATCTACATTGAACTCATTACTAAATTCTTCTTTGAATGCCTCTTCCATTTCTGCTGCTATTTCTTCATCAGTTTTTATATTTACTGTGGTAGCACTATCGTTTGTAGCAGCAAATACTGTTCCTGTACTTAAAGTTATTAAAATAAAAGATGTAATCATTACTGTACTAATGCTTTTTTTCTTACTCTCCATAATAAATGAAATTCTGTTTTTCATATTATTTTTACCACTATTAAAATAGTTTAATAAGGCTGTATTAGATTTCAAATTTATTTCTGCCATATTTATAATCAACAATGCATATTTATATCTTTGATTTTTGTTCAGATTCGTTGTTACCTGTTCATCACATGATAATTCACAGTATTCCATAAATAATTTGGCAAATAAATATACTGCCGGATTAAACCAATGTATGGCAGTTATCAGCACAAGCAAGTACTTATATACCAAGTCATGTCTTTTATAATGAATTAACTCGTGTGCAAATATGAATCTAAATTCTTCTTCTTTAAGATTATAATTAGGAATATATATTACAGGTTTAAAAATACTTATAAGCATCGGACTTGATATAAGGCCAACTTCTTTCAGCTCTATATTACGTGTAATATTCAAATGTATTTTTTCCTCTTCAAATATTTTTAGTATTCTTTTATCTGTAACTCTACCACCCCAACGGTTAATCAAATTTATAAATCTGATATGCCTTATACCTGACATTGCTAAAACAATACTCATACCCATTAACCATATACAAACCATAATTTTTGCAGATACATCATATTTGTTTTCAAACAAATTGCTGTAAGAAACATTTGCAATTTTTTCCTCAGCATTATTGAAATTTTCTTCTAAGGGCATTTGCTCAAAAAAGTCATTCAATTGAACTCGATAATCTGGCATATGTAATGGCACATTTATTGATATCTCTAATCTAAACGGAACTAAAAAGCCTATTAAAATAATTAATCCTGCGTAATAGAAATTTTTGGCACAATAACGTTTTTTCAATAATATAACAAACATTACATATATAATAACTATTAATGCCATAGAACAGGAACTTTTTAATAATGTATTAAACATTAAATGCACTAATTATTCCCCTCCTTGTTCCTCAAGCCATTTCTTCAATTCATTAATATCTTCACTGCTTAATTTCTCTCTTGGATATAATGTGTTGATTAAACTTAGTCTTGAACCTTCATGATATTGTTTAACAAAGCTGTTTGTTTCAAACTGTAAATACTCTTCTCTCCCTACAATGGCATAAAATAACCGCTCCTTTCCTTCTTTTCTGGTTTTCAAAAAACCACGCTCTACAAGACGATTCAACAATGTATGAATAGTTTGCAAAGACCATTTTCTCTCATTTTCATTGTTTAGACTTTCTGACAACATTTTAGGCGTAACTGGTGGTTCTAATTGCCATACCGTTTTCATAATTTCAAATTCGGCATCAGGTAATTTTTTTACTATTTTCAAATTAATCCCCTTCCTTTTCGACAATTGTCTTATATTTTCATACTATAACATTCCAATAAAAAAATCAATTCATTTTCGACAGTTGTAGAAAACAAATTGATTTTCATAAAAACCTTCAATATTAACTTCAAGTCGACGCTTTTTATGAACGTCGTAAAAGACAAATTACTACATATTCTCTATGCAAATTCCGTCTAAATCCCACAAGTTACTTATTCAAAATCATTCCTGATGATATGCACATGTTGCTTTTACTGCATTTAACCATCCTTGATATAATTTTTCTTTCTTTTCTTTGCTCATAGATGGTTCGAACATTCTATCAACATTATAGTTAGCAGTAATCTCACTCTTATCCTTCCAAAATCCTGTAGCCAAGCCGGCTAATGATGCCGCTCCTAATGCCGTTGTTTCACTTAATACAGGTCTTTCCACTGTTACTCCTAAAATATCACTTTGAAACTGCATTAATACATTATTCTTAACTGCTCCGCCATCAACTTTTAAGCTCTTAAGATTAATTCCACTATCTTTTTGCATAGCGATAATAATGTCTTTTGTCTGATATGCCAAGGAATCAAGTGTTGCTCTAACAAAATGTCCCTTAGTAGTTCCTCTTGTCAAGCCAAACACTGCTCCTTGCGCCTTATCATTCCAATATGGTGCACCTAATCCTACAAAAGCCGGTACTACATATACTCCATCGCTATCTTTTACTGTATTGGCTACTTCTTCACTTTCACCTGCAGTATGTATCATTTCTAATCCATCTCTCAACCATTGAATGGCACTTCCTGCTACAAATATACTTCCTTCAAGGGCATATTCTACCCTACCGTCTATTCCCCAGGCAATTGTTGTTATTAATCCATGTTTAGATTTAATAGGCTTATCTCCTGTATTCATTAACATAAAACAGCCTGTTCCATATGTATTCTTAACCATTCCAGCTTCAAAACACGCCTGTCCAAACAAAGCTGCCTGCTGGTCTCCTGCAATTCCCGCAATAGGTATCTCTTCGCCAAAGAAATGATAAGGTGCTGTTTTGGCATATATGCAGGAAGATTCTTTTACCTCTGGTAACATATTCTTTGGAATTTTAAAAATCTCTAATAATTCATCATCCCATTTTAAATCATATATATTAAATAGCTGAGTTCTGGAAGCATTAGAATAATCTGTAATATGACACTGCTCTCCTGATAATTTCCAAACCAGCCATGTATCCACTGTACCAAACATTAAATCGCCATTTTCAGCCTTTTCTCTGGCACCTTCCACATTATCTAATATCCATCTGATTTTCGTTCCTGAAAAATATGGGTCAATTAATAAACCTGTTTTTTCTTTTATCTTCTCTTCATAACCGTTTCTTCTTAATTCATCACAAATCTCAACAGTCTGTCTGGATTGCCATACAATGGCATTATAAATAGGTACTCCAGTCTTTCTATCCCATACAATAGTAGTTTCTCTTTGATTAGTTATACCAATGCCTGCTATCTGGGATGGCTTTACCCCCGAACTAGTAATAACGTCCATTATCACAAACATTACAGACAACCATATTTCATTAGCATCCTGCTCTACCCAGCCTGGTTGCGGAAATATCTGATTAAATTCCTTCTGTGATGATGCTACAATATTGGCGTTTTTGTCAAAAAGCATTGCGCGTGAACTTGTAGTTCCCTGGTCAATTGCTAAAATATACTGTTCCATATAAATTCCCCCTGAATTTTTGTTTTCTTTTGTTCATAAATAACCAAGATAAAACTTAACTTTATCCGTTTTATCTATTTCATAATAATCTTTTAACTATTTTTCTAAATAACTATTAGCAATAGCTACATTAGAAATGGTTACAGCTACAGCTCCATTATTTATACATTCATCAATCTGTTCTACACTAGATATCAAACCGCCACTCATTATATCTACGTCTGTTTTTTCCTTCAATTGGGGTATAATTGAACTAGCTATTCCCGGTAACACTTCCATATAATCAGGCTTAACATTGTTACACATATTCAAACCCTTTTCCAGAGATTTGGTATCTATTAGAAATAATCGCAATATTGCTATTTTCTTATTCTTCTTAGCTATCTCAACCACCTTTCCTCTGGTAGATATAACACCATCAGCCTTCAATTGCTGACAAGCATATTCACACCCATACTCGTCATTTGTTAATCCATTTATCAAATCAAGATGGTACAGCACTTTCTTCCCCTTACTATGTGCTATCTGGGTTAGCTGTCCTAAAAATGCAACATTCATATTCATCAAAATTCCATATTCAAATGAACTATCTAGAAATCTTTCAAAATCTTTTCCAACAGAAACCGCCGGAATAACCTGTTGATTAATCTTGTTCAACTCTATCTACACTCCTACTTGCTATAATATCAACGCCTAAATCACATACGTTTTTAATAATTATATCATTTACTTTAACCGGAGTGCAAACACTTACTCTACTTATTTCTTCCATAACATCAAATATTTTATCCTTTGGAATATTTCCTGATGTAATTACAGGTAATCTATTGTACAAGCCTCCCTCTAACTTCACCGTACTGGTTACCATTCTCACTGGATTAGTCATTTCGCTTCGTGCATAATTTTCTCCTCTTTTACAGGTATTTCCAGTAATTCCAACAACATTTCCATTTTCATCCAATTCTACCTGTATATGACAACTCATAGGACATACAATACATGCCATTTCCTTTTTCATTTATAACGCCTCCTATACCACTACTTCAAAGCTAATATCTGATACTGTTCCCTCAAGCTCTGATTTTTTCAATATTATTTTCTCCATCTCTGCCGGAGCTAAATGTGGTTTCTTTATTTCCTTTAAAATCTCTCCATCTTTTAGTATTCTGATAGTAGCTTTCTTGTAATTAGCTATTACTCTGAATTTAAATTCTATTTTTTCTTCTATATTTTTAATGTTTACCTTCTGAGGTAAAATGTAACCAATTCCGCTACCTGCCTTAGTTTCAAAATATTCTCCCGTTTCTAATTCACCTTTAACATATTTAGCTGCTGAATATCCTGCTGTCTTTCCTTCTCCACTAACAAAGTCTACTAAATCATGTACGTGCAAAACATTGCCACAAGCAAAAATTCCTGACACGCTTGTTTCATAAGACTCATTAACCACAGGTCCCTTAGTTCTAGGATGTAACATTATATCAGCTTCTTCACTTAAACCATTTTCCGGAATAAGTCCGATAGACAGCAATAATGTATCTACTTCAAACTCCTTCTCAGTACCTTTAATTGGCTGTAATTTATCATCTACCCTAGAAATCACAATAGATTCTACTCTATCCTTTCCCTTAATCTCGCTAACTGTATGACTTAAGAATAATGGAATATCAAAATCTTCCAAGCACTGTTTCATATTTCTAGGAAGTCCATTGGAATATGGCATTAATTCAGCCACCCCTAGTACCTTAGCTCCTTCTAAAGTCATTCGTCTGGCCATAATTAAACCAATATCTCCACTACCTAATATAAACACCTTTTTTCCCACTAAGTATCCATCAAGATTCAAATATCGTTGTGCGGTTCCTGCTGTCCACACTCCGCTAGGTCTATATCCTGGAATCGCTATTGCACCTCTGGTTCTCTCACGACATCCCATAGCCAGAATAACAGCTTTTGCTTTAACAATTGTGAAACCATCCTCTGGATTAACATACTCTACTGTCTTATCTTTTCCAAGATGCGTAACCATAGAATTAACCTTGTATTCGATTCCAAGCCCTTTAACCTGGTCTATAAAGCGCTCTGCATAAGCTGGTCCAGACAACTCTTCATTAAACATATGTAGTCCAAAACCATTGTGAATGCATTGCAGTAAAATTCCGCCTAATTCCTTGTCTCTTTCCAATAACAGTATACTCTTAACCCCATTCTTACAGCTTTCAATGGCACTTGCAAGCCCGGCACTTCCACCACCGATTATAACTATATCGTATTTTTTCATATTTATATTATCCATTATATTTACTCCTTTGTTTCAGATTTTAATAGTACAGATTTTTCAGAATCTAATCGTACCTCAGTTCTCTCTATTTTTAATTCTCTCGCTAATATTTCCACTACTAATGGTTCACAAAAACCACCTTGACACCTTCCCATTCCAGGTCTTGTTCTTTTCTTAATTCCCTTAACAGTTGTAGCTCCCAGTGGTCTATGAATTGCATCTAATATTTCGCCCTCTGTAACCTGTTCACATCTGCATATAATTCTTCCAAATGCCGGATTTTCCTTTATTAATTTATTCTTTTCTTCTACTGATAGTTTCTTTAAATTAATATTTGGTGTACGTTTCTTGTAATCCTTCTTTGCTGTCAAATCCACCTTTTTATCCAAAATATTTTGTAAAACATATTCAGAAATTGCCGGTGCAGAAGCCAAACCCGGTGATTCAATTCCTGCCACATTTATAAAGTTTGAAACATCAGAAGCTTCTTCTATTATGAAATCATGAACTGTTGAAGTCGGTCTAATTCCTGCAAAAGTTCTGATAATCTTATGCATTGGAATATTCTTCACAGTTTTACCAACCTGCTGTTTAACATATTCTAACTGTTCCCTAGTATTACAATTAGCGTTCGCATCATCTATTACCTCTGAGTTTGGGCCTAATAAAACATTTCCGTGGGTAGTAGGAACCACCAACACCCCTTTACCTGCCTTAGACGGAACAGGATATATTACTCTGCTAACAATAGGTTCCTCCATTTTGTCTAAAACATAATATTCTCCACGTCTAGGAGTTATCTTGAATCTATTATTATTTGATACCATTTCATATATCTTATCAGAAAAAGCACCTGCTGCATTTATCACAATCTTTGTTTTGTATTCACCTTTATTGGTCTTTACCACAAATCCTTCATCTTTTTTTGTTATCGCTTCTACCTGCTCTGATAATTTAACCTCAACACCATTTAACAGCGCTTCCTCGGCTAAAGCTATAGCAACCTCCCAAGGATAAATAATTCCAGTAGTAGGTAATTCAATAACCTTGGTAACTGCATCACTTAAATTCTTTTCCTTTGCTCTGGCTTCATCACCAGATAGAAATTCTACAGGAACGTTCCTGTCCTTAGCCTGTTTGTATAAATTATCAAGTATCTTTTCTTCTTCCTTTGATGTGGCTGCAACAAAAGCTGATGTTCTGATAAAATCTACACCAAGCTCCTTACATATATCCTCATACATTTCATTTCCTCTAACATTTAATCTGGCTTTTAATGTGTTATCTAAAGGGTCATGTCCTGAATGGATAATTGCACTATTCGCCATTGTAGCCCCATTAGCTATATCACTTTCTTTATCCACCAGCATTACCTTCAAATTAGTTTTTGATAAATCATGTGCTATAAAACATCCCGTTATTCCTGCACCAATAATTAAAATATCTAACATTTTTTATCCTCCTAAATATTGTTATGTACTTTCAGATTCTAAATTTTTTATAGTACATAAATTAATACTATTATGTGCGTTTTGCCTTGCATTTATAGATTGAATTTTCAAAAGTTCATATATATTTTCATCTTGGCAAACTAAAAAGAGAGCACCAAAAATATGACTTATAAACATAGCTACTGCTATGCATCATACTTTTAGTGCTCTCTCCATCACGCACGATTTATTAACTTAATCAAATTGTATCATTTTTCCTTGATAATATCAAGCAACTATCATAATATTACATACATTTTA
>CAYOMP010000139.1:0-7589 GCA_964405075.1 uncultured Lachnospiraceae bacterium
CTAGAGCACACGGTTCATACCCGTGGTGTCAGGGGTTCAAATCCCTTCTTCGCTATTGAATACAAGAGTTGTCGAATAGACAGCTCTTTTTTTGTTGCCATTATATAAAATAGCCTATTAATATTTATTAATATTTTTCGTATTGGTATTTAATATTTGCATTTTAGAATATAGACATATTCAAAAAAAGGCAGGAGAGAAAAATGATTGTAAAGAATTTTAGAAATAAGAGAGCACAAACAATAATTATAATGTTGATTATTTTATTATCAACAATGTTAATCAATGGTGCACTTTCGGTGATCAAAACTATAAAGACACCTATTAATGATTTGGTAAAGGAATGTAATTTGCCAGAAACAGTTGTTTATACACACGACTTACCAGATGAAATGTTAAAAGAAATGAAGGAAGATTTTGAGAATATAGAAGATGTAGAAAATGTCTATGAGGTAAATCGATACTATATGGATGAAGATAAATTTATAGGGGAGAGTAAGCTTGATGCACTTTTGTTTTTAACAGAATACAATAGTGAAGCTTATAAAAATATCAGATGCATTTACGGAAATGTAAATGTAGATTCATATAAGGATAATCAGTGTGCAATTCCAGGTTGTGTTGCTAATGATCAGAATATAAATGTAGGGGATGTAATTAATATAAAATTTACAGATGGAGAAAGAGGGTATGAAGTGGCAGGTATTTATGCTGACCCAGATAATATGTCAATTGCTTTCTCTTCAAATATGTATATAAAAAAGTTACCAGATAATATAGAGCCAAATACAATTTTAGCAATAGACGTAAAGAATTCAGTTGATCCATTTGAAGTTGAGAGTACATATAGAAGAGAACATGATGGTAAAATTCCAGGACAGATAATTACTCTTGAAACAAGAATTGATCAGCAGTTAATGATGGTTAATATTTTAGGTGGGGTGTTACTTGGTATTGGCATTGGGTCCTTTGCAATATGTATATTAATCATTATATTTATTGTAAAAAATGCCATTGTATCAGATACAAAGAAAATATCTATTTATAAGACATATGGATATCAGTATAGAGATATTGCAGAAATGTATTTAGGTTATTATACGGCAGTAGTTCTATTTGGAAGTATACTTGGTGTTCTGGCTTCAATAGGATTAGCAAGTGTAATTTTAGAAGGTGTATTTAGGGATATGGGTGCAAAAGTAGTAGTTAATCCATTTTATCCTGGATGCATGTCTGTTATAGTAGTTACAATTCTGGCGTTTGTTTGTATTTGGTTAGTTATCAGAAAAACAAAGAATATTAAACCAGTGTTTGCGCTTCGTGGAGAAACAAGTAGTAATACTAAAAAGAAAAAGTCAAAAGGTGGCATGGGAGTAAGTTTTAGTCCATTTGGAATTGCAGTTAGATCAATACTTAGAGATAAAAGAGGGGCTGCTGGAACGGCAATAGCGTCAATTGCTGTTGTATTCCTAACGAACTTTGGAGTAGTAGCTCTTGAAGGTGCCATGAATATGGAATCAGAAAATGACTACTGGCTTGGTATACCGGCAAGTGAAGTAGTGGTTGAAGTAACAAATATTTCTGAATTTGATAATATTATTGAGATTTTAGAAAGTGATGCAGATGTTGAAAAGGCAATACCTTGGGTTTTGGAAAAAGGTGTAACTTTACCTTGGAAAGAGGGTGTTAAAGACACTGCTATGTATCTTAGCATATATGAAGATTATGATGAAGTAAATCTGGAACTTTTAGAGGGAAGAAATCCTAAAACTAAGGATGAAATAGCACTTGCCAGTAAAATAGTTGATAAATTAAATCTTAAAATAGGAGATTATATAACACTTTCTCTAAATGGTTCCGATGATATTTCAATGCTTGTTACAGGGATTTATCAGACATATTATGATATGGGAATACATGGAAGGGTAACGTCTGAGGCTTACACAGCCAGAGATATTCCAATGGATTATGAAAAAATAGCCGTATATACAAAAGAAAATGTTGATGTAGAGAAGTTTATTGATAAATATGCTGGAATTGTTGGGGATGATGCTTCTGTTATAAAAAGAGAAGAATGTTGTAAATCTATTATGACTATGATTGCAAATCCACAAAAAGTTGCAATTCCGCCAGTAGTGGCGCTTATTATATTAATAGGTGGAATTAGTATATTTAGTATTGTTCTTCTAAGAAATATGAAGAATGAAAAGACAAATCAGATATATAAAAGTATTGGTTATACAACAAGAGATTTATATGTTTCAAATATCTGGTATGTAATGATAATAGGTATTATTGCTATGGCAATAGGGGTTCCAGCATTACTTTTATGCTATAAAAGAATTATGATTCTTGCATTACAGGCATTTGGACTGAAGGAATACAGAATGCATATAAATGTTTTGACACTTGTAATAACTAATGTATTAACATTATTATGCTTTGCAATTAGTTCACTTATATCATCAAGAAAATTAAGAAGGTTAAATGTTAGAGATTTGGTAATTGAATAATAGAGAGGTTGAGAATTAATATGAAAAAAACTATAATAAGAACAGATATGTTGTGTAAAAGCTTTGTAACTGATGGAGAAATTAATCATGTAATTAAAAATATGAATCTTGAAATATATGAGGGTGATTTTACTGTAATAATGGGGAGTTCGGGATCAGGTAAATCAACACTTTTGTACAGTTTAAGCGGAATGGATTCAGTATCGGGCGGAAAGGTTTTCTTTAAGGATAAGGAGATTACTTCCTTAAAAGAAAAGGAACTAAGTAAGATTAGAAAAGGTAATATTGGATTTGTATTCCAGGGGATTAATCTGGTTGATAATTTAAGTATTTATGAGAATATAATTAGTCCAACTTACAAGACTAATGCCAAGAAAAAGGATGTAGCTGATTATGCAAAAGCATTGATTGAAAAGATTGGATTAACTGGTCATGAAAAGAAGTTTCCTAATCAGATGTCAGGTGGTCAAAGACAGAGAGCAGCGATTTGCAGAGCGTTAATTAATAAACCAGAATTATTATTTGCTGATGAACCAACTGGTGCATTAAATTCATCTCAAGGACAGGATGTATTAGATGTTTTTTCAAAAGTAAATGCAGGGGGACAGAGTGTTGTTATGGTAACACATGATTTAAAGGCTGCTCTTCGAGGAAATAGAATTATATATTTAAAGGATGGAAGAATTGATGGTGATTTAACGCTTCCACCATATAATCCGGAGACTGTAAATGAAAGAGAAGAAGAGGTTTATCAATTTCTAAAAGCTAGAAACTGGTAATAGGAGAGTATATGGACACTATATTAATAATAGAAGACGAACAGGAACTTGCAGATATTTTAGGTGCATATTTGCGAATGGAAGGTCTTAATCCAGTAATTGCATATGACGGCGAAGAAGGACTTGCTAAGTTTAATCAGGTTGAGCCTTCACTAATTCTACTTGATATTATGCTTCCAAAGGTAGATGGGATAGAAGTATGTAAGAGAATTCGTGAGCTTTCACAGGTACCTATTATTATGGTGTCCGCTAAAAGTCAGGAGTTAGATAAGGTTGTTGCACTTGGAGCCGGAGCTGATGATTATGTTACAAAGCCATTTAGCCCTTTGGAATTAGTGGCCAGAGTTAAGGCTAATTTGAGAAGATATCATAATTTTAGTGAAAAGGCTTCAAGTGGTGAATGTATAGAGGCAGGAAAGTTAAGATTAAATAAGGACTGCTATACAGCATACGCAGGTGATGAACTAATTGAGTTTACCACTAAAGAATTTGAAGTACTTTACTTTCTTGCAAGCAAGCCGGGACAGGTTTTTTCAAGGGAACAGATATATCAGAATGTATGGGGATATGAAGGAATATGCGATGACAATAGCGTTATTGTATATATCAGACGTATTAGAGAAAAACTCGAGAAACAGGATTTAGATTATATTAAAACCGTATGGGGAGTAGGATACAAGTTCGTGCATTAGGAATGAGGAGAGTGTGAAAATGAGTGGGTTTCATAAGCATATTGTTTTATATGTTTTATGTATGAGTATACTTATTCTGGGAATATCCTTAGGAGTAAAAAACGTTGATAAAATAGAGAGTGAAGATAATTGTTTTTGGGCTAATAAGCGCGTTGAATATTCGCAGTATTTACCAATTATAAGTGAAGGTGAATATGAAAAAGTTCCTGAACATTTTTTTATTTCTAAAAATATTGAGAATGAACAGAGTGTAAATGTACAGGCAGTATACAATGTTCATAGTGTAGATGTAGGCAAAGTTATACCATTAGATGGCTTATTTCAAAGTGAATCAGGATTATTTTCAAACGAGTATGAAAGTGGAGAAATTGGAAATTTAACATTTATTATAAAAGAATCAAATCAGGAGGCCTTTTTGACCTTCTTATTTGACTTAAAGGAATACAATCAACATAGAAAATACAGGATAATTAGAGCATGTATTTTTCCTGTAATTATTTCTGTGATTATCGTATTCTTTTTGTTGTGTTTGAACCTCTTTAGAGTGCGAAAAAAACTTTATAAACCAATAAATGTCATTAGTACCCTTTCACGTAATATCTGTAATGGAGACTATAGTCAGGATTATTTACTGGTAAATGAGGTGGGAAATGAAGCTGATGAGATAAGCAGGCTTATTGGTTCTTTTGAATTAATGAGAGATGAACTTAAGGCAAAGCAGGAAATAGAGGAACGACTTAGAAAGGCTGAAAAAGAGCTGATATCATGTATGTCTCATGATTTACAGACACCATTATCAACGATTAAAGCATATACTGAGGCAATTAGAGATAATGTGGCGCAAAATGAGGAAGAAAAGAAAAGATATATAGAGGTAATACTTAAAAAAACTAATACTATGATTAGTATGATAAAGGATTTGCTTACATATTCCAATTCTCAGTTAGGGCAGCTTCCAATGGAATTTTCAGATGTAATGATGAAGGGATATTTTGGACCACTTTTGGAAGAACTTAAAAACTATGCAAAGCAAAAGGATGTGGAATTAAGCTATTCCCTTGATGACACAGACGTTGTTTTACATATGGATTCCAAACGTATGACTCAGGTGTTATATAATTTAGTGGAGAATTCCATGAAGTATATGGTAAAATCGCAGAAAAAAATAGAAATATCAGTTAAGGTTGTGGAAGGGACCCTTAATATAAAGGTACAGGATAATGGAATTGGGATTGCATCTGAAGAAATCTTATATATATTTGACAAGTTTTATCGAGCGGAAAAATCCCGTACGTCATCCGTTCCAGGTACGGGACTCGGTCTTAGTATTTGTAAATACATTATGGAGCAGCATGGTGGAGAGATATGGTGTGAAAGTCAGATAGATGTTGGTTCAACCTTCTACTTGGTTATGCCTCTGATAAGTTAATTAATGTGATTCTATGATGATAATGGAAATATAGCAAATAAATTCATATATCTTCATAGAATATGCTTATATGTGAGGAAAAATATTTTATAATATGAAAAAGAGAAGGCTGTGAAAACGTGACGAATATTGCGAAAAATAAAATAGTGCTTTCCTACAAAACGACAGATATTTTAAGTCATTACATATATAATGGCTGAAGGTATTTATGATTTGACGCGAAACACTTGTGAATTAAGTTATAAGATGAGTGTAGCAAGTGATTCGCCAGCGAGTCTTTAAGTGTTGTAGGGGGCTTTTTTTATGGGAGCAAATAATGAATTAAATAATATATATACAGAGTATTATCAGGGGAGGATAGAAAAGCTAAAGGATGTTTTTTATGAATTATCGTCTGCTTTTTCTGATATACCAGAAGGTGTGATTAATATTGCTCAAAAGAGGGACGAGCATATATCAATAACAAGATGGCATCAAAAGGTAGCAGATATAAAGACTGCAATAGCATTTCAGATGGAAGGAACAGCTATGCTGTTAGAGCATTTAAAAAAGGATATGCAAAAAGCTAAAAGGGTAGATGCTCATATTGAAAAGGAAATCTGTTTACAGTTGAAGGCAATTAAAGTAATTCTAATAGAAATCTTGGAAATACAGGAAAATGGTTTTCCAAAAGTATTAATGAAGGTAAAGAGTAAAAAAGGAAGAAGTGTGGCTACAAGGGAAATTGCCAGTATAATAAGTGATGTATATGCACAAGATTATGTGTTGGATGAAAATTGCAAAAGCATAATTAATGATCAGGAGAGTATTTTAATATTTAAAAAGGATTCTAATTTTAATATTCTTATGGGATACGCTGGCTCAAAGAGTGATAATCAATATGTTTCTGGGGATAATTACACTGAATTTTGCACCGATATGTGTGCATATGGTATCCTTTCGGATGGTATGGGCAACGGATACAGTGCCAGTAGAGAAAGCGAAGGTGTAGTTGAATTAGCCGAAGAGTTAATAACAGCAGGATTTAGTAAAGAAATGGCTGTGAGTATAATTAATACCGTGCTTGTTGCTAAAACTGACGAATCAGAATTTACAACAGTTGATTTGTGTGAGGTGAACCTGTTTACAGGTATGGTGGAATTTTTAAAACTGGGTGCTGCGCCATCTTATATAAAAAGGCAAAGTATGGTTGAGGTGATTTGCCCGGCAACATTACCGGCGGGAGTAGAGAATCAGTTTGAAATACAAAAAATCACTAAAAAAATATATGACGGCGATTTGATAATTATGATGTCGGATGGTGTAATAGATTCCTTTTATGGTAAAGAACAGGGAGAGGTTACTGACTGGATATTAGAATATGATGGAAATAGCCCGAAAGAGCTTGCAAAAATTTTGTTAGAAAAAGCAAGGGAAAATGCTGAAAATTGTAAAGATGATATGTCCATACTGGTAATGGGGGTATGGTATAGGTAAAGTTGCAATTTGTAGGGGTTTTTTGTATATTTATAGATAGAATGATTTTTTTGCTGTTAGTAATTGATAATAACAGTATGTTGAACTATGAGAATAAAGAAAAAATGTTACACAAATCCCAGGATACAAATTGGAGTAGATATGGAAACAAAGGTTTATAAATATATAAAAGAGAATAAAATGATAGAAAACGGAGATAAAATAGTAGTTGGAGTATCAGGAGGGGCAGATTCTGTATGTTTGCTGAATATATTATTGTATCTACAGGATTTTATATCTTTTGACATATGTGTTGTCCACATTGAGCATGGAATTCGTGGACAAGATAGCATAGAAGATGCTAAATATGTGGAAAAACTGGCGGCAGATAAAGGCGTTAGTTTTAAGATGTTTTCATATGATGTTCAGGCAGAAGGAAAAAAATTAGGTTTGGGAACAGAAGAGGCTGGTAGAATTCTTAGATACCAGTCTTTTGAAAAAGCCGCAAAAGAGTATTTCGGTAATGAGAATTTTAAAATTGCAGTTGCGCATAATAAAAATGACAGTGTTGAAACGGTATTGCATAATTTGATTAGGGGAACCGGGTTAAAGGGCGTTTCGGGAATACCTGGTCAGAGAGACAATATTATCAGACCGTTATTATGTGTTGAAAGATGTGAGATTGAAAAGTGGTTAGAAAAAAGGTATATAGGATATAGAA
>CAYOMP010000140.1:0-7293 GCA_964405075.1 uncultured Lachnospiraceae bacterium
AATCTTAGGTTAATTATATAGATTAATTTACGACATTCATTTAAAAGAAATATGTAATATTACACTTATACGAATTGAGTGCGAAAGATTCGCAAGAGAGTTTTGAATATAACGGTAGTTATAAAATGATTATATAAGTGGAATGTATAAAAGAGGCTTTTGCAAATATGTGAAAACTATTTTGCAAAAGCCTCTCTTTTACTAATTTTTACTCAATTCTAACAACAGATTCTTTATTATAATATTCAGCAATCTTATAGTTACTATAATCATCGGCATCAGTTGTAATATCATCGAAGTATAAAATATCAGGATAAACCGTTAATGATTTTACAGTAACATTTTTTATGCTATCATCATTGTACATTTTTTCTCTTTCATCCATTTCCTTATCAAACTGAGCTGCTTCGCCAGAAGATATTGTTGTTATAGCTCGCATTGTAAGACTGTTAGCAAAATCAACAGTTGAGAAATTCCATAATGCATAAAAACCACATACAAAAATAATTACATTAACAAGAGTAGGCTTTATTTGTTGCAAAAAGCTTGAATACTTAGAGTTTTCTTTGAATGCACGATATTTGTTATAAATCCAACCTGCATAATAAATTAGGTTGGCACATTCCAAAATAATAACAGCAAAATATATTATATCTAAGTATCTAGGTGCCGGAATACCATTTACTGCAAAGAAACCAGGCATAAGAATTACGGCATACATACTATATGTAATTATTGTAAATGTTACTGGTTTTTTAAATTCATATTTTACTTTTTTCATTGCGAATAGTGCAATTACAAAAACAAATAATAGTAAAATTTTTATAATAGTATTTGTATAAAGCTTAAGGTAACCAGAGCCTTTAATATACGACTTAATAATTGCAACCAAAGGATTTTGCTGGTCGAAGAAGGTCTGACGTCTGCTGTTACCAGGAGAGAATACACATAATACAAAACCAATGTAATACACAACAGAAATAATAGCATAGCGAATTTTAAAGTTTTTATCCAATTTTTTATCAAAAAGAGCTTCTAATAAAAACATACTAATAGCTACAAAACCTGATAGAGTAATTGCAAAATGTCCACCAGCTGTAGCAAAGCCTATTAAGCAAATGGCAATACAATTTCCTATGCTAATTTTTTTGTTATAGAAACAAAGGCATATTTTCCCTAACATAATAAAGTATAAAAAGAAGAAAAAGGTATATCCGGCACCACCGCAATACCAATAGAAAGCTTCGTTGGCATTCGGTGTGAACTGCAAAACAGCAAAACAAGTAATACAAGAAATTATAATGCTCCAGCTTGCATCAAATTTGAGAATTCTTCTCATTATAGCATCGCCAAAATAGAAAACTCCTAAAATACTAATTCCAAGTAAAATTGTTGAGTGTGTAAATGTAAGACTATCTGAGAAAATAGAAGGTCTTAAAGCTACTAAAAAACTCATGGCATATGTTCCCTGCCAAGATGCCCAGTTATTATAAGCACGTTGAACGGCAGCTCCAATAACTGCAAAGAAAGCGCTTATGCCTGAATTTTCTCTTAATGCAGCTTTGGTAAGTACTGAATAGTTAAAGTCATCAGCACTGGCATGATTGAATATTCCAAGATATAACAAAGGAATAGTAGTTGCTATAAAAACTATAACTGCCAAAACCGCCAAAGTTTTCTTTGAAAGTACAATTTTGTGGAAAAATTTTTCCCAAAAGAAATTACAAGTATTAATTACCCAATTCATAGGTTCCTCCTTAAATATGAATATGTATTTTATAAATGCAATCGTATTATGAAACTTAAATAAGTTATAAAAATTAATAATGAAAACGTTTGCAGTAAACATTATTACATAGCTTCTTTTTCCCATACATGGTCAATCATACTTTAAATATAAAAAAAATGGTAGTACTTTCATAAAAATTTAAGAAAATAGTAATTTGAAAATGGTAAAAATGATAAAGAGATTTTTTTACCGATTTTATGTTTCTTCAGCCATAATGAGAATAAAGGTTATAAGAAAAAAATTTGAAAATACCAATATTCATCTATTAAATAAATATTGTTTTCTAAATATACCGGGAGACTCGCCGTAGTAGTTTTTAAATGCTTTCGAGAAACTGTATTGGTCGGCATAGCACAAAATATTGGAAACATCCTGCAAAGAATATTCCGGATTGGATAGAAATGTCAAAGCATGCGTCATGCGGCATTTTGTAAGGTACTGCTTTGGAGTCATGCCAATATTAAGATGGAAAAAACTTGAAAAGTATTTTTCACTCATATTCATATATTCGGCCAGATCTTTGACAGAAAGATTATGACATATATTATTATCGATGTAATCTAACAATGATTGTAGTCTAAAGGCAGGAGCGGGCTTTTGTTCACCATGAAATGGAGTCTGTAAGCCGAATTGGGTTGATAAGCCTGAAAAAAAAGTTAAAAAGGAGGCATACAGGCAAAGGTTTGGAGCTTTCAGATGAATAAAGTTCTGTTGATATTCGGTGCACAGTTTGTCGGAAATGCTGTGGACATATTCATTTGAGTATAATCCCGCAGTATTATTGGAGGCTATAAGGTCAATATTGCTTCCTGCATACAGTGAAAAGAAAGTAACCAGAAAATAGCAGTGGTCGTCTCCAAAACACCATGCTTTATAAGTATCCCCCGGGTGAAATAAGAGTACATCGCCTTTGGCGGCCTTTATTGTCATTCCATTTATTTCAAGGGCAAGAGAACCTGAAATGATATTCCAGACAGTGTAGTTGCATTTGGTCTTTTTTTCCACCCATTTTTTATCATGATAGGAAATGTGGCAAAATTTAATATCAAGAGTCAGATTAAATAAATCCATTTCCATACGGAGTACCTCCCATTGTTTTATTGAAGTAGTATGAGTAAATTGTATATGAATGAACACAAAATATCAATATTCACCTTACTTTTTGATAAATAGTGAATACATAACGACATTGTTATGGTCATTATTTTGAGATACTTTTAGAGTATAAAATGATATGGGCGGAAGCCGGAAAGGCGAGAATATGATTAGATTATTTGAACAACACGTTTACAGAAAGCAGAAGGAGCTTGATGGGATTTGGAATTTTCAAACACAGGAGGGAAAAAAATATTTACTACCTGTTCCGGGGTGCTGGGAGCAGCATCAAGAGCTTCTAACTTACAGAGGAAAGGGAACATATACAAGAGAGATTACCATTTATGAGGAAACTAACATCAGGCTTGAATTTAAGGGTGTAAGCCATACGGCAGATGTATACTTTGACGATAATTTTGTAGTGCATCATTACAATGCATTCACGGCTTTTAGTGGCATTGTTAAAAATGTAATGCCAGGAACTCATACCATCAGAGTCGAGGTGGACAATAGCTTTAGCGAAGCCTCGGCATTGCACGTACCAAATGACTATTATACTTACGGTGGCTTTAACAGAACCGTGGTGATGGAAGAAATAAATGATGTATATGTCAGAAATGTTCATTTTGAACCACATAAACAGGATGGTGTATGGACGGCAAAAATAACCCTTGATGTGGAAAATCTTTCCGAAAGCGCGAAAGAAATTGATGCACAACTTAGCATTGCGGATAAGAACTTTGGCAGAAAGATTGAAATTGCAGGGGGTGCTGTGTCGACCTTTGATTTTGAAGAAAGTTTTGAGAATGTTAGGGAATGGTTTGTCCTTAAGCCGGAATTATATTTATTCAAAACAGTTTTAAAAAAGGATAATACAGTTGTAGATGATTACATAGACAGAGTTGGATTCAGGGAGGTTACCATTGATGGAAGGCGAATTATGCTTAATGGAAACAAGATATTCTTAAAGGGCTTTAACAGACATGAAGATTATGGCACTTTAGGAAGTGCAGTGCCGTTTCAGGTAATGCTTCAGGATATGAATATGATGATGGAAATGGGTTCAAATGCAGTGAGAACCTGCCATTATCCCAATGATGAGATATTTCTTGATTTATGTGATGAGATGGGGATTATGGTTTGGGAAGAAAATCATGCAAGAGGATTTGCACTTGACAGAATGTTAAATCCTAATTTTGACAGACAGTGCAGGGATTGTATTGGTGAGATGATTTATCAGCATTTTAATCATCCTTCTATTGTAATCTGGGGGATTCTGAACGAATGTGCAAGTGAAACGCCTGAGGGTCGTGAAAAGTATAAGATGCAGTATGAGCAGATTAAGTCGTTGGATATTTCAAGACCGACAACATCGGCAACCTGCAGACACTTTACGGATATTTGTCTTGATCTTCCTGATGTGGTTTCATTCAATATGTATTCCGGTTGGTATCAGGATATTTCTGTCAATGAAAGGCATAAAAAGGAGATGGCATGGATTGATTCAGCGTCGGGAAAGGAAAAACCTGTGATTGTTAGTGAATTTGGGGCAGCGGCAATGTACGGCTTCAGAGACAGGGGACGTTGTAAGTGGAGTGAAGAGAGACAGGCAGATATTATTCAGGAAAATCTTGAGGTATACAAGGAGGATGAGAGACTCACTGGAACATTTATCTGGCAGTTTGCAGATTGCAAGGTTACAGAAGAGGAGTGGTTTTCTACCAGAGTACGCTGTCATAACAATAAAGGTGTGGTAGATGAGTACAGAAGACCAAAGGAAGCCTTTGATATTGTAAAAAAATATTTTCTCCAAATGGGGGGTGTAGAGCATGGTGCTTGATTTGTGTGAGTATAATGAGCTTAGTGAAGAAAAAAGAAAAGGATATATCCAGGAAGTGATAAACAGATGCGTTCTTGAGGGCGGTAGCAGAGTGGATATTCCGGAAGGGACATGGATTAGCGGACCGATTCATTTACAGAGTAATATAGAGCTTCACTTACGTGATAAAGCGATTATTTCCTTCAGTGATATACCGGAGGATTATCTGCCGGTGGTATTTACCAGATGGGAGGGAATGGAATGTTATAATTATTCGCCTCTGATTTATGCGAATGGTTGTGAAAATGTGTCAATTACTGGAAATGGGAAGCTTGTAGGAAATGGTAGAAACTGGTGGAGTTGGAAAAAACTTCAGCATGAAGCAGCTAATGAACTATGTTATGCACAGAGCAATGGTGTGCCTGTGGAGAAAAGAATCTATGGCACAAGGGAGGCTGCGCTTCGACCATCTTTTATACAGTTTATCGGATGTAAGAATGTCATTTTAAAGGATTTTAGCATTGAGGATGGGCCACAGTGGACAATACATCCTGTATATTGCGAAAATGTGACTGTAAAGAATGTAGATGTTAGAACCACAGGGCCGAACACAGACGGACTCAATCCTGATTCATGCAAAAATGTGAGGATTGAAGAATGCACATTTGAGACAGGTGATGATTGTATTGCAGTTAACTCGGGTATGAACGAAGATGGATGGAGAGTAAATAAAACTTGTTCTGATATCAGCATTGTAAAATGCACAATGAATGGAGGACATGGAGCAATTGTTATCGGAAGCGGAATGAGCGGGGGTGTGGAAAATGTCTACGCTGCAGATTGCAGAATAAAAAATACAATGCAAGGATTAAGAATAAAGTCAATGCGTGGCAGAGGCGGATATATAAGGAATGTTCTTTTTGAAAATATTGAAATCGAAAATGTTTCTGAGGAAGCAATTCAGGTCAGCATGTTTTACCCATATAGTACTGTGAAACCTGTAAGTTCGGTTCCGCCGGTCTTTGAGAAAATCACAGTTCGCAATGTTTATGGTTCTGCTAATAAACAGGCTTGTGTGATCAGAGGACTTGAGGATAGCCCTATAAAAAAACTGGTACTTGAAAATATTGATATAAAAGCAAAGGAAGCAGATATAGTTGAATATGTAGAATAGGGACAGATGTACAAGAGCAGGCAGGGATATCGACAGTTAGATTAATAACCATACGATGATATGAAAAAAGAATAATCATAATAGCATTAGGACGTATGAGACGTAATAGTTTTATACGTCTTTTTTCTGGAATTTTTAAGGATTATAGGCAATTATTCAAGTGTAAAGTTTGAGTTATATATTGTAATGTTTTTTTATCAAGGAAGCTGTGTTATAATAAGTAAAAGTTTTATATTTATATGAACTTAGAAAGGAAGATTAATAATAGGGTATTGAAGTTTCACTATGAAAATCTGACATTAGAGTCAGTGAGAATTTAGTAGTTAATAGAAAAAGGAGGATGACATATGGGATTGTTATGGTTAATTCTATTAGTTATATTTATCGTTGTTGAAATGATAACTGTTGGCTTGATTTCAATATGGTTTGCTGGGGGAGCTTTAGCAGCATTATTATCATATGGATTAGGAGCTAATGTTACGGTACAAATAATAGTATTTGCAGTAGTGACAGTGTTTATGTTAATTTTTACAAAACCTATAGTAGAAAAATATTTCAATACACGAAGGGAAAAGACGAATTACGAAGGTGTAATTGGAAAAACAGTACGAGTAATTGAAAGAATTGACAATGTTAATAATACAGGAGCAGCTGATTGTGCAGGTCAGGTGTGGACTGCAAGATGTGTTATTGAGAACGGTATTATTGAAAAGGGAGCTTTAGCTAAGGTTGTAGAGATTAAAGGGGTTAAGCTAATGGTTGAAGAGTTAAAAGGAGAATAATAAGATGAATTATGTAAATTATGTTGTAGAGACAACCCAGAAAGTGTTAGCAATTGATAGCCCATCAGGATATACGAAGGAAGCAGCAGAATTTGTAATATCAGAATTAAAAGAAATGGGATATGAGCCTGAAATGACTGTAAAGGGTGGAATTATAGTAGATTTAGGTGGAAAGGACAAAGATAATGCTGTATTATTAGAAGCTCATATTGATACGTTAGGTGCTATGGTAACAGAGGTTAAGGCTAATGGGAGATTAAAGGTTTCACCAGTAGGTGGAATGAATGCCAATAATGCAGAGACAGAAAATTGCAAAATTATCACTAAGTTTGACGGAGAATATGAAGGAACTTTCCAAATGGAAAATGCTTCTATACACGTTAATGGAGAATATGATAAAACATCAAGAAGCTATAAATGTATGGAAGTTGTTGTGGATGAAGAGGTTGAAAGCGCAGAAGACATTGCTAAGTTAGGTATAATGGTTGGTGATTTTGTATGCTTTGACCCAAGAACTGTATTAACCAAATCAGGATATATAAAGAGCAGATTTTTAGATGACAAATTAAGTGTCGGTATTTTACTTGGATATGCAAAATATTTAAAAGATGAGAATATAATTCCAGAAAGAAAT
>CAYOMP010000141.1:0-7290 GCA_964405075.1 uncultured Lachnospiraceae bacterium
CTATTTTTTGAGCAATAGCTTCCGGTGTTAACATATGTTTTTTTCTATCCTTTGCGGTTTCAGCGGCATTAGTTTGCTTGATACCTAAATTTGGTCCATTATTTAATCCAATGGAATCCTTTACAACACTTCCCATATTTGCAAGGTTTAAGGTTCCGTTCTTTCTTACTATGTTTGATTTTTCCATAGTGTATGGATTAGTTGTAGTATTAGCTATTTTGTTAATATTGATATACATAACAATCCCCCTTATTCTGTAAAAACTTTAGTAAATTTTTCAGTCTCACAAAGGATATCGGCATAAAGGGAGAATTGTTTATGTTATTAAGAATATTGTAAGTATTTCTGATTTTAGATAGTAAGATATTGTTGTTAGGGCGCATAGTGTAAGTATGCTTTGATGTTTGGGTGTAAGATTATTGCCTATATACGGAGTAGATTTCTTATAAAACCCTATATAAAATAATAGACATTAATAAAAATATGGCTTAAAATTAATTTAGATTTGAAATTATTGGGTTTTAGGAGGAAGAAATAATGAATGAAGAAAATCTTTCAATGGCGGATTTTGAGGAAGAAATAGAAAGGTCTTTTAAGAAACTACGTTACGGAGATATTGTAAAGGGACCGGTTATTGGTGTATCTGATACGGAAGTTATTGTTGACCTTGGTAGCTATACAGAGGGAATTATCAAATTAGAGGAATTAAGTAATGATCCTCGTTTTTCTATAAAGGCAGATATTAAGCCAGGCGATGAGGTATCTGCAATGGTGATTGGTGAAGATGCAGAGGGAAATATCTTTTTATCAAAAAAACAGGCTGAGGATATTTTGTCTTGGGAAATATTTGATGAATACAAGAAGAATAAAACAGTATGCACAGTAAAGATTGCAGAAGTAGTAAATGCAGGAGTTGTTACATATCTTAATGGTGTAAGAGCATTTATTCCAGCTTCACAGTTAGCATTGGAATATGTGGAAGATTTAGAATCTTATGTAGGAAAAAAGCTTGAAGTACAGGTTATTGAAGCTAATCAGGATGATAATAAACTTATTTTATCAGCTAAGGAATTAGCAAAAGAAAAAGCGTTAGCAGATAAAAACAGCAGAATATCAAAAATGCAGGTAGGGATTATTTTAAATGGCACGGTGGAAACTATTATGCCATACGGTGCATTTGTAAATATAGGGGAAGATCTTACAGGTTTAGTTCATATTTCACAGATATGTGGTAAGCATATTAAATCACCTAAGGAAGTTATTAAAGAAGGTGATAAGGTTACAGTTAAGGTCATTGATGTTAAGGATGGCAAGATTAGTCTTAGTATGAAAGCAGTGGAAGAAGAGGCTGAGGTACTAGATGATGTGGAAGAAGCCGCTGTGGAGTACACATCAGGAGAAGAAGCAGCAACTAGCCTTGGCTCATTGCTTAGTAAATTTAAGTTTTCAGAATAATCTTGCGAGTATTGAAGACATCCAAGAGAAAAGTGTAAAATTAAGAATAATATTATAGTTGAATTTTGAAAAAGTACTATCTGATAGTACTATACTTTTCTATTATGGATTACAATGCTTGGAATTATAAAAGATTAAGGAGTAAAGGAAATGGCAGAAAACAAATTACCTAAACGTGAGGATATTAAAGTAGACGATACATGGAAATTAGAGGATATGTTTGCAAATGATGAAGCTTGGCAGCAGGAGTTTAATACTATTGAAGAAAGTCTGGCTGAGTTTGGTAAATATAAAGGTAAGCTAGGAGAAGGCGTAGAACAGTTAAGTAGCTTTATGAAATTATATGAGAAAATTAATCATATGATGGAACGAGTTTATGTGTACGCTAATCAGAGAATGCATCAGGATACTGCTAACAGCAAATATCAGGCTATGTCAGGTCAGGCACAGGGGTTGAATGTTAGATTATCAGAAGCAGTTTCTTTTTTTGAACCTGAATTACTGGCTATTGATGATGATAGATTCGATGCCATTATGAAGGATAGCAAAATGGCATTTTATGGACAGTATTTTGATAATATTAGAAGAACTAAGGAACATGTATTAGATGCCAAAACAGAGGAAATATTGGCACAGGTTTATGAAATAGGAGAAGGACCTGCTGACATTTTTTCCATGTTAAATAATGCTGATATGAAATTTCCATCAATAAAGGGTGAAAATGGTGAAATGTTAGCTGTTACTCATGGCAGGTATATTCAGTTATTGGAAAATCCTAATCAGAATATTAGAAAGGCAGCTTTTGAATCTTTGTACCACACATACGAAAGTTATAAGAATACCTTGGCGGCTATTTACCAGACTAATGTTAAGAAGAACGTATTTTTTGCTAAGGTTAGAAATTATGGTAGTGCCAGAGAAATGTTTCTGGATAATAGTAATATTCCTCTTAGTGTATATGACAATTTATTAGAAAGCGTGCATAATGCTTTGCCTTTAATGTACAGATATGTAGACTTAAGAAAGAAAATGTTAGGTGTTGATGAGCTTCATATGTATGATATGTATGCTCCTTTAGTAAAAGATTATGATGTAAAGGCTACTTTTGATGAGGCAAAAGAGATTGTTAAGGAAGGTTTAGCACCTTTGGGCAATGAATATATTGCTCTTTTAGAAAAAGGTTTTAATGAGAGATGGATAGATATTTATGAGAATGAAGGAAAAAGAAGTGGTGCATATCAGTGGGGAGCATATGGAACCCATCCTTTTGTATTGCTAAATTACAATTCAACTCTGAACAATGTGTTTACATTGGCTCATGAGATGGGTCATGCAATGCATTCATATTTTTCAGATGGTAAGCAGGAATTTTTATATGCAGGATATAAGATTTTTGTTGCAGAGGTAGCTTCAACTTGTAATGAATCCTTATTGATTCATCACCTAATGGAAAAGGCTTCTTCAAAAGAAGAGAAAATGTATTTGATTAATCATTTCTTAGAGCAGTTTAGAGGAACGATGTTTAGACAGACTATGTTTGCAGAATTCGAAAAAATTACTCATGAGAAGGTTGAAAACAAAGAAAGTCTGACAGCAGAAAGCTTATGTGATATTTATTATGATTTAAACAAAAAGTATTTTGGTGAAAATGTTGTTGTGGATAGAGAAATAGCCTACGAATGGGCTAGAATTCCTCATTTCTACACAGCCTTTTATGTATACCAGTATGCTACAGGATTTTCAGCTGCTATTGCTATTAGTAGAGCAATTTTGGCTGGAAATGAAGATGTTAAGAAAGGATATTTTGAATTCTTAAGCAGTGGCAGTTCAATGTATCCAATTGATTTATTAAAATTATGTAATGTTGATATGACAACAAAGACACCGGTAGAAGATGCCTTAAAAGTATTTGAAGAGTTGTTAGATGAGTTTGAAAAGCTAGTTGAAGATAATTAATTTATCCAAAACAAAAGCAAAAAATACTATATGAAAGTTGGGAAAAGGAATGATAAATGTAATAGATAAAATGTTTGTTTTAAGTACAGACAACACAACATATGCATTTAGAATAACTGAAACAGGACATTTGGAACACTTATATTATGGGGAAAAAATCGAAGCGGACGAAAATGCGTTAAAAGAAAAAATAGCTTTTAATCCGGGAAACCTGTTAGCATATTCTAAGGAATATGTACAAACAGGTTTTGAAAATATGTCTTTTGAAATATCAACTAAAGGAAAAAGTGATATTCGATTACCTTTTGTAAGTTTGATTAATGCTGACGGGTCAATGACAAATGATTTTGTATTTGATAAGTATGAAATTGTAGATAAAAAACCAATGAAAACTTTACCGTCTTCCTATGATGAAAATAAAAATGTAAAAACATTGGAAGTTGAATTAGTAGATAAGCACAATAAATTAAGGCTTATTATAGGTTATAGTATTTTTGAAAAATGTAATGTAATTACACGTACTGCCAAATTAATTAATGAAGGCAGTGAAAATATTGTTATAGAAAAATTAATGAGTTGTCAGCTGGATTTAGATGAAAATGATTATAATTTTATAACTTTTAATGGTGGCTGGACAGATGAAATGAACAAAAATGTAAAGCCCTGTCAGAGAGGAATTATGGTTAATTCATCTGTTACCGGAACATCAAGTAATAGGAGTAATCCATTTGTTATTCTGGCAAAAAAAGAAACTAATGAAGATTATGGAGAGTGTTATGGTCTTAATTTAGTGTATAGCGGAAATCATTATGAGGCTGTAGAGGTAAACACATTTGGTAAGCTTCGTTTTGTGTCAGGTATTAACCCAGAAACATTTTCATATAACTTAGGGGCAAAACAAGAGTTTGAAGCTCCTGAGGCTGTTATGACTTTTTCTTCAAAAGGCTTTAATGACATGAGTCATAATATGCATGACTTCGTGCGTGAGCATATTGTACGTGGAAAGTGGAAATATAAGGAAAGACCAGTTTTATTAAATAGCTGGGAAGCCGCATATTTTGATTTTAACGAAGAAAAGTTAGTAGATATGGCTAAGGCTGCAGCTGATGTGGGAATTGAATTATTTGTTATGGATGATGGATGGTTTGGCGAGAGAAATAGCGACAACTCATCATTAGGGGATTGGTTTGTAAATACTGCTAAATTGCCTAATGGAATTAAAGGGCTGGCAGATAAAATTAATGCATTAGGATTAGATTTTGGTATATGGGTAGAGCCTGAAATGGTTAATGAAAATAGTGAATGTTATAGAAAACATCCTGATTGGGCGGTTAGAATACCAGGAGTTTCTCATTCAGAGGGCAGAAATCAGATGATATTAGATCTTACTAAAAAAGAAGTAAGGGAATATATTGTTGAGGAAATGTCGAAGGTATTTGTCAGTGCAAATATTTCTTATGTTAAATGGGATATGAATAGAATTTTTTCAGATTATTATTCTAATGGTCTTAATAAGAATTCACAGAAGGAATTTTCGCACAGATATGTTTGTGGATTGTATGAAGTAATGGATAGGCTGGTAAAAACTTTTCCGGATATTTTATTTGAAGGTTGTAGTGCCGGTGGAAATAGATTTGACCTTGGTATCCTCTCATATATGCCTCAGATTTGGGGAAGTGATAATACAGATGCTATGTGTAGAGCTAATATTCAGACTGGATATAGTTATGGTTATCCTATGTCAACAGTGACCTCTCATGTATCTAGTTGCCCTAATCATCAGACATTTAGAACCACACCTTTGGAAACCAGATATGTGGTAGCAGCTTTTGGAGTATTGGGTTACGAGTGTAATCTTAAGAATTTATCTAAGGATGAGTATGAAGATGTTAAGGAACAGGTTGCCTGTTACAAAAAAATTAGGAAAACTATGCAGTTTGGTGATTATTATAGAATTAAGAATGGAGAAGATTCCATAAATGCCAAGGGCGAATATCAGTGGATTTGTGTCAACGAAGAAAAAGATGAGGCTGTTGGTGCGTATGTGCAAAGCATGGTGGTACCAGATCAGGGATATTGTAAATTCAAAACTAAGGGACTAGATGAGGGGAAAAAATATAATTTTTCTACAAGAAAAGCTAACTTCTATTCACAAAAATCAGGAAAGATTGCCGGAGAAAAAGAATGCTATACAGTTAGTGGAAGTCTCTTAAATAATGCAGGAATTAAATTGCAACAGGGATTCTTTGGATTTGGTTATAATGAAAATGTGAGATGGCAGGAAGATTTTGGTGGTAAGATGTACATTATTAGCCAGGTATAAGTTTTTTTTTCTAATAAGTGTAAAATGCTAATATAAAGTATAATGTTGCATAGAGGATAAATGTATGAGGAAAATAATACTTTTTTCAGGTGGTATAGAGACATTAAGTTTCTTTTCAAAGCAATTAGCAAATTCTTTTCAAAAAATGGGATACGAAACTTTTCTTTTTGATTTAGATGATGAGGAAACTAGTATAAAGTCATTAGTGTGGTTTTATGAACAAAATGAAACTATGATGATTAGTTTTAATTTTAATGGAATAAGAGGAGAAGACGTCTTTATTGATAAAAATGGGGATAGGTTTTGGGATGAACTAAATATTCCGGTGATTAATATTATTGTAGACCATCCATATTATTATCATGAGTTAATAGGTCAGGTGCCATCTAATTATTATCAGATTTGCATTGATAAATACCATAAGAAATATATGGAGCGTTTTTATCCTCATATTAAGATGGGACCATTTATGCCATTGGCAGGAACGAAATATTATGCTGAGAATAAGTCTATAAAGGATAGAAAATATGATGTGGTTTTTGTAGGAAATTATACGAAGCCGGAAACATTCAATAAAGAAATATATCGTTTAAATGATGATTATGCACAGTTCTATTTATCTATAATAGATGAATTATTAGATAACCCAGATGTTCCAATGGAGGAAGTGTTTGAAAGACATTGCAAGGAAGAAATGGGCGATTTGTCAGATGATGATTTGGCATTATGTATGGCAAATATGATATTTATTGACTTGTATGTCAGATATGTAATGAGAGGACGAGTTATTGCTACATTAGCAGATGCTGGTATTAGGGTGGACGTGTTTGGAATAGGATTTGAGCATATTGAATGTAAACATCCGGAAAATATAATTAAACATGGTTCATTGGATTCTAAGGGATGCTTAGAGGTACAGGCAAATGCAAAAATTTCATTAAATGTAATGCCATGGTTTAAAGACGGGGCACACGACAGAATATTTAACGGGATGATAAATGGTAGTGTTAGTCTTACTGATGATAGTATTTTTCTAAAAAATGAATTTGAGTCTAAAGAAAATATAGTTTTCTACCGATTAATAGATATAGAGGCTTTGTCGGTAGTGGTAAAAGAACTTTTAAATGATGAAGTACAGATGCAGCGGATTGCTGATGCCGGTTACGAAAAAGCTAAAAAGGAACACATATGGGATGTAAGAGCACGTATTATCAAGGAGGCGATTATAGATGCTTTATAATGTGTATGAAGTGGGCGATGATGAGAATAAAGCCACACTTACTACCTACATATTGGATGTGATTGATGAAGTGGACAAAGATATAAAAAGACCTACAATAGTTATTTGTCCAGGCGGCGGCTATGAGAGAACTTCAAACAGAGAAGCAGAACCAATAGCAATGAAACTTAACGCAATGGGATATAATGCCTGTATATTGAGATATACATGTGCACCAGCCGTGTTTCCAACAGCCCTCTATCAGTTGGCAAAATCAGTAGCATTAGTTAGAGAAAATGCTAAAGAATGGAATGTTGATACAGATAGAGTATTTGTA
>CAYOMP010000142.1:0-7277 GCA_964405075.1 uncultured Lachnospiraceae bacterium
GAAATGGAGATTGAGGCTATGGCACCAAAAGGAAAACATATATTTGGCGTGGTTACGATAGGTGAAAAGGGACAGATTGTAATCCCTTCCAAAGCCAGAAAGATGTTTGGTTTTAACCCGGGAGACGAATTAATGGTGTTAGGAGATGAAAATCAGGGGATTGCTTTAGTGAGAACAGATTTTTTCTTAGCAGCATTAGAGACAATGAATAGAGATGATAAATAACGAAAAATGATTTAAGAACTTCATACACTTTCACACTTTAACGCAACAATGTCTTTGCTATGATACAAAAAAAATATCCCAATATAGCTTGTAACATTTGGGCTATGGAAAGTATAAAAAAAATTATTATATCTGTTTAGAGAGGTTAAATATGAATGATTTGCAATGGGACAAAAAGTTAAAAATTACTACAACCGGAAGAGATGATTATCATGCTGATGAATATAACTATCCGTATGAACCAACTCCATACAATGTGTTAGAGCGATTAGTGAAAAGTAAATATATTACTAAAGAAAATATTGTTGTTGATTATGGTTGTGGTAAGGGAAGAGTTGGATTCTTTTTAAACTATATGATTGGATGCAACACTGTTGGGATAGAGTTTGACCGTGAACTATATCAGTTAGCATTAACTAATTTAGATTCTTATGTTAAGAAGAATTCAAATCATTTCGAATGCATAAATGCTGTTAATTATAGGATTGAAAATGAGGATTGCTTTTATTTTTTCAATCCTTTTTCAATTGAAATATTACAATCTGTCATTGGTCGTATTCGTAGTTCGTATTATAAAAATCCTAGGAATATGAAGCTATTTTTTTATTATCCAAGTGAAGAGTATATTGCGTATTTAATGACTGTTGATGAATTAATGTTTGATGATGAAATAGATTGTAGTGATTTGTTTGAGGGGAATAATAATAGAGAACGAATTATGATTTACACGATTCAATAAGAATAAGAATTTTGCCATAAAGGCACCGCTCGAGAGCGAAGAATTTGCAAGTATACTGTTTGTTATCAGATTTTTGACTGCTAATATTAGAAATCAGTAAATTTATAGACTGTTTTTTGGGATTTTTTTGAAAAATAATGCAAGATAGAATTTTTTATTAAAATTTTAATAAAATTGTATAATAGTTTTAATAATCACACTTTAATATATATTGTATATGGTAGTTTTGAACTAGTCTGATCTTATGACTTGGCGCAGAACATTCGTGATTTCAGTTTTGAGTCGAATGAGTATTTGTTAATGAAAAAAGATGGGAGGATGTACTATGATTATTAAAGGGTTAGAACTAAATGATTATGAAACTGCAAAAAAATTAGTTTGGGATGTATTTATGAAATATGAAGCACCTGATTATGGGGAAGATGGTATTGAAGAATTCAGAAAAAGTATTAATGACCCTGAATACTTGAAAATGGTAACGGCTTTTGGTGCTTATGAGGGCGATGAATTAGTAGGAATTATTGCTACAAGAAGCGAAGGAAGTCATATAGCATTATTTTTTGTAAAATCAGAGTACCAGGGTAAAGGTATTGGTCGAAAACTATTCGAATATGTTTGTGGATTAGATAAAAAGGAGATTATTACAGTTAATTCTTCACCTTATGCGGTTGATATATATCAGCATTTAGGATTTGTAGCGGCAGGTGTTGAGCAATCGGTTAATGGATTAAGGTTTACTCCTATGCAATATGTGTTAGATTAAACTAAACATCCAGGAGGGTGGAGCTATGGTGCTTATTAGTAGTGATGATATTATGTCGTTAATGCCACAAGATTATATTATTTTTACCGCTGATGAAAAAACAGAAATTTTGTCAGTAAGTGAGGATATAGTGTGTCTTTTTGGCTGTAATAGCAAGGAAGAATTTGCTGATTGTTGTCAAAATAGATTTGAAAATCTTGTTTATGAGGAAGATAAGGGTAAAGATGATTTAATTAAGGAATTAAAAAGACAAATTAAAGAAGATAAGTACAGCTTTACATATATTACATTTCGTGTGTGCAAAAAGAACGGTGAAATACGTTGGGTAGAAATGACAGGAAGGTATACGGAACATAAAAAATATGGACGTGTTTGTTTTGCATATTTAAAAGACATAACAGAGGTAAAAGAAAAAGAGTTAGAACATCAGAAGGAAATACAAAAGAATTTGCTCAAAGAAAATATACGAAGTTTAGAAGTGGTAGAAGCTTTGAGTAATGACTACTCATCTGTGTATTATATAGACGTTAAAACAGGACAATTTTCCATATACCGTATGAACGGAAATATAGAAAAAACATATGGAAATGTTTATAGAACAAGTATTTCATACAAGGATGCTATGTTGTCTTATGTAGAAGGAACGGTTATTGAAGAGGATAGGGATATCTTGCGCCCTTATGCAGATGTAAAGTTCTTGCTTAAGAAATTGAAAACACATGATTCGACAGAGGTTATTTATAGAGGAAAATGGAACAATGTAGTTCGTTATTTTAAAATGAAAGCTGTTCCAGTAAAAAAGGACGATAAGGTAACAGCCATTGTTGCAGGTTTTGCTGACACAGATGCTGAAATTAAGAAAGAAATGTTGAACCGACAGTCATTAGAGAGAGCATTACAGCAGGCAAAATCAGCTAGCAATTCTAAGACCACATTTCTTTTTAATATGTCTCACGATATTAGAACTCCAATGAATGCCATACTGGGATTCACATCTATAGCTAAAAAGAATATTGATAACGTCGACAAGGTTAAGAATTGTCTGGATAAAATTGAAACATCAGGTTCTCATTTGCTACGTTTAATAAATGATGTACTGGATATGGCTCGTATTGAAAGTGGAAAAATCGAAATTGATCAGGCGCCAATGAATATTACAGAAGTTGTACAACAAGTTGAAGCAATGGTGTGTGATGATATAATTGCTAAAAATTTGAATTTGGAAGTACATATGGACATCAAGGATAATGATGTATACAGTGATCAATTAAGATTTACACAAATTGTGATTAATCTTCTTAGCAATGCGACAAAATATACCAAGCCTGGAGGTAACATTTTATATAGTACAATACAGATACCAAGCGAAAAAAAGGATTATGCAACATACGAAATTAAGGTAAAAGATACAGGAATAGGTATGAGTAAAGATTTTCTAAAACATGTATTTGATGCCTTTGAACGTGAACATACTACAACAAATTGTGGTATTCAAGGAACGGGACTTGGATTAGCAATTACTAAAAGTATTGTTGAAATGTTTGGTGGAACTATTGATGTAAAGAGTGAGTTGGGTGTTGGTTCTGAATTTGTTATTATTATATCCTTTAGAATCCGTGAAGATGAAGCTGAGATTTTGGAAGAAATAAGTTATAAAAATATTGATTTCAATGGTAAAAGAATATTGTTAGCTGAAGATAATGAATTAAATCAGGAAATTGCTTATGAAATATTAACTGATGCCGGATTTAACGTTGAAATAGCTTCTGACGGAGCAATCGCTGTAGATATGTTACGTAAGTCAGAAGTTGGTTATTATGATTTACTATTAATGGACATTCAAATGCCGTTTATGGATGGTTATAAAGCAACTATGGAAATAAGAAATATGGCAAATAAAGATTTAGCAAGTATTCCAATTGTGGCAATGACAGCTAATGCCTTTGAAGAGGATAGACGAAAGGCAATTGCTATAGGAATGAATGGTCACATAGCAAAACCGATTGATATATCAGCTTTGCTTGAAACTTTGAGTAAAATATTAAATGCATAGATATGGATTTTTCTATAAAAATAAGTCTAACTATTCGTTAAAGTTGTGTTTAGCGAATAGTTGAAAATACTCTTCTAAAAGGAATCAGCCACATAATTTGGTTATCAGGCGTATAAAGTATAAAGCTTTTGACTTTTACAGTTTTTTGACCTTTTTATGTACATATCTGTTGTTTAATGGAAAAATGTTTCTTTATATCTGTTTTTGGTTGTAGAATAAAAGGCAATGCCTAGATGATTATATTCTTTATAAGTTTTTTCTTTAAAAAGTAAATAATCAATTTTGATTTTGGAATTGATAAGTGTAGGATTAAAGTTTATTACAGCATCTGTATAAATAGGTTGATTTACAAAGAGGCTGTAAGTATCCACAACTTACAGCCTTTCTCCATATATTTTCCTATCTTCCTTCATTATCCATAGATATATACATAATATACCCACTCCTGTTTAATCACTATTTAACCTTCACTTTAATGGTCTTTACTTTCTTTCCATCTACCTTAACTGTAATATTAGCACTACCCTTTTTCCTTCCCTTAATAGTACCACTTGTCTTACCGACAGTTGCTATCTTCTTATTCGAACTTGTAAAGGTTACTTTTCCTGATGCTGGTATCTTTTTAAGAGAATAAGTTAATTTATAGCTCTTTCCCTTGGATACAGACACTTTAGATTTAATGCTAATCGAAGGCTTAACTGTTTTAGAGGATACCCTAACTTTAACTGTTTTTTCAGCTCCAGCTACTGTTGTAATCTTAACCTTAGCTGTCCCTGACTTCTTAGCCTTAATCTTCAAAGTAGCTCCACTTACCTTAGCTGATACTATCTTAGAACCGCTAACTACCTTCACTGTCTTAATCTTATCTCCAGCTACGCTAGATTTAGCAATCTTTACACCAACAGTCTTACTCTTTTTCATCGTAAAAGTGCTTGCTACATTCAAAGTTGCAGTAGCTTCCTCGAGCTCTTCCTCATTACCATTATTACTAGTATCGCTACCACCAGTGTTATTATTGTTATTACTGTTATTGTTGTTAGAATTGCTATTGTCATTGTTATTATTATCGTTATTGTTATTATTGTCGTTATCTGAATTGTTGTTACTATTATCAGTATTATTGTTATTATTTGAGTTATTATCACCACTACCATTGTCTTCATCACCTGGTTTAGTAGAGTTACTCAAATCTTCGTTGGCAGCTGTTTTGTAATAAAGCTGTAATGAAATTCCTCCACAGTAGTCATCTTCTTTCTGAAGACTTAACCATACACGTTTAGGTGTAGATGCATCTTTCAAAAATGTTATAGTCCCTGCAGCTGCATCAATCTTAACATAATCAGAATCATCGTCATCAATACTTACCAGGTTCCACTTAGTTTCGCCATTTATCAAATGTCCTGCCTGAACATTTATAAAATCATCTAAATTATAACTCTTATTTTTCTCTACAATGGCAGCACCATCACTATACGAAAAATAAGATTCTCCTCCTGTGGCATAAGAAAAATCAACATCTACAGTAAAAGAAGTTTCATACCCATATGGATTACTAAGAGTAATCGTAGACTTACCTCTTTTTCTAAGTGAAGGTGAACAATATTCAACTATGCCTATAGATAAATCTCTATAGCAATACTTGTTATACGTGTCGGATATAACAGACCTATTACTTGAACTTAACTGCATCAAATCAGCTTCATCCATATAATAAGCACTCCTATTATAATCAGGCGAACTAACCTGACTACTCACATTAAGATAAAAACAAGTATCATCTATTCCTTTATTTGCATAAGCAGGCAAGTCCAAATCCAAAACCTCACCTTGCACAACTTCTCGCTCATTCACTAACCCTTTAATTTCAATATACGATTTAATAGAGCTTATATCAGGAACATATCTTGTTTTCTCAACAACAACTTTCACAGGATCGCCTATAATGAAATGCTCGTCCACATACAACGAAGCCAGACAATTCGACATAGTTTCTCTTACATATACCGGATACACATAATATGTTCCAGAGCTTGTAAAGGTAATTCCCCATTTTCCGTATCCATTACCATACATAACCTTATTTTTCCACTGTGACTGTGAACTTGGTATATTAGGAGTTGGAGAAGTAGTTACCCAGAACTGTACAGCACTGTAGTTATTAAAAGGATTGCTGTTCATATCCCCATCCATATAGTTACCGTCTTTATCATACAATTTTACCTGTGGCATGTATGCATAGTTTATTCCCAAAACAGTACTTGTCTTTACTGTCATATCTGACCTGTCAGAAAAGCTAACACTAGCAGGTCCTTTCCAGTCAATGTTATGGTAGTAGACATCTGAGCACATACTATTCCACAACATTGAAGTTTCATTATACCTATTTACATAATAGTAATTATAGTAAGCTTCTGTGGATGAATCACTTGTTGAATAGATATGTAATGAATAATCAGAACTAGCTACACCGAAACACATATTTCCATAATTCGTAAATACATACTCAACATCCTCACTATTTATAATTATAGAACAATCCCCTAATAAATCAAAAGCACAAGTTTCAACATAATTAACAGAGGATGGAACCGTAATTTCAGAAAGTAGTAAATTATCACTTCTGGAATTACCACTAATCTGATAGTTAAAAGCTCCTTTTCCGATAGTGGTAACAGGATACCCTTTAATACTAGATGGAATAGACAAGCTAGTTAAATTGCTGCCAACATAAGCATCTATATGTACCTCACTATCTTCGATATGATATTTCAAACAATTATTATAAGTATAATATGTAGTAGCATTAGCAGTTAACTTATTCGCATAAATTAAACAACTAAATAAAACAACTACCGTAAATAAATTTCTAAGTCTCTTCATAATATAATTCCTCCTCACTATTTTCTATTATAGCATTCAACCCTATCACTTGTACAAACTTTCTCTCGTATTTCCGGCTCAAACTGCAAGTCTAATTTTTCGCAAATCTCCTGCAATGTAATAATGGTAAAGTTGTAATCCCCACTTTCCCATTTTGAAACCATCCCTTGTGAAACTCCCATATACTCAGCAAACTGTTTCTGATTCATCCCCATTTCACAACGACGCTCCAGTATTTTTGCTGAAATTAAAGCCAACTTTTTAATATGTCCTGTCTCTTTTATGTTTAGTAGTAGAATATATTTGTATTAGTATGTTCTAAACTAATTGTAAAATAAGAACCTTTTATTTGTTTTACAATGCACTATTCCACTACGTTCTCCTTTTGTAAATGTATTCACGCTGTCTATAATATCATAAGACGTTGTTTTTGCCAACTAAAAGAAACGTAATTTGCTGGTTTCATCAGCTATAGCTGTGTTTTTTATTTATGCAAGTATAGTATTATTTTTATTATTCTCACAAGAGTACTTCGGGCTAATTATTTTACTAAGAACCCTTCAACTGTTAACTCACCATAGAAATACAGTTGACAATTCAAAGAGTTAATGTTATAT
>CAYOMP010000143.1:0-7275 GCA_964405075.1 uncultured Lachnospiraceae bacterium
GTTTTACGACATTTTTATATGCCACAATTCCTACATCCTTATAATATCATTTGCATTTCCTCATTCCTACATTTATAACTTCTCTATCTATTTCCTAATGTTATATAAGCATATAAATATGCCCCTATTATTTTATTAACAAAATAAAATATTGCATTGCACCTTCTTATTTTGCAGATTCAAGCCGTTATATGAATTCACCTCAAAATACATTTGTTCATCTAAATATCCTGCATTGAGTTCTGTCAAACAACCATTAGCCCAATTATTAGTGCTTCTCTTGTCAAACCAATGTAGCCATACACAATCAGTTTCATATATTACACCAAAATAAAATTGGCAATTATAAGGTAAACTTTTAACATATTGCTTTATTTTAGGCATATCTGTCTTTATATAATCAGATGTTGTCTTTGCATTTCCACCATCATATTTTAATTCTATAATAGTAGCAATATCAGTCATTCTTTCACTTAAATATGAAGTTTGTTTACTCATATCCATTTCTACAATTGCTAAATCAGCTCGATACTTTAAATCTTTGAAATAGAATTCTGGATAGATATATAGGTTATTTTCTTGCAATATATTTTCTAATTTAACTTGCAAGTGATGATATAGACTACATTGTAAACTTGCTTCTTTAATCAACTTTCCTTTCCCATAATCATTACATATTTCATCAAGCCAAACTTCTTTGATAATCTTATCAATTTCTTTTTTAATGCTCAATTTTATCATAAAATGTTTCCCCAATACACTTTGTTATTATTAAAATCCACATTGAATTTTCTTAATCATTTTCTTTCATTCGAATATTTGAATTATAATCAATAACTCCATATTTCTTTTCTAATTCATCCAATCGCTTATCAATATAATCCTTTGCATTTCCAGATAACCTAATATGCGCTTTTTGATGATGCTTTTTGGCAACAGCAGCAATTGTCTCATTCTTTCCAAAAGAAGAAATATAAGTATCAGAACCTAACTTATCCCATATCTCATCCATTGGAATCCCTTTTTCTATTGGCATATTCAATACTTTTGAATCCTTTATCACACAATACCAAGGATATCTAGTCATCCAACTATGTTCCTTCAACCATTCATTTCTTACATAGTTTTCTTCTTTAAATGCTGCAAGATGTCCTCTACCGACTATAAGCGGTTGTTTTTTTCCTCTAACATCTGTTGTCAAAGCGGCAAGATATATTTCATCATTTTCTTTAATGGAATGAACTTTAAATGGGTAATTAGATAAATACCAAACTCTATCATCAACTTGCACCTCAGTCATTGGAAATTTTTCTTTTGCTTCTAGTCGGTCATTTCCTTCTCCATCAAATTTAAGCCAGATAGTATGGTCATAAAAAACTTGTTCATGTCCTTCAAAGCTCCTAAACATAGAATCTATGATATCTTCTTCATTTTTACATTTCTCAATTTCTTTTAATATGTCATTTGGATTTTCAAATATGTTTTTCTTATCCAAACTTGCTCCATACATGAAAGTACTTTTTACTTCTTTATTCTTTTTAGAACTAAATGAATATTTATATTTCTCCCTACCAGACGCAAGCACTTCTTTTGTAATCAATCCCTCTTTAGATTGTTTTATCCTTGTAAGCAAATCATCAAAATAAGAATGTAATTCATCTAGAATATTATCCTCTTTATCCATTAACAAGGATAATTCCACATTGGATTTGAATCCTCCAGCAGTGAAATTTGCAGAACCAAGCACACCATAATCATCATCAAACAAATATAGCTTTGTGTGCAAACCTTTCAATGCATATACTTCTATTCCAGTGTCCATCATCATTTCAATAGCGTCCATACTATTTGCTTTTGCAAACATATCTTCTAAGTAAAATCTAGTTATAAATTCACACTTAATATTTGATTTCTTTATTACATCACATAATTTTTTGGCCATAGATTCTGATATAAAAGGACTTATTATTTTTATCCTTTTGGTTATTCCATCAAATAGGTCTAATATCCTATCATAATGATTGTTGGTCAAAACTTGCATCTATTTCACCTCATAAATTCTTACTATTATAATTATAAACATGATATTTTCTCAACTTTATTATATCAATCTATTTAATATCTATCAATATTTTCCAGAACGCATGTTTGAACTAAAATTCCTAATTATCCCAAAATATGGAGCTAATTAACATTAAAAAAATTCGCAAGCCTTTTGAGCCTGCGAATTAAAAGACCAATCAAAAATCTGATTGGTCTTTTATTTTTTAACTATCTATTCTATTTTTCTAAAATTATCAATATCAGTCAGTATCTCTCGAATGCATTTAATAATATTATCAAATGCTCCTCTTTCATACAGATTAATAACAATCATACCGGCCGGAACTCCTATAATCATTCCAATTACGCCCTTGAATTTGTATCCCACATACATAAATACTAATGTTGCCAATGGATTAAGCCCAATTGTATCACCAACAATCTTAGGCTGTATTAACTGCCTTACTAATTGTGTTACCCCATAAAGAATCAATAATCCTATGGCAATTCTATAATCTGATGATAACAATTTAAATACTGCCCATGGGATTAATACCGTTCCGGTTCCAAATACTGGTAACAAGTCAAGAAATGCTATTAATATGGCTATTAATATTGAATATGGAACTCCGAGTATTTCTAAACCTATAAACAGTATTATTGCAACTACTATCATAATTTTAAACTGTGCCTTAAAATAACCACCTACTAAATTCGAAAAATCCTTAACTATGGTATCTATCGATTCAGTAACAGAAACAGGTAATGCCTTGTGATAAAACTCAATAACCTTATCTCTGTCTACAATAAAGAAATATGATGATAATATTGTCATTACCACTATTATCAATGTAGATGGTATATTTTTAGCAATATTTCCTGCTGCCTCAACTGTTGGTGCACTTACATTTTGAAATATCCCGCTAACAATATTTCCCAATTCGCCTTTTAATGTTTGAATTACATTCTGTGCCGAACTAGGTAATCTGGAAGAAATAATATCTACATTATTACCAATATTACCAAAATCCTCTGTCAAATTAGCATATATTTCCGGCATATCATTAATCAAATCCACCACTTCACCAACAATTGCACCTACGCCAAAGTATATTCCAAGTATAACTAACGCAAGTGCCGCTATAATAATTAACGCCGAACTATGCTTCCTGACAATTTTCATTTTACTTTCAAAAAACTTAGCTAACGGATTTGCCACTGCCGCAATACACCATCCAATAACAAATGGCAAGAAAAACACTAATACTTTTGGTAATATGAATATTATAGATAAAACTGTTACTAAAAAAATCAAAATATTAACTAAGATCTTTAAATATTTTTTCCCCGCACTCATACATATGACCTCCGTCTCGTATATTTTGCTTTATTTTTATTCTTCTTCGTTAGCTTCTTCTATCTCTTCCTGTATTTCTTTTACAACTGCTAATTCCTCTTCTATTAATTGCCAAATTTCGTCTCTTCCATTCTTAGTCTGGGCTGAAAAAGGAATAATTCTTGTACCTTTCTCTACATTAAGACCTTCCTTAATCATCTTAATGTGCTTTTGAATCTGACCTCTACTAACTTTATCTGACTTAGTAGCTATGATTACCGGATTATATCCATTGTAAACTATCCACTCATACATATTTCTATCATTTGCCGAAGGCTCATGTCTAATATCAATTAACAAAAAGATAACTCTTAATTGCTGTGATTTCTGTAGATATCTTTCTATCATTTTGCCCCATTTTGCCTTTATTTCCTGCGAAACCTTTGCATATCCATACCCAGGCAAGTCAACAAAATACAATTCTTTATTAACATTATAAAAGTTAATTGTTTGTGTTTTTCCCGGCTGTGAGGAAGTCCTCGCCAAAGATTTTCTATTAACCAAAGCATTGATTAATGATGATTTACCTACATTAGATTTACCTGCAAATGCTATTTCCGGTAATGAATTCTCTGGTAATTTGCTTGTAATCCCACAAACTGTTTCTAATTCAACATTCTTAATAACCATACTATTTTCCTTTATCTACTTTACTAATGCATGTTCTAATACTGTTGCCATAGTTTCTACCAACACTATTTCCATACCCTTTTTTATTTCGTCATCAATTTCATCTATATCTTTTTGATTCTTCATAGGCACTAGAACTTTCTTGATTCCTGCATTCTTTGCCGCCAGCATTTTTTCCTTTAATCCACCGATTGGAAGAACTCTTCCTCTAAGTGTTATTTCACCAGTCATTGCAACTGATGCTTTTACCGGTATATTAGTAATTGCCGAAATCATAGCTGTTGCCATGGTTATGCCTGCCGATGGCCCATCCTTTGGCACTGCACCCTCCGGAATATGGATATGTATATCATTCTCTTTAAAGAAGTCCTCTGGAATATCATATTCTTTACTAACTGAACGGATATAGCTAATTCCGGCTCTGGCTGATTCCTTCATAACGTCACCTAACTGACCTGTTAGTTGGAACTCGCCTTTTCCAGGCATTACATTTACTTCAATCTCTAATGTATCACCACCAACGCTTGTCCATGCTAAACCTCTAACAATACCCACTTCATCTGTTTCATTTGCCATATCAATTGTATACTTCTCTTTACCTAAGAATTTTTCCAGATTCTTTTCAGTAACCTTAACCTCTGTCTTCTTTTCTTCTAAAATTCTCCTGGCAGTCTTTCTACATATTTCTCCAATTTTTCTTTCAAGATTACGGACTCCCGCTTCCTTAGTATACCCGGTAATTACCTTTGCTAATGCCTTATCAGAAATTGTTAGCTGTTCTTTCTTTATTCCATTTTTTTCCATCTGTTTATCAATTAGATGCTCTCTTGCAATATGGAATTTCTCATTCTCTGTATAACTGCTAACTTCAATAATTTCCATTCTATCTAATAACGGTCTTGGAATTGTCTGCAATGAATTAGCCGTTGCTATAAATAATACTTCTGATAAATCAATTGGCAGTTCAATATAATGGTCCCTAAACTTAGTATTCTGTTCAGCATCTAATACTTCTAATAATGCAGCAGATGTATCCCCTTTATAATCACTGCTAACCTTGTCTATTTCATCAAGAAGCATTAAAGGATTCTTAACTCCAGCATACTTAAGTCCATTAGCAATTCTACCCGGCATAGCTCCTACATAGGTTCTTCTGTGACCTCTAATCTCAGCCTCATCTCTAACTCCGCCAAGACTAATTCTTACATATTCCTTATTCAAGGCAGTTGCTACACTCTTAGCAATGGATGTTTTACCTGTACCTGGTGGCCCTACTAAACATATAATAGGACTCTGTCCTTTTTTGGTAAGTGCTCTTACAGCTAAGAATTCCAATATTCTGGATTTTACCTTTTCCAAACCATAATGTTCCTCATCTAACACTTTCTTGGCATAGGCTATGTCCTTATTATCCTTTGATGCCTTATTCCAAGGCATTTCTAACAATGTTTCTATATAACCTCTTACTACTGCATTTTCAGAAGAACTCATAGCAGTATTTTTAAATCTGTTAATTTCTTTTTCTATTCTTTCCTTTACGCTCTTAGGTGCTTTTAGTTTTTCTAACTGCATCATATAATTAGCAGCTTCCGATTCAGTTGTATCCTCGCCTAATTCTTCTCTAATAAGTTTTTGTTGTTCTCGTAAAATATATTCCTTTTGATTACGGTCAACTTTTTCTTTAACCTTATTTTGTAAATCCTTTTTTATTTTGAATATATTAGTTTCATTGTTTAATAAAACACATAAAACTTCATATCTTTCTTCAATTTGTTCCGCCTCAAGAATCTGCTGTTTGCTTTCATTTGACATAGGAACATTAATTGCTATCTGATTAATTAACTTTACAATATCTTCCTGTTCAATAACATTTTTGATAAATTCTTTACTTATTTTTCTATTCTCACCACTATATTTTAAGAACAATTCTTTCAAGGCTCTTAACATAGCTTCGCCTTCATTTTCATCTATTTCATTGTCTTCTTCAATACACTCGACCTGAGCCAATATGTATTCAGTTTCTTCCTCCAACGAACCCAGAAAATGTGCTCTTTCTACACCTTCTACCAATACTCTTAAAATATCATTAGGTAATTTAATCACCTGTCTGATTATGGCTATGCAACCTGTTCTATATAAATCTTCAAACTGGGGATCATTCACATTAACATCTACCTGTGATACAAGAAAAATCTTTTGGTCATTAAGCATTGCTTTTTCTATTGCTTTTATAGATTTTTCTCTACTAACATCAAAATGAATAATCATATCCGGAAGTATTGTCATTCCTCTAAGTGCCACTGCTGGCATTACTTTTATTTCTTCACCCATATATTACTCCTACATATTCAAAATATAAGGGTGTCCCTAAAGACACCCATAATCATTTCTATGCACTTTCATCAGCTGACTTAAGAAGCTTCTGTGTAATACTTTTCTTCTTATTAGATGTTGCAACTTCTTTTCTAACTACCTCTGGTTCACCATTTCCCTCAGCTGCTTCTTTTGTGATTCTACAAGAAACAATGCTTTCATCAGATGGTATGGTAAACATTGTGTCCATCATAACACTTTCCATTATCGAACGAAGTCCACGGGCTCCTGTATTTCTAGCTAATGATCTTTCAGCAATAGTTTCTATAGCATCTTCATCAAATTCCAACTGTACTCCATCTAATTCGAATAACTTCTTATACTGTTTTACGATAGAGTTCTTTGGCTCCTTCAAAATACGTACTAGTGCTTCTTTATCTAATGGTTCCAAAGACACATTTACAGGTACACGCCCTACAAATTCTGGAATCAATCCAAACTTTACAAAATCCTGAGGAAGAACATTCTTGAATATTTCTCCAATTTTCTCTTCTCTCTTTGTTGCTATTTCAGCATTGAAACCAATTGACTTCTGGTCCATTCTAGTTTCAATAATCTTCTCAAGACCTTCGAACGCACCACCACAAATAAATAAAATATTTGTAGTATTAATCTGTAATAATTCCTGATGAGGATGCTTTCTTCCACCTTGTGGTGGAACCGATGCAACAGTACCTTCAAGAATTTTAAGTAATGCCTGCTGTACACCTTCACCTGATACGTCTCTGGTAATTGATGCATTTTCAGATTTTCTGGTAATCTTATCTATTTCATCAATATAAATAATACCGTATTCTGCTCTTTCAATATCGTAGTCTGCTGCCTGAATAAGT
>CAYOMP010000144.1:0-7229 GCA_964405075.1 uncultured Lachnospiraceae bacterium
TACCTGCCCTTTCAAGCAGTTTTGGCATTTCTGCATATACACTAGGTGGATATCCCCTAGTTACAGGAGGTTCTCCAGAAGCCAATCCAATTTCCCTTTGAGCCATAGAAAAACGTGTCAACGAATCCATCATTAGCAACACATCTTTCCCTTGGTCTCTAAAATATTCTGCTATGGCTGTTGCAGTCTTCGCTGCTTTATTTCTAATAAGAGCCGGTTTGTCAGAAGTCGCCACTACTACTACCGAGCGTTTCATACCTTCTTCGCCCAAGTCGCGTTCTATAAACTCCCTTACCTCTCTACCACGTTCACCAATCAAAGCAATAACATTAATATCTGCTTTGGTATTTCTGGCAAACATACCAAGGAGTGTACTCTTACCAACACCACTACCTGCAAATATACCAATTCTCTGACCTTTTCCTACAGTAATTAAGCCATCAACCGCCTTTACTCCTAATGGTAAAACTTCGCTGATTATCTCTCTATCCATAGGGTCTGGTGGCGGTGCTTCTACTGGATAATTAGAACCTGCAAAATAGCTGTCTGACGTAATATCCTCACTATCTATTGTCCTTCCAAGTCCATCTAATGTTTTTCCAAGTAAATGTTCTCCAACAGGAACTGTAAGTGGATGTCCTACATTCTCTACTATACAGCCAAGTCCAATTCCCTCAACATTTTCAAACGGCATCAGTAATATCTTCTTGTCTTTAAAGCCAACCACCTCTGCCAATATATACTTCTCGCTGTCTTCATTGGACCTTATTTTGCATAAGTCATTAAGTTTAGCATCCGGACCAACCGATTCAATAGTTAATCCTACTAATTTAACAACTCGTCCTAATCTTTTGTAAAAAGTATTCTCTGTTAAGTTGTAATATTTCTTTAAATTAATTGCTGTCAATAATCTGCCCTGCCTTTAATTTAGCGATAATATTTTTAATGCTTTTATTAATCCATCTAGCTGTGTGTCCATACTACAATCAAACACTCCACCATCTGTTTCTATCATACATTGTCCTTTTTCCAAAGTAACATCTTCTGTAACTGCTATGCTGGCAGCTTGTACTACTGATTTTTCTAATACTTCCTTGTACTTAACAACATATGGATAATCAATCTTAGAAACCTTTATCAAATATTCTTTGCTGTTTTCTATCTGACCAATTGCATTTCTAAGCAAATGAACTATCATATTTTTATTATCTTCAAATTTTATTTTGAAAACCCTCTGAACCACATTAGTAATTGTATCTACTAACAACGGTTCCATTTCGTCAAGTTGTCTTTGATATTCATCTTCCAATTCTTGTCGATGATTTTCCACCTCAATTTTCAGATTTTCAACATCAGACACAGCTTGTGCATATCCATCATCATATCCTTGTTTTCTTCCTTCTTGATATGCCTGTTGTTTAAGGTTTTCTGCAACTTCCCTAGCCTGTGCTAATATTTTTTCTGCCTCTTCATTGGCCTGTGCCAGTATTTCTTCATTTGAAATCTCTGGTTCAGCCTCTGATTCTTCATCTAACAGCCTTTCCACTTTCTCAGCTGTTAGTCCAGCCATAAAATCATTACCCTCAGCTTCTGGATTTGCGCTATTATCAAAGCTTTGTTCCATCTTTTTTGCTATTTCACTAAGCTTTTCTTCTATCAGTGCATTGTAATCAATTACTTTTTTGTCACCTTCACAATAAACTGTGTTGAATTTCAATAAATTAGACAACTATCTCGTCACCTCCACCTCTAGAGATAACAATTTCTGCAGAGTCTTCAAGTTTCCTAATAATATTAACAATCTTCTGTTGTGCTTCTTCAACATCCTTCATACGAACAGGACCCATAAATTCCATATCTTCTTTAATCATAGCTGCAAGACGTTTAGATAAGTTATTGAAGATTGCATTCTGTACTTCTTCATTAGCACCCTTAAGAGCAACTGCAAGGTCATTATTATCAACATCTCTAAGAACTCTCTGAATAGCTCTGTCATCAAGAGAAAGAATATCTTCAAATACAAACATCTTCTTCCTAATTTCATCTGCCAATTCTGGTTCGTCAATTTCAAGAGTTTCCATAATGTGTTTTTCTGTTCCTCTATCAACAGTATTCAAGATTTCTACAATTAAGTCTACACCACCAACAATAGTGTAATCTTGATTTACCAATGAAGCTAATTTTCTTTCCAATACTCTTTCTACCTCTTTAATTACATCCGGAGATGTTCTATCCATCTGTGCAATACGCTTAGCAACATCGGCTTGCTTATCTGGTGCTAACGAGCCGATAACCGCTGCTGATTGTCCTGCTGACAAATAAGACAAGATAAGAGCAATTGTCTGTGGATGTTCATCCTGAATGAAGTTAAGTAACTGCGATGCATCTGCTCTCTTAACAAATTCGAATGGTCTAACCTGTAACGATGCTGTAAGTTTACCAATAACATCCACTGCTTTATCTGAACCAAGAGCTTTTTCAAGCAATTCCTTGGCATAGGCAATACCGCCTTCAGCAATATATTGCTGTGCAAGACAAATTTCATAAAATTCATCTATTACTTTTTCTTTAACTGCCGGAGAAATACTTCTTGTGTTAGCAATCTCCAAAGTCAATTCTTCTATTTCATCTTCTTTTAAATGTTTAAATATCTGTGAGGATTTTTCAGGTCCTAGAGCAATAAGTAGTATTGCCGCCTTTTCTACCCCAGTCAAATCTTCTTTAGCTGCCATACTTTATCACTCCCATCCTTCATTTAACCAGTTACGTAATAATTGAGCCACGGCTTCTGGATTTTCATCAACAAATTTTTCAATAAGTTTTCTAGCTTCAGATTTTTCATTAAAGTCAATATCATCAAGTGGATGCTGTGCTTCTCTTGTTGCAGACAATAACTCTTCAACTGATAATTCTGGTTCAGTTTCCAAAACTTCAACTGGTCTTGTACTCTTAAAGATTACAAATCCAAGAAGAGCAAATATAAGAACTATCATTATTATCATCACATAATCACTAACTGTTCTGCCAGAACCGTCCGAAGACTGGAATACCGGAACTTCATATGCAACAATCGAAATATCTTCTTCAGCTATACCTGTAGCCTTTGCTACCATCGTATAAAAATCTGCATCAACTTCTGTTTTTGTTTTAACATCATTTTGTGCTATATATTCATCAAACGACATATTATCTAAAAGGCCCTGACTTCTCAATTCATCTTCTTTGATAATTGTATAAGTTGTAGCAACAATTGCAATAGATGACTGATCATATACAATTGTACCAGGAGCATACTGAGTATCAGTAACTTTCTCATTAGGTATATAATCTTTGCTATATTCTGTAGTAGTACTTGAGCTATAATTATTATCTTCTATAACATATGTTGTATTACTATTTGATCCTGTTCCCGGTACTCCTGATGTACCTCCAACAGTTTCTTGTTCATAAGCTTCTTCATGGCTAAGTAATCCCTGTTCCTGCCCATCTGCAGGTGAATATGTATGTTCAGTTTCATTAACTACATCAAAAGAAATTTTTAAATTAGGAGCAATTTCTACTGAATCATATACATTTGTTCCTAACATAACACTCTTAACCTGATTTTTAACAAGTGTTTCCGCTTGACTTTTTACTGATAACTGATTACTGGCATTTCCTACTGTAGTTGTGTTATCCTCACCTGAAAATAACAAATTACCATTCGAATCAATAATAACAACACTGTCAGTAGTATCATTCCCAACGCCTGTCGCAACAAATTTAGCAATTGTAGTAGCACCTTCCGTATCTAAGCTACCATTCAACGTCAAAATAACGCTAGCATATGTTTCCTGCTGTTTAGATATAATAGTTCCATCATCATCAGGAATAGTTAATTTTACACTTGCGTCTTTTATTACATCCATGCTTTCAAGCATTGTAGCCACATATTCTTCCAAATATAATTTGTATTTTTTCTCTTTATCAGCTTCAGTAGAACTAAAACCTCCACTTAAAGCTGTATCAATACTATATCCATCCGCCGGAATACTATTAGCGCCTAATAGCAATGTTGCACTTGCTAAATCTTTTTTGTTAACAGATACCACATATCCATCTTCCGATATCTCCATATCAATTTCTTCGCTTTCCAGCAATTCCTTAACTTCTGCAGTCTGTTTTGTAGATTCACAAGTAATAAGTGTTACCATAGTCGGTCTGGAAAGCACATATCCCAATATTGCTAACGTTATAACTATTACTGCCGCTACACTTATCATTGTAACTCGCTGCTTACTAGAGAATTTGTTCCAAAATTCTTTTAGCTTATTTGTAATGTTTTTCAGTCTTTCTTCCATCAGTTATCTCCTAACCTTAAGTATTAGTCTTGTTTCCAACCCCAAAACCATATAAAACGCGCTTTGCAAATTTCACAAGTCGTCGCGACTACCGTCGAATACTCTTCCAAACAGATTATTCTCTTAGTTGCGTCGTACAAATTAAACATTAATATTCATAATTTCTTTATATGCGTCTAAAAACTTATCACGTAAAGCCACTGTGTAAGAGATAGCTGTTTCTGCTTTACTCTGAGCAATCGCTAAATCATGAGTATTTTCGCTGTAACCTAAGGCAACATTCAACTCTTCCTGTTTATAATCCAATTGTAACTGATTGGTTTGTTTTATATTGTCTACCGCTGTCTGTAATAAAGCACCAAAACTTCTATCAGTTGTATCCACAGTAGAACTATTAGCTGCTGCTTTTTGAATATATTCTGAACCTACGCTGTATAACGATGTAATGTCATTCATCTATTTATCCTCCCTATTTTCCAATTTCAAGGCCTTTCATAGCAATACTCTTGCTAGTATTAAACGCTGTAACATTAGCTTCATATCCCCTACTAGCATCAATCAAATCTGTCATTTCTGTTACTGTATTAACATTTGGGTAAGTAACATATCCATCTTCATCGGCATCTGGATGTGAAGGATCGTATGTTCTAACCATCTCGTTTGCATAATCATCTGTTACTGTATCAACCTTAACGCCTCTTCCAGAATATTTACTTCTGCTATTTTCCAAAACATTTCTAAATGTATGACTTGGTGAAGTATCCTTTTCCGTAAAAGTAACAATTTTTCTTCTATATGCTGTGCCATCTTCTGTTCTTGTTGTAGTAGAATTAGCAAGATTCTGTGAAATAATATCCATTCTAAAACGTTCTGCAGTCATTCCTGAGGCACTTGTTTCAAAAGAACTAAACATCGACATATCCTTTCCTCCAATCTTTCCTTAACTATTTAATAACCGTTTTCAATAATGTAAACTCACCATTAATACTCGATTCCAACATATTGTATTTAATTTGGTTAGAGGCAAGTTCCACATTCTCCGTTTCAACATCAACATTATTTTTATCAATACGATATGAATAATTTTCCGAATCAGTATATACCCTGCTTGAAAGTCTTTTCATTGAAACATTCGCAACTGTATTATCAAGCGTATTATATTTCGCACCACTTAACTCACGTTCTAACACACTGGAAAATTCAACATCCTGACGTTTATAATACGGAGTATTCGCATTAGCAATATTATTAGCTATAACATCATTTCTAAGCCATGCAGCATCAGCTGCTTTATCCAATACATTTATATAATTAAATGCGTCTGAACCTATCATTCTATCCACTCCATTTCCGTTTTTTAATCATTTATTGTCATCAAAACATAACTATCACAATCTTACTTTATTATAAAATATCCACAGAAATTTACAAGGGAATTTTGTCACTTTTTCAATTTTTTTTATCAATTCATTACTATTGATGTCACTTCTTGTTACCTTGGTACTATTTTTCCTATATTATATTGTAGATTATTCACAAACATTTTACTTTTATTTTATTTTTTGTTTATTTTAATTTATGCTTTCTCCTATTCTTTCTCGAGATAATTACAAAAATCTCCCCTTGAAATCTTTTTTAGTACTTTTTAACCAAAAACTATTTGACATCCAAAATTTGCTTATGGATTTCACGCAATTTGCATCTGCCGACAAATAATTTCTACATGTCAATTATTCTCCTCGTCATTTCGCAAAAAGAGAGTTATGTAAACAACATAACTCTCCTACGATCTAATTATTTTTTTCTTTATTTAATGCCTTTAACTCATCAAAAACAACATCATTAAGTACCTTGATGTATGTTCCCTTCATTCCTGAAGAACGTGACTCAATTACCCCTGCACTTTCAAACTTTCTAAGAGCATTAACAATAACCGATCTGGTAATTCCAACTCTGTCTGCTATTTTACTCGCCACAAGAATACCTTCATTACCTTCTAATTCTTCAAAAATATGTGTAATAGCTTCTAATTCTGAGAAGGATAATGTACTAATAGCAGATTTAACAATCTGTACTTTTCTTGTTTCTTCAGCGTTTTCTTCATTTACAGATCTCATCATTTCCAAGCCAACAACTGTAGTTCCATATTCACTTAAAATAATATCGTCTATTTCATAGCTTTCACCTGTTTTATATAAAAACAAAGTACCTAGCCTCTCACCCGCTATATCTATTGGTGTAATAATAGCACTGAACTTTCTTACATTTTCAGACTCAAAACCTAGTGTCTGCAAATTTACATTTTCTTTAGTGGATAACACACCTAACAGTCTTTCGTTTAACATTGGATCAATATAGCCACCAACCTGATCATCAATTAGTTCTTTAATCTCATCAACACCATCACAGAGACTACTGCCTAAGACTTTACCTTTTTTGCTAATAACTAAAATATTTGAATTTAAAATTTCTGTAAGAACTGTACAAATATCATTAAACACTACTTTTGATGAGTTGTTATTATGCAATAACTTATTGATTTTTCTTGTTTTATCCAGTAATTGTACGCTCATAATTACCTCCTACCATTCATATACACTTTTGCTAAATCTTAAAGACATTTTTCTAGTTTTTTATTCAATTCGCTATTATTTCATATTTTATCACACACTTCTTACAAAATCAATGTTACCCAATGAGTTTTCTCAATATTTAGTGTTTTCCCGTATTTTTTATGTTAATTCTCACTTTTTTTATCTTCTATATAACCGCACTGTTCATCAATACATACCAATTTATTACCTTTTTCTACCATTATACCATTACATTTTTTACATTTTACTATTGAAGTTTTTTGCCATGACATAAAATCGCAATTAGGATTATCTT